>DATGYO010000001.1:0-6445 GCA_035297905.1 Nocardioidaceae bacterium
CTGGAAGATCCCGAGGAGGTGCGCCCCGGACTCGTGGCCGGCGAACGTCATGGCTCCGTAGTTCGTCGTGATGCCGGGGATGAAGCCCAGGATGCCGACGACCAGGAAGACCGCGCCAACGGCGGCGGCTGCCTTCTGTACGTCGGTCCGGGTCATCGAATGGATCGTGTCGTGCGTCATTTCGTGACTCCTAAGAGTGAAGAGTTGGCCACCGTCGGTGGCACGGTGTGGGAGTACCCCGCTTCACTCGCAGGATTCGCTGTTCCCGCAGGTCAGGATGGGTTTTCGTGCGTCAGCCGGCGACGTCGGCGGTGGGGCTCCACGACGCCTCGGTACGACGGACGAGGTCCTGCACGACACCGGCGACGGAGCCGCTGACCTCGTGGGCCGCGCGCTGCCGCGCCGCCCCCGTGCCCTGCGCGAGCAGTCGCTCGAACGACTCGCCGGTCCGGTCCCAGTCGTCGCTCTCGCGCAGCGCCTCCCGGGTGTGAGCGCGCAGGGACTCGAAGACCTCCCGCGCGGGCGCGAGCTCCATGGTGCGGGGGTCGACGAGCGTGGAGGACAGGCCGTACCTCGCCGCGCGCCAGGTCGCCGCTCGGAGCAGGTCGCTGCGCCAGTGCTCGGCGGGCGCCGGGCCGGACGCCGCCGTCTCCACGAGAGCCCGCGCGAGGATGGCGATGAGCACGGCGTCCTCGACCTCGGTGCACACGTCGGCGACCCGGATCTCGACGGTCGGGTACGACGAGGAGGGGCGGGCGTCGAGGTAGAGCATCCCGTCGTCCATGGCGGCGCCCCACTCGATCATCTTCCCGACGGTCGACCGGTAGGCATCGGCCGACCCGAACGGCTCGGCCGGCCCACTGCTCGGCCACCGACCCCAGACCTGCGACCGCCAGCTCGCGAAGCACGTGTCGCGCCCCTCCCAGTAGGGCGAGTTGCCGCTCATCGCGAGGAGCACCGGCAGCCAGGGGCGGATGCCGTCCATGACCCGGACCGCCTCCTCCTCGCCCGAGACGTCGACGTGCATGTGCATGCCGCAGACCAGCGCCTGGCGGGTCATCTCGCCGTACTCGTCCCTGATCCGCCGGTACCTCTGCTTCGGGGTGATCGTGGGCTCGTCGCTCGGGAGGACCGGCGTGGGAACCGCAACCGCCGCGGCTCCCGCGGCGCGGGCGGACTCACCCACCGCGCGACGACCCCGGACCAGCTCGGCGGCCAGCTCCTCGGCTCTCAGACATGGGGTGGTCGCGGTCTCGATCTGCTGGAGGAACAGCTCCTGGTCGACCGGCGCATCCTCGCCCGCCTCGCCGCGCTCGGTGGCGTCCTCGCGCGCACGCAGCGCCGCGGCCGAAACCGCGGTCACCCGGCCTGTGTCGGGATCGACGAGCATCAGCTCTTCCTCGACGCCGATCTTGCGCATGTGCTCCAACTTCCCTCCCCGGAAGACTCATCGAGGGGATGCCCCAGAACTGCGGGTCCACACGCGCGAGGCATGTTCGTGAGCACGGTCAGCGGCCCGCAACAGGCCCCGCAATAGACTGGGCCGGGTGAGCTCGACGGACTGGCAGACCACCCTGCGCGCGAAGGGCTACCGCCTCACGCCACAGCGCGAGCTCGTGCTGCGCGCGGTGGACAGGCTCGGCCACGCCACGCCCGACGAGGTGCTCGCCGCCGTGCGCGAGGAGTCACAGGCGGTCAACATCTCCACGGTGTACCGCACCCTCGAGCTCCTCGAAGAGCTCGGCCTGGTCCGGCACAACCACATCAGCGACCGCGCTCCGACGTACCACTCCACGGCGACGCCCGACCACGTGCACCTCGTCTGCCGGGGCTGCGGCGCGATCACCGAGGTCGCGCCCGAGGTGATCACGCCGATGACCGACAAGCTGCGTGAGGTGTACGGGTTCACCACCGACATCGGGCACCTGACCGTCTTCGGGACGTGCCGCGACTGCGAGGGGAACGACCCCGGCTAGGACGAAGGCGTCAACGGCTCCAGGTCGTTGACCCGAAGGTGCACGACCTGGGCGTCCCAGTCGACGTCCTCGACGTCGCCCCAGCCGACGTAGCCGGTGTCCCGGTGCAGGTAGCGGATGACCTGCCGGATGACCCACGGCCCCTGCTTCGGGTGGCGGTCGTAGCCGAAGAGCGTCCCCGGGCGCATCTTCCCGACGATGAGTCCGTCCACGACGTACTCGCTCAGGAGGCCGCGCACCCGGTCGGACGGCGCGAGGCGTACGTCGATCACGTCGTTGCCGTCCCGGCCGTCGGCGAAGCGGATCCGCATCCCGAGGAGGTCGTTCAGCCGGTGCCGGGTGCTCATCTCGGAAGCACCTTCGATCCCGGGATCGCGGCGATGACCCGGTCGCGCATCCAGACCTCGAAGCCGTCGATGGCGGCCGTCGTACGCCCCACTGCCAGCTTGATCGCGGTCTCGACCGACGCGACCTCCGACCAGTCCACCCTCGCCGGCTCCGAGCGACCCGAGAGCCTCGCCCAGGTGCCGGTGGCGATGGAGCCGAGGCCGCCACCTATCCGTGGTCCGAGTGCGCCCGGGCCGCTGAGCAGGGCGCTGACGTAGATCCGGCCGTCGTCGCGCTCCTCGAGCTCGACGTCGTCGACCTTGCCGATCATCCGGCCGTCGTTGTCGAGAACCTGCCGATCCATGAGCTCGAGGTTCGCGTCGATCTTCCCGAGAGCCGTTTCCTGTGCCGTCATGTCGTCCCCAGCTTCGTCCAGATCATCAGCGGGATGGCAGCGATCGAGGCGACGAGCACGACCACGAGATACACGCTGCCCAAGGTGTTCGCGAGCCACCTGTTCTGGTGGCTGCCCATGTACGCCGGGTCGTTCGCCACGATCAGGATCGGCAGGTACGTCAGCGGCAGCGCGAGCGCGGAGAAGACGACCGAGAACTCCGTCACGAGGATCGGGTCGACGGTGGTGAGGAGTACGACGGCCGCCAGGATCGTCGAGAGGAGCACCACGGCGTGGAAGCGGGCGGCGTCGCGGGGCCGGACGAACTTGCCCCACTGCCACCCGAAGTACTGCGCGATGCTGTAGCCGACGGAGAGGCCGGTCTCTGCAGCGGCGCCGAAGGTCGCGGCGAAGAAGCCCAGGATCGCGATGGCGAGCCCGAGCTTGCCAAGGGCGATCGCGACGGGAAGCCCCACCTGCGAGAGCGTCTCGACCTGGATGCTCGCGGGGAACAGTGTCACCGCCGCGACCCCCGCGATCGACAGCGACAGAAGTCCGCCGAGCGGGAAGCCGATGAAGACGTTCGCGCGCACGGTGGGGATCTCCCGCTCGGTCCACCTCTCCTCGACGCCGCCCGAGGAGAAGAAGAACACCTCGTAGGGCGTCATCGCGGCTCCGAAGAGGGCGACCGCGTAGTACCAGTACGACGGCCATGCCTCCTGGCCCGGCTTGGCCGCGGTCGAGGCGGTGTGCCACATCTGGCTCCAGTCGGGGCCGAGCTGCCACAGCGCGACGGCGAACACGACGAGGGCGAGGCCCATCAGACCGAAGACGTTCTCGACGAGCTGGAACTTCGCCCGCCACAGGACGAGCCACACCGCCGCGGCGGTGAACGGGATCCAGAAGTACTCCCACACGCTGGTCGCGAGCTCGAGCGCCAGCGCCACCCCGCCGATCTCGGCGATGAAGGTCAGCAGGGTCACCGCCATCGACCCGATCAGGTTGGCCAGACCCACGCGAGGGCCGAGCCGCTCGCGGATGATGTCGAAGGTCGGCCTGCCGCTGACCGCGACGACCCGGCCGGACATCTCGGCGAAGACCACGATCCCGACGACTCCGACGACCACCACCCAGGCCAGGGACATGCCGAAGCGCGACCCCACCGTGGCGTTGGTGACCAGGTCGCCGATGTCGACGAACCCGCCGATGGCCGTGAGGATGCCCAGCGCGACCGCGAAGAGCTTCTTCACTGCAACCGCTCCTCGAGCCGCTCGAGCTGGTTCGCGGTCCTGCCCAGCTGCTTCGCGAGCCCGGGATAGCGCCTCTCCTCGGACCGCTCGAGCGTGATGCGGGCTCGGGTCACCAGGTCGCCGGCATCACCGAGCAGGGTGTTGGCCCTCTCGAAGACACGGTCGCGCGTCGGAGGCGGGTTGAGCTCGGTGAACGCGCTGGTGGCGGTGTCGAGGGCGTCCTCGCTGTAGCGCATCTGGGTCCGCGCCGTGGGACGGAGCATGCGCCCGTCGTACGACGTCTCCATCACCCGCTGCACGGTCCGCACCTCGCTGACCGCGGAGCCGAGGGTCTGTGACGCCTTGTCGTCGTAGGTGCCCACGTCGGGGCTCGCGGGGACACACCCGCTGAGGAGCAGCACGGCGGCGAGAGGCCACGCGGTCGCGCGCCTCACCGGTGGTGCCTCGCGATCCACCAGCCGAGGACCGCCACCTCCAACAGCAGAACTCCCCAGCCGATCGCAACCGCCATCGCCAGCGTCACGACCTGTCGGTGCCCGGTTCTTGACGTTTGCAAACGCTTGTGTCACGGGACGGCCTTATGCTTGGCGCTCATCTGTTGCGTCGAGGAAGAGGGGTGCAATGACGTCGGTCCGCCGCCCCGGACGCGTGCAGAAGATCGCGTACGACGAGACGCCCCTGAACTCCCGCCGGCCCGACATCGACGCCCGGATCGGCTGGCTGCTGGCGATGTCGAGGCTCCACCACGTCGACCCCGAGATGGCGGACGGACGACGGTTCGTGCTCGCCCTCAAGGACGTCGGGTGCAACGCGAGCCGCAGCCTCGTCAGTCGTTGGGAGTCGGGCGAGATCCCGATCTCCTACGAGGGCATGTCGTCCTACGAGAGGGCGCTCGGGCTCGACACCGGGCAGATCTCGTCGCTCACCGGCTATATGCGGGCCGCGATCCCCGGCGTGAAGGCCAAGGTGGTCCGACCCCAGCTCGACCCGTCGTCGAAGGAGTTCTCGGTGCGGCTCGACGAGCTGATCGAGTGCGCCGAGGAAGGTCAGGCGCGGGCGACGGACTGGCAGGAGCTCGGGTGGTACCTGGCGGCGGTGCCGCTGGTGCACCTGCGGGCCCACACCTGGGAGGCCCTCGCGCACCAGGTGGTCAACCTGCTGCCGAGGTCGGTGAAGGTCCCGTACCGGCAGTACAGCACCGCAGCCATGAACGTCGCCTCGGTCCCGCGAGCACAGGACTTCCTCACCGACGCGGTCGCCCAGCACGTGAAGTCCCCGGGGGCGCAGGTCCTGACCAACCCCATCGGCCTGCTCGACCAGCTCCCCACGCGCAAGGCAGCGAAGATGGTGCTCGACTTGATCGAGAACCCACCCACGGAGTCGGTCTACGCGCTCGCGGTCTGGCTGGCCGCGCAGAAGGTCACGCGCGGTGACTTCTCACCTGAGGAGCGCACCCGGCTCGACATGATGGTGCTGAAGATCTGGCGGGCGAACCCGGTCAAGGCCGCCGAGGACCTGGCCGAGCTGATCGCCTCCCTGCCCGAGGGCCTGCGCTCGACGCTGACCGAGGCGGCCATGAAGGCAGGCCGGCGCAAGCTCGGCTACGTCGTCGAGTCGGGGGAGGACCTCGCCCCCATGGTGGCGCGAGGACTCTCCCACGACCTCGCGGAGTCCGCGCGGGCAGCGGTGCCCAACGACCCGGTGTACGACGAGGACCGGATGCTCGCGCGGCTGGTGCGCGAGGCGCTCTTCCACCGCGACTCCGAGCGCCGCCACCTCGCCTCGCTGCTGATCTCCGCCTCGCCCTTCGGAAGCGCGGTGGCCGACGGGCTGCTTGCCCTGCTGGGAGCCGCCAACGCGCCCACGCCCGTGCGGACCCGGGCAGCGACGCTGGCCCGCTACCTCAGCGACGACTCGCACCGGCTTCGGATGCTCAGCTTCCTCGACGACCCGGTCGACGACGTCGGCACCTACATCGTCCAGGGCATCGGGCACATGACGTTCACCGCGTTCTCGGACCAGGTGATCCGCACCTCGCTGCGGGAGCAGTGGTCGCAGCGCGAGCGCGCGAAGCTGTACGCGCTCGGCATGTCGGGCTCTCCCGGGCTCGAGGTCATCGCCCGGTCGCGCAACGCGCCGGAGTGGCAGCGCACCGCCGCGGAGTGGTGGCTCGCGCAGGGCCCAGCGGTCCGGGTCTGAGGCGCGCGGGCCCCTCAGCAGGGCGCCGGGATCAGGCGAGCTTCTTGCGTTGGCGGCGGGCGACCTTGCGCGTCCTCTTCGCAGTCTTCCCGGCAGCGTCCGAGACAGCCGACTGTGCCTTGCGACCCTTCTCGGCAGTCTTCGAAGTGGCGTCCGGAACCGTCGACTTCGCCTTCCGCCCTTTCTTGCGCGCCGTCTTCTCCATCTCCTTCACGGGATGCGCCACAGACGGAGGCAGCATCAACCTCACGGCGCTGGTGAACAGCCGACGGGCGTACATGAGGAGGGGGATGCCGAGG
>DATGYO010000002.1:0-29470 GCA_035297905.1 Nocardioidaceae bacterium
GAAGCAGCGTCGCGGTCTGGACGGCGAGGCGTCCGAGCACCACGTCGGTGGCGTCGATGACGTGCCACTCGCGCTGGATGTCAGCGGGCTTCGGGCTGTACGTACGCACGGTTGTTTGCCTTCTCATCGAAATCGGTTGTCTTTCGACCCGTGTCACGGGCCGGTGGCGGCCAAACAGCGGACTGCGAGGAGCCCATGCCAGAACATGCCGCGACCGCCAAGACTACCGGCGGGTTCCGCCCATGGTCAAAACGACCCCGGTTTCCCCCCGAGGACACTTCCGGCATAAGTTAGACAGGACTAACTGTGACCGCAGTCCGACCGCAGTGTGACCCAACAGTACGACGTCCCCCGACGCGCACTTTGACCCAAGGCGCGTGTACGGGTCCAGGACGGTCCCGACTCAGCGAGGAGCCGACGTGACCGACAGCACGGCCACTGAATCCAAATCGGGCAGCGCCGTTAACACCGGCGAGACCCTGACCGTCCGCGACAACCGGACAGGTCAAGAGTATGAAGTACCGATCCTCGACGGCGCGATCAAGGCCGCCGACATGGGCAAGATCCGCGTCGACGAGGACAGCCCCGGCCTCGCGGTCTACGACCCCGGCTTCGTGAACACCGCCTCGTGCCGCAGTGCCGTGACGTTCATCGACGGTGAGAAGGGCGTCCTCGAGTACCGCGGTTACCCGATCGAGCAGCTCGCGGAGAAGTCCACCTACCTCGAGGTCTCCTACCTCCTCATCCACGGCGAGCTGCCCACCAAGGAGCAGTACGAGTCGTGGGTGCACGAGATCACGTACCACACGTTCGTGCACGAGAACGTCCGCCGCTTCATGGAGGGCTTCCGGTACGACGCCCACCCGATGGGCATGCTGCTGGCCTCGGTCGGGGCGCTCTCGACGTTCTACCCCGAGTCGCGCAACATCTCCGACGCCGAGAACCGCCACATGCAGATCGTCCGGCTGATCGCGAAGATGCCGACCCTCGGCGCCTGGTCCTTCCGCCACGCGCAGGGCAAGCCGTACGTCTACCCGGACAACGACCTCGGCTACGCCGCGAACTTCCTCGCGATGCTGTTCCGGATGAGCGAGCCGAAGTTCCAGGCCGATGAGCGGCTGGTGCGGGCGCTCGAGGTGCTGTTCATCCTGCATGCCGACCACGAGCAGAACGCCTCGACCAACGCGGTGCGAGCTGTCGGCTCCACGCAGGTAGACCCCTACTCGGCCGTCACCGCCGGCATCGGCGCGCTCTACGGTCCCCTCCACGGCGGCGCCAACGAAGCAGTCCTCCGGATGCTCCGACGGATCGGCTCGGTGGACAAGGTCCCCGACTTCATCGAGGGCGTGAAGAACGGCAAGGAGCGCCTGATGGGCTTCGGCCACCGGGTGTACAAGAACTACGACCCGCGGGCGAAGATCATCAAGAAGGCCGCGGACGAGGTCTTCGAGGTGACCGGTGTCAACCCGCTGCTGCAGATCGCGCTGGAGCTGGAGAAGATCGCGCTCGAGGACGAGTACTTCGTCAAGCGCAAGCTCTACCCCAACGTGGACTTCTACAGCGGCCTGATCTACGAGGCCCTGCAGTTCCCGCCGGAGATGTTCACGGTGCTGTTCGCGATCCCGCGGACCACGGGCTGGCTGGCCCAGTGGCTCGAGCTCGTGCAGGACCCGGAGCAGAAGATCGCCCGGCCCAAGCAGATCTACACGGGCGAGCGCGGCCTCGACTTCACGCCGGCGACCGAACGCTGGAAGTGATTCCCGGCTGCGGCTCCACCTGACGCAGGTTCCAAGGGACCTCGTACAGCACCACTCCCCTCGGTGAGCTCACCGAGGGGAGTTCTGTTTTCCCAGGGGACCTTGGGAAACCGACGGGCGCGCGGGAGGGACGGCGGTACGACGGGCGGCTACCTCGACCGACGCCCTCCGGCCACTACGCCCGGACGAACGCGAGCCGCCACGCCTCGGGGCCGCGCTCGACGTAGCTGACCTCGAACACACCGGGGTTGCGCTGCTCGATCTGCGCGAGCAGCGGCAGCGGGTCGTGCGGTGCGACCAGGATCATGCCGCCACCGGGGCGCACGGCCTCGAGGGCGCCGAAGATCGTGGCGTGCCGGATCGCATGCGGCACCTGACGGGCGTCGAGCTCGGGGTAGCCCGGACCGTCCACCTCGCCACAGCTGCAGTTGTGACCGCCGTGGCCTGGGTCGTGTGAGGTCGCCTCTGCGCCCTCAGCACCGACGGTGTCAGGACCGTGTCCCTGGGCATGGCCGTGGCCGTGGTCGTGACCGTGGGCCTCCCCCGCCCCGAGGAGCTCGTGCATGCCGCCGAGCAGCTGCGCCACCGAGACGTCAGGCGCGCTGACCAGCAGCGGCAGAACCAGCTCGTTCTCCTTGGCGAGGTGACTGTCGAACACCACCTGTAGCGCCTTCGCGGCCGCGGCGGCGCGCACCGGGTCCTTCGTCGCGGCAACGAGCTGGACCAGGCCCGTGATCGTCGTGTGCTCGGCGAGCATCCCCTCGACGAGCAGCCGGCCCTCGGGCTTGGCCTGCGCCGCCGGGTACATCGCCTTCTCCTCTGCGAGCGCGTGCGGCACGAGCTCGCTCTGGCACCACGCCGTCAGGTCCGAGCGCGCGGCATCGGCCGCCACCTCGTCCCTCGCTGCGGCAGCGGTCACGAGCGCCTCCACCCGCGCCGCGAGGGCGCCCGCCATCTGAGCGTGGTGCTGTTCGACAGCCTCGGCCGCCCGTGCGTCCGCTTCCGTTGACGCGATCACGATGTCCATCTCTTCCTCCGCCTTCATCGGCTTCCAGCTCTGGCCACCAGGTGGCGGCCCGCTCACTAATTTACTACAGTAAACCCCGTGAAAAATATTCCGGCCAACTTCAGCCGGCCGGGCTTCGGGCCCCGACCGACCACGGCCGTCCGCGACGGGCGCCCGCTCTCGGCTTCGCGGGCGGGCGTGCTCGACACACTTCGGGAGACCAGCGAGCCGAGCACGCTCGCCGATCTCACCGAGCTGACCGGCCTGCACGCCAACACGCTGCGAGAGCACCTGGACGCGCTCGTCGCGCGCGGGCTCGTGCACCGTTTCCGCGGCGAGCCGAGCGGCCGCGGCCGGCCGGCGTGGCGCTACAAGGCGACCGAGCCCGACGTCGACGCAGCGGGTTCGGAGTACGCCGGACTTGCCGCCACGCTTGCCGCCCACATCAGCCGCACCAGCCAGGACCCTCGCGCCGACGCGGTCGCGGCAGGCCACGCCTGGGGCCACGAGCTCGCACGCAAGGCGGGGACGCCGGAGGGCTCCGGCGCTGTGGCCGCCAGACGTCAGGTGGTGAAGCTCCTCGATGAGATCGGCTTCTCCCCCGAGGCCGACGACCGGGCCACGACCGCACGCCTCACCCGTTGCCCCCTCCTCGAGACCGCCCGCGAGTTCCCCGACGTGGTGTGCGGCGTGCACCTGGGCATCGTCCGGGGTGCGCTCGACGAGTACGGCGTCGACAGCACGCGCACCGACCTCGAGCCGTTCGCGGAGCCCGGCGCCTGCCGCCTGGCGCTCCTGACCCGCACCCCTCGCCCATGACCACGACGATGGCCTCCCCACAACGAGAGGAGCGCGCCGCCACCCGCCGCCACGACGGACTCCGGCGGCTCCCCTTCCTCGTTCCGGGCGGCGTCGCCCTCGTCGCCGGCCTCGACGCCGCGCTGATGCTCATCGGGCTCCCCGCCCCGGTCTCTGCCGACCGGCTCCCCGACGTGCACGGCATGCTCCTGGTGCTCGGCTTCGTCGGCACCCTGATCGCGCTCGAGCGAGCGGTGGCGCTCGGCCGCCCAGCCGGCTTCCTGGCCCCGGGGCTTCTCGGTGCCGGCGCGGTCCTGCTCCTGTCCCCCGCCCCCCTCGTCGTCGGCCGCGGCGCCCTGCTCGCGGGGACGGTGGCTCTGACCGCGCTCTACGTTCCCCTCTGGCGGCGTCAGCGCGACGACGCAGTCCTGATCCAAGGCCTCGGCGCCGTCCTCGCTGTCGGCGCCGCGACCTTGTGGCTCGGCAGTGTCCAAGTGCCCGCCCTGCTTCCCTGGCTCGTCGGGTTCATCGTGCTCACGATCGCCGGAGAGCGGCTCGAGCTGGCGCGGATCGCGATGGGGCCGGGAGCCGGGCACAGGCTGGTCGTGCTCTCTGCTGCGGTGCTCGTGACCGTCACGGCTTCCCTGCTCTGGCCGGCAGCCGGCGCACCCGCTCTGGGCCTTGTGCTCCTCCTTCTCGTCGGCTGGTTGGCGGCGCATGACGTCGCCCGCCGTACCGTCCGCACCGGCGGCCTGGTCAGGTTCATGGCCGCGAGCATGCTCGCCGGCTACTTCTGGCTCGCTGTAGCGGCAGCCGTCTGGCTGGTCGGCGGTCCGGCCACCGAGGGAGTCAGGTACGACGCGCTGGTGCATGCCGTGTTCCTGGGCTTCACGATCTCCATGATCATGGCTCATGCGCCGGTGATCCTGCCTGCCGTGCTCCGCCTGCCGATGACCTACCACCCAGCGCTCCTGGTGCCGGCTGCCGCGCTGCACGCCTCGCTCGCCCTGCGCCTGTGGGTCGGCGACGCACTCGGCGTCCGGCTTGCCTGGCAGGTCGGCGGGGCGCTCAACATCGCCTCCCTGCTCGGCTTCGTGGGGGTCGTCGTCTGGGTACTGTCACGCAGCGCTCGCCCAGGAGCCCCGCGATGACCAGAGCCACCCGCGGCTTCTGGCCGCTGCGTGACCTGCCCGTGGTGTTCTGGCTCGTGGCGACCGGTGTCGCGGCGCTCGCGCACCCGTTCGTACCGGCACCGCGCTGGCTGATGATCCACCTGCTCCTGCTCGGTGCTGCGACCCACGCGATCCTCGTGTGGAGCAGGCACTTCGCCGACGCGTTGCTGCACACCGCTCCGCACGAGGGCGACCGGAGGCTGCAGTCGACTCGGCTGCTCCTGCTCAACGTCGGCGTGGCACTCGTCGTGACCGGAGTGCTGAGCGACATCTGGCCGGTGACCCTGGCCGGGGCGGTCTTCGTCGTCGCGGCGGTCGGCTGGCACGGTCTCGCGCTGGCCCTCCAGCTGCGCCGCGCCCTGCCGTCGCGCTTCGGGGCGACGGTCCGCTACTACGTCGTCGCGGCGGCGCTGCTGCCGGTCGGTGCCACGCTCGGCACGATTCTGGCTCGTGGGCTCCCTGACCCGATGCACGGCCAGATGAAGCTCGCCCACGCGTCGACGAACCTGCTCGGCTGGATGGGCCTCACCGTCGTCGGCACGCTGGTGACCCTGTGGCCCACCATGCTGCGCACCAGGATGGCCGAGGGCACCGAGCGTGCTGCCCGGCATGCCCTTCCGGTGCTCACGGCCTCGGTGCTCGTCATCGGTGGCGGGGCGCTGCTGGGCGCCCGCCTGGCCGTGGTCGCCGGCCTCGCCGGTTATCTCGGCGGCCTGGGGCTCGTCGCAGTGCCGTTCGCCCGCACAGCGATCGCGAAGCGCCCGTCGTCGTACCCGACCTGGTCCGTCCTCGCGGGCCTGACCTGGCTCGTCGGCTCACTGGCGACCCTGGCTGTGGGTGTCGCGACGGCTCGCAGCTGGGAGGTGGTCGACGACCGGCTCTCCTGGCTCACCCCGTTCCTCGCCACCGGGTTCGGAGCCCAGGTGCTTCTCGGCGCCCTCTCCTACCTGGTGCCGATGGCCCTGGGCGGTGGGCCCTCCGCAGTCCGGGCGGCCAACAGGGTCCTCGACCGCGGCGGCGCCCTGCGGGTGACCATGGTCAACGCGGGACTGCTCGTCGCGGCGCTGCCCGTGCCGAGCGCAGTGCGTGTCGTCTCCGCGACCCTCGTCCTCGGCGCACTGGCGGCGTTCCTGCCCCTGCTCGTGATCGCGATCCGTGCCGCCCACAGGGCCAAGGCAGCTTCAGTGGTGGCCGCCCCACCAGCCAGCGAGCGCCGACCCGCGAACCCGGACGGGAGCCGTCCGGCCGGCCAGCTCACGGGTCTCGCCGCAACCGGTCTGGCCGCCGTCGTCCTCGCAGTCGCCGTGGGGGTGGCCATCGACCCGGCAGCCCTCGCGGGTGCTCGTCACGAAGCGACGGCATCGGCCGGTGTCACCGCCAACGGCGAGACCCGGACGGTCGAGGTCGAGGCGCGCGACATGCGCTTCTACCCCGCCACGATCGAGGTCCCTGCGGGCACCCGGCTCCTCATCAAGCTCAGCAACACCGACGACCACGACGTCCACGACCTGGTCCTCGACTCCGGCCAGGACAGCGGTCGCCTCTCGCCCGGGGACTCCACCACCGTCGACGTGGGTGTCGTGGGTCGGGACGTCGAAGGCTGGTGCTCGGTGCTGGGCCACCGCCAGATGGGCATGGTGCTGACGGTCAGGGCGACCGGGCTCGCTTCGGCGGCCGGTGCCCGTCACGCGGCGCATCAGCACGGCCCCGCCTCGACCCCGGCCGACCCGGCCTCACACGACATGGCCACGTCTCCCGGTCCAGCTGCGCGGATCGACCCCATGACGCGGCCGGGCAAGGGCTTCTCCGCCCACGACGCCGAGCTTCCGCCTCTCGAGCCCGGTCGGGTTCATCGACGTACCCTCACCGTCACCGAGACCGAACGCGAGGTGGCTCCAGGGATCCGGCAGCGGCTGTGGACGTACAACGGCTCCGCACCCGGACCCGTGCTCCACGGCCGTGTGGGTGACACCTTCGTGATCCGACTCGTCAACGACGGCACCATCGGCCACTCCGTCGACTTCCATGCGGGGTCGCTCGCACCCCAAGCCCCCATGCGCACCATCGCCCCGGGCCAGTCGCTGGTGTACCGGTTCACCGCCACCAAGGCGGGCGTCTGGATGTACCACTGCTCCTCGATGCCGATGTCGGCCCACATCGCCAACGGCATGTTCGGCGCCGTCGTGATCGAACCGCCCGACCTCCCCAAGGTCGACCGCAGCTACGTCCTCGTGCAGTCCGAGCTCTACCTCGGCAAGCAGGGTGGCGAGGTAGATGTCGACAAGGTGCGGGACGAGCAGCCCGATGCGGTGGTCTTCAACGGCTATGCCTACCAGTACGACGCCCGCCCGCTCGTCGCACGCACGGGCGAACGGGTCAGGGTGTGGGTGCTCGATGCGGGACCGAACCGGCCGACGTCCTTCCACGTGGTGGGCGGGCAGTTCGACACGGCGTACGCCGAGGGTGCCTACCTGCTGCGCGGAGGCGGTGGCGGCGCGCAGAGCCTGGCCCTGGGCGCCTCCCAGGGCGGGTTCGTCGAGCTGACCTTCCCGGAGCGCGGGACCTACCCGTTCGTCTCGCACATCATGGTCGACGCCGAGCGTGGCGCCCACGGCCTGTTCCGGGTGACCGACTGACCTCGCCTCGAGGTGACAAGTGCCCACGCGCCGGTCGACCGGGCTGTCCGACCGGTCGTACGGTGAACCGGAGGAGCGTGCGGAGATCGGGGGCCTGATGAGCGAGCATGCGACCTGCGTGGTCGTCGGTGGTGGACCCGCCGGGATGGTGCTCGGGTTGCTGCTCGCTCGGGCCGGGGTCGAGGTCTGCGTGCTGGAGAAGCACGGCGACTTCCTCCGCGACTTCCGCGGCGACACAGTGCACCCGTCGACACTGCAGCTGCTCGACGAGCTGGGCCTGAGCGAGCGGTTCGCACAGCTGCCTCAGAGCAGGGTGGACGAGGTGGCCTTCCCGATCGACAACCACCGCACCGTGGTGCTGGCCGACTTCCGCAGGTTGAAGGTGCGGTATCCCTACGTGGCGATGGTGCCGCAGTGGGATCTCCTCGACCTGCTGGCCGATGCCGGGGCCGACGAGCCGACGTTCACGTTGCGGATGCACACCGAGGTGACACACCTGGTTCAGGGCAGCGACCGGGTGCAGGGGGTGCTCTACCGCAGGCCGGACGGCACGACCGGAGAGATCCGTGCCGATCTGGTTGTCGCGTGCGACGGTCGGTGGTCACTTGCCCGCCGGCAGGCGGACCTTCCACTCAAGGAGTTCCGCGTTCCGATCGACGCCTGGTGGTTCCGGCTCCCTCGTACGCCGGAGGACAACCCGTCTTCGCTGACCCCGCGGGCCGCCAAGGGACGTTTCGCGGTGGTCATCCCGCGCGAGGACTTCCTGCAGTTCGCCTACATCGCCAAGAAGGGGACGGACTCCCAGCTGCGCGCCAGAGGCGTCGAGAGCTTCCGACGGGACATCGCCGAGCTCATGCCCGAGCTGGCAGATCGCGTCGACGCGCTCGAGTCGATGGACGACGTCAAGCATCTCGACGTGCGGCTGAACCGGTTGAACCGCTGGCATGTCGACGGCCTGCTGTGCATCGGCGACGCAGCGCATGCGATGTCGCCCGTGGGTGGAGTGGGGATCAACCTCGCCGTGCAGGACGCGGTGGCCGCAGCCACCCTGCTGGCCGGCCCGCTGACACGAGGGGCGGTTACCCCGAAGGACCTCGCGGCGGTGCGCAGACGCAGGCTCTGGCCGACGATCGTCGTCCAGGCCCTCCAGCGACTCATGCACCGGGGCTTCGTGGCGCCGATCCTCGAGGGGCAGCGCATGGGTCCACCGAAGGCGGTGCTGGCGCTGTTGCAGCGGGTTCCCCAGATGTCGTCGGTGACGGCCTACGTGATCGGCGTCGGGCTACGACCCGAGCACGCGCCGGCGTTCGCAGCGCGGTCCCCGCAACGGGCCGGGTCCGCCTAGATGCCGATTCGGTCCCTCAGCTCGCCGATCAGCGTGGAGGCCGCAGAGATGGGAGTGAAAGCCCTCGCGGCCTCGGTCAGCGCCGCCTGGGAAGCCGCGTCGAGCTCGAGGTCGGCGGCGGCCACGTTGGACTCGAGCTGCTCGACGCTCGACGCACCGGGGATGACGACCACCTGGGGCAGGCTGATCAGCCAGGCCAGGGCCACCTGCGCGGGCTTGGCGTCGTGGGCGTCGGCGACCTGACGCAGGGTGTCGAGCAGGGGAGCCGCCCGGCGCATGTTCTCCTTGCCGAACAGCGGGTTGGCCGCCCGCATCCCGCCGGGGCGGTTGTCCACGGTGTACTTGCCGCCCAGAAGGCCCTGCGCCAGCGGGCTGTAGGCGATCACCATGCGGTTCTCCCGCTCGGCGAACGGCACGAGGTCTTCCAGCGGGCCGGCATGTGCCAGAGAGAAGTGGACCTGGTTGCTCACGACCGGCTGCCCGAGGGCATCGTCGGCTTGCTGCCATCGGCGCAGCGAGTAGTTCGACACCCCGACGGCGCCGATCCTCGAGTCCTGCAGCAGGCTGCGCATCCCCGGCATGATCACCGAGTCGGGCACGACCGGGTTGGGCTGGTGCACCTGGTACAGCGGGATCCGGCGGACCTGCAGCCGCCGGGCGCTTCCCTCCGCGCGGCGCCGGAGGATCGCAGGAAACGGCGCTACCGGGAACACCTTGCTGGCGACGACGACGCGGTCGCGGTCGTCGCCCAACGCCTCCCCCAGGATCCGCTCGCTCCTGCCGAAACCGTAGATCTCGGCGGTGTCGAACAGGGTGACCCCGAGGTCACGGGCGCGTGCGACGATCTCGCGTGCGGCGCCCGAGGCGTAGCTCTCGCCGTAACCCCACTCGCGCGACCCGAACTGCCACGTCCCCAGCCCGACGCGGCTGACCGGCCCCAGACCGGGCACCTCGAGAAACTTCATGCCGACAGTCTGCCCTGAGCACACGCCAGGCGGTTGCCGGGAGGCAGGGCGGAGACCGACGTGCCGCGACGTCAGTGTCGCGGTCACTACGCTGAGCCGATGGAGCTGACTCGCACCTTCCGGTTGGCGGTTGCCCAGCCAGTCGTGACCAAGGACGCTGTGGAGAACGGCCGGACGGTGCGCCGGATGATGCGTGAAGCCGCCAGCGACGGGGCGCGGCTCGTCCATTTCCCGGAAGGCACGCTGTCGGGCTACGCGGTGGAGCAGATCCAGGACTGGGCCGACGTGGACTGGTCACAGGTCCGTGCGGAGCTCGAAGCGGTGGCCGCGCTCGCGGCGGAGCTGTCGCTATGGGTGGTGCTCGGGTCTGCGCACCCACTGACCCCACCGAACCGCCCGCACAACAGCATGTACGTGATCTCGGACGAGGGCAGGCTGGTCGACCGGTACGACAAGCGCATCTGCTCCCACACGGAGATCACCCGGTTCTACGCGCCCGGCTTCGAGCCCGTCGTCTTCGACGTGGACGGTTTCAGGTTCGGCTGCACCATCTGCATCGAGATCAACTTTCCAGAGCTGTTCACCGAGTACGAGCGACTGGGCGTGGACTGTCTGCTGCTGTCTGCCTACCCGGTGGACTCCATCTTCGAGACGAAGGCGAAGGCGTACGCAGCGATCAACAACTACTGGGTCAGCCTCTCCGTCCCCGCCCAGTGCACCGCCCTCTTCTCCTCCGGGCTGATCGGCCCGCATGGCCAGAGTCTCGTCCAGGCCGGCGGCACCGCCGAGCTGGTCGTCGGGATGCTGGACCGGGACTCGCCGGCGCTCGACGGCGCCCTGAACTACGCCCGGCCGTGGCGCACTCTCGCGAGGTCAGGCGAGATCTACGAGGACCGCCGCGTCACCGACGCTCGCAGCCATCTCCGGACCGCGTTCTGAATCCGGCGCACGAGCACTGCCGCCCTGCCGCCCTGCCGGTCAGGGGGACATGTCGGAGCCGAGCCCGTCGAAGAAGGAGAACCACTTCATGTGTCCGGTCATGTGATGAGTCTCCGCGAGGTCGAGCAGCTCCGGAGCGGCATCGCCGTACACGGTCATGAAGTGGTTGTCGGCGAACTTCACGAACAGCGTGCTCAAGGCGGCCTCGACGTGAGCCCGGTGCTCTATGAGGCCCTGCGCGTCGACGTACGCCTCCCGAACCTCGCACTCGGTGCCGTCACTGCTCAGGAACCAGTCGTAGCGCAGCGTCCGGGTGTCCTTCTCGCGGGTCACCCGAATGCACTCGGCGGCTTGTCTCCTGAACCCGTCCAGCTGCCCGGGACGCACCGTCATGTGCGCACTCAGCTCCAGCGTCGCCTGCGGTCGAGTCCCCGCTTCGCCGAGGACATCGACCGGGTGAGCCGCAACGGTGGTGATGCGGAATACGGGGAACTGTGCGGCGATGTGCTCGAAGTCCTCCAGCGGGGCGTGCCGGTCCACGGGTACATGAGGGCGCGCTCCGGGCGCCACCTCCAGGTAGCGGCGCAGGATCGGCGCGCGTGACCCGACGTCGACCTCCGTCAGATGCACCGCCTCGTGACCGCCACGGCGCAGCACCGCTCGCCCGCCGGCAGCGCGGACGTTGCGCACCCAGTTGGCTTCCTGGCCCAGCATCGAGACCAGATACCGCTCACCTTGGTAGTCGGCGACCACGACCGGGAACGAGATGGTCCGGCCGCTGCGGCGGCCGACCACCTCCAGCGTCACGGCACGCGTCGGTGACAGATGGCCGGCGGAGAACTGGAGCGCCGACGCCCGGTTCATCGCGCGAGCGAGGCCATGCGGGCGTCCGCCGCGGTACATCCACCTCTTCGGCCGGTACAACAAGTCGGTTGCGGTAGACCGCACATGTTTCAGGTCGGGCATCACGCGGCTCCTTCCGCCGAGGCCTCCCCGAAGCCTCCAAACTGCAGCCGGCACGTTTCCAGCGGAAGGGCCCAAGGTCCCGCCGTGCGCAAGGACCGGCTGTCTGCGACGCTCCACGCCCGGTCCGCAGCCCCTTACGCTGCTCGTATGTCGGGCAGAAGTCGCAGAGCCCGGGTCGAGGACGTGCACGAGCTGGCTCGGGCGATGCCGCACGTCACGGTGGAGCACGGGACACTCGGCAACCCGGTCTACCAGGTGGGTGGCAAGTCGTTCATCTTCTTCCGCAATCCCCGGCCCGACGCGGTCGATCCCGTGACCGGGGAGCGCTACGCCGACGTGATCGCGTTCTGGGTCGCCTCCGAAGCCGACAAGGAGGCCCTGGTCCAGGACGAGTCGACGCCCTTCTTCACGACTGCGCACTTCGACGGCCACCCGTCGGTGCTCCTGCGGGCCAGTCGGATCGGTGAGCTGTCGCGGGAGGAGCTGAGGGAGGTCGTCCAGGACGCCTGGCTGTCACGCGCGTCGTCGCGCAGGGCAGCAGCGTGGCTCGACTCGTAGCTTTTTGGTACGTTCCCGTCCGACTTGGGGCATCATCGACGGGGTGCGGGACAACGCGTTCGTGGGTGTAGGGACGGCAGAGTTCAGGGTCCGCATGGCAGCGGACCCGGCCAGCGTGCCCGGTGCCCGAAGGTTCGTGACCGACGGGCTGCTGTCATGGGGCCTGGCCGCGCTGGTCGACGACGCGACGCTGTGCGTGAGCGAGCTCGCCGCGAACGCCGCGCTGCACAGCGCGAGCACGTTCATGGAGATCGCGATGCGCCCGCTCGAAGATGCGGTGCGCATCAGCGTCGAGGACGACGGCCGCACACCTGCCGAGGCGGTGGTGCCGCGTGCCGGCTTCCCCGACCCTGACGACGACCTCGACGTCCTTGCGCTGAACGACGAACCGACGACCGGTCGCGGACTCGCAATCGTCTCCATCCTGGCCACCGAGTGGGGTGTGGAGAAGACCGAGGGCGGCAAGCGGATCTGGGCCGATATCCCCGAGAGCTCCGACGAGCACGGCGTGCGTCTCCCACGGACAAACACCGAGGAGACGCCAGATCCGCTCGAGGGCGGACTTCCGGGCGGGTGGGGGCTGGTTCGCCTGGAGGGTTGCCCCGTTCGACTGAGTCTCCGCCAGGACCAGCACCTCGACGAACTGGTCCGGGAACTTCAGCTGATCGCCGCAGACCGGGACAACCCGCGGTCCCGGGTACTCGCGCAGGAGCTCCAAGGGCTGCTGAGCGGACCCGCGCACGCCCGCCACACCGGGCGCCGCATCGCCCAACAGGCAGCGGCGGCCGGCAAGGAGTACATCGACGTCGACATGGCGATGCCACGCGAGTTCAGTGTCGAGGTCCAGGCGCTGCAGGCCGCGGTGAAGGCCGCGGACGCGCTGTGTGAGGAGGCGACCCTCCTCACCCTGGCCTCGTCCCCCGAGCTCCGCGCGCTTCGGGCCTGGATGACCGAGCAGATCGTGCACCAGCTGGAGGACGGGGCGGGTCCCGTGAGCTGGAACGACTGGCTCGCTCGACGCAACTGATCACCGTCACGCCCCGCTCCGCAGCTGCTCAACGTGGTGAGGGGCGCCCGGCAAGAAGCTGGTCCACGTCCCTGTCCACGGCCTCCCGCTCCCGTCTACGCTGCCCGAGCTCGAGCGCAGCCTCGTGAGCGTTGCGCCGAGAGGCGCGCTGCGAGCGCACCGGCCACCTGGTCAGGTCGGTCAGCCACGTTCTCATGGGTTCTCCTCCCGGTCACCGTGAAGCAGGATAGGCATCCGGGGTCCCCGGCGCTGGGGACTTCAAACACCATCCAGAATGCACGCGTCGGTCATTCCGCGGACAAGTGACTACCTCGACGGGTGGCGAAGTGACGAGTCTGGGTGGTTTCGTGCCGAAGAACCTGAGTGGCGCCTTCTCGGCACCGATCATCACGGTATGGAACTCGGGTCGGCGTCAGTGCGCCTGGACGCCTACGGCGTGTCCTTCCTGCCTGGCCCCTTCCAGCGGTGGCGGGGAGCGCAGCAGGTCGACGTGCCGTACGTGAACATCGCCGGACTGAAGATGACGGAGCCACGGGGCCTGCTGCACGGCACGCTGACGCTCAGGCTGCACAGCGATGGCGACGCCTGCTCGGTGTCGTTCGGGCAGTCCCAGCTCCGGGAGATGCGTCGCGTCCAGGCAGAGATCTGGCGCCGCGCTCGTGCGGCTCGCGACGACGGCGCTGCGTCGGCTCAGTGACCGCCAGGGCGCGCACCGGCGCCCGGACTCGCCGACCGAGGACTCCCTCTCCACGAGGCCGTCAGCGCACCCGCTCGACCCGGCCCTCCTCCCACACCGGCTCGGTGGACTCGTAGACCGACCCGTCGGCGCCGTAGACCAGGAACCTGTCGAAGCCACGGGCGAACCAGCGGTCGTGCGTGACCGCCATGACGGTCCCGTCGAAGGCGGCCAGGCCCTCTTCCAGCGCCTCGGCCGACTCGACGTCGAGGTTGTCCGTCGGCTCGTCGAGCAGCAGCAGCGTGGCGCCGGAGAGCTCGAGGAGCAGGATCTGGAAGCGTGCCTGCTGCCCACCCGAGAGCGACTCGAACCGCTGCTCGGCGGCATGTGCCAGCTCGTAGCGGTCCAGCGCCCTCGAGGCCTGCTCGCGCGGCATCCCGTGTCGGTGCTCGTCGCCGCGATGCAGGATCTCGAGCAGCGTGCGCCCACGCAGCTCCGGGTGCTCGTGCGTCTGGACGAACCACCCGGGGCGCACCCGTGCTCCCAGCCGGGCGCGTCCCGCGTGCCGGACCGGCTCGATCGCCGTCTCGTCCACGGGGCGGTGCTCGACGTCGGGATCGGTGCCGCCCGCGGCCAGCAGCCGGAGGAAGTGCGACTTGCCCGAGCCGTTGGACCCCAGGACGGCCACCCGCTCGCCGTACCAGACCTCGAGGTCGAACGGCTTCATGAGCCCGGTGAGCTCGAGCTGCTCGCAGACCACTGCGCGTTTGCCGGTGCGTCCGCCTGTGAGCCGCATGGTGACCTGCTGCTCGCGAGGAATCGCCTGAGGCGGACCGGCCTCCTCGAACTTGCGCAGCCGGGTCTGGGCGGCCTTGTACTGCGCGGCGAGCCCGTCGTTGTACTCCGCCTTGATCTTGTAGCGCAGCACGAGCGCCTTGAGCTTGGCGTGCTCCTCGTCCCAACGGCGGCGCAGCTCCTCGAACCGCTCGAACCGCGCCCGGCGCGCCTCGTGGTAGGACGCGAACCCACCCGGGTGCACCCAGACGGTGTTGCCGGCCGCACCGAGCTCGACGGTGACCACCCGGGTCGCGGTGTTCGCGAGGAGCTCCCGGTCGTGGCTGATGTAGAGGATCGTCTTCTGGGACTCGTTGATCCGCTGCTCGAGCCAGGTCTTGCCCGGGACGTCGAGGAAGTTGTCCGGCTCGTCGAGCAGGAGCACCTCGTCCGGGCCACGCAGCAGGAACTCCAGCACCAGGCGTTTCTGCTCGCCCCCGGACAGGGTGGTGAGGTCGCGGTACTTCGCCTTGTCGTAGGCGATGCCGAGCGCCGACGTGCAGCAGACGTCCCAGGTGACCTCGATGTCGTAGCCGCCGGCGTCGGCCCACTCGGACAGCGCTCCGGCGTACCTCATCTGGGTCGCCTCGTCGTCGTCCTCCATCATCGCGAGCTCGCAGGCGTCGACTGCGGCTGAGGCCGCGCGGACGCGGGGCGGCGAGACCGACAGCAGCAGGTCGTGCACGGTCTTGTCGGCGTTCTCCTGGGTGACCATCTGGCGCATCACGCCGAGCCCGCCGGTGCGGGTCACCGCGCCCTCGTGCGGCACCAGGTCGCCGGTGATGATCCGCAGCAGGGTGGTCTTGCCGGCGCCGTTGGCGCCGACCAGCGCGACCTTGGCGCCCTCACCGACGCGGAACGAGACGTCGTCGAGCAGCACCCGGCCGTCCGGGAGCTCGTACCTGACACCTGCGACATCTACGTGACCCACAGCGGTCCATCCTCCCCGACGACGGCCACCCGCGCATCGCAATATCCGCCGGTACGACGGTCAGTGCGACTGCCGGACCGATGGGACCAACGGCGCGGGGCGGAGGCCGAAGGTCCCTCATCGACCCGGAGCAGGGAGCGGGATGCTGGGGTTGGAGGAGAGGTGACCCGCGATGACACGCGTTGCGAGGGTCCTGAGATATGTCGCCTTCACGTCGATGGCGGTGTTCGGCCTGCTCGGCGGGCTGTTCGTGGCGGGGTACGCGTTCGAGGACCCCGGGGGCTGGGCGGCCGTCGGGATGACGGCGCTGTGGCTGCTCCCCCTCGTGGCGCTGAGCGTCTTCGCCCTTCTGCGGCCGGAGGCTGCAGCGCCCGTGTTCGTCTGGGTCACGGTGGCGGTCGGCCTGTTCACGCTGGCCGACTCCCTGTTCGGGCTCATCCCACGTGACGAGTGGGGTCCGGTGGCGGTGGTCGGCGTCTTCGCACTCAGCGTGGCCTTGGCGTTCCTCGGCCTGCACCGGGCAGGGCTCGCCGGTCTGCTCATGATCGTCACTGGGCTGGTCCAGCTCGCAGCGATCGTCGTGGGCGTGGTGGTCCACGAGCCTGGCGACGGTCCTGGTCCGGGGGCCATGCTCGGCGGCTCCTCCGGCGTCGTCGTGATGCCGCTGCTCCTCGTCGGAGCGCTGTTCCTGCTGTCCGGCCTGGTGGACCACGAGCCCCTGCGACCCGGCCCGGCACCCCGGGTACGACCGGCACACTGACCTGCCTACCGACCGGACCCCGACCGGCCCTCCGACCGGCCCTCCGACCGAGACAGAGCAGTCTTCGGGGGGCACGTCGGAGGCCACAGCGGGCCCACAGCAAACTTGCCGGAAGTTCTCAGGGAGCGAGCGCACCCTCGGGATATGAACAACATCGACCCGGCGCACGAGCGGGTCAGCTCCCTGCGCCGATCACGGATAGCACGGCGAGGCCTCGTGCTCGGGGCTGTCGCGGGGTCTCTCGGCATCGCCGGAGCACTCGGGCTCTCGGCAGCGGTCAACCCGGGAGCACCCGCCAACGGCGGCTCGACGGGAGCACCCGCCTCGAGCGGAAGCACCAGCACGGGCGGCGACAAGGGCGCCCCGAACAACGACCAGAAGTGGATCTTCCTCGGGGACGACGGCGGCGAGAGCGGCGAAGGCCATGGGTCCGACGACGGGGGCCAGTGGGTCCCGGTCCAACCCTCCCCCCAGTTCAACGGTGGCGGCTCGACCAACGGCGGCAACGCCACAGGCGGCAGCGGCTCGACCAACGGCGGCGGCCAGATCGTGACACCGCATGCCGTCTCGGGAGGCTCCTGAGATGGCCACGGCCTCTATCTCGTGGTCGCTATGGAGCACGACGGCGTCCCTCGTGGTCACGGACGAGAAGCAGCTGGAGCGGGCGACCGGTCTGGTCCAGGACTACCTCTCGCAGGTGGAGCTGGCAGCGAGCCGGTTCCGCGACGACTCGGAGATCGCACGGCTCAACCGTGCCCCGAACGGGGTCGTCCGGATCAGTGACGTCCTGGCCGACCTCCTGGCGGAGGCGCTTCGCGCGGCAGCCCGCAGCAACGGCGCCGTCGACCCGACCGTGGGTGTGGCGATGCGTCGGATCGGCTACGACCGGGACATCGAGCTCGTGCTCGAGGACGGTGCCCCTGTTTCGGCAGTCGTCCGGCCGGTGCCCGGCTGGCGGCGCGTCACGCTTCGCGGCAACTGGCTTCGAGTCCCCCAAGGCGTCGAGCTGGACCTCGGCGCCACGGCCAAGGCAGTTGCCGCGGACCGCTGTGCGACGCTCGTCCGGGAGTCGCTGGGCGCCGGCGTGCTCGTGAGCCTCGGCGGCGACATCGCGACGGCGGGCCCCGCGCCGGTGGGTGGCTGGCAGGTCCTCGTGCAGGACCGTCCGGAGGACCGGCCGGCACATGTGACGCTGGGGTCCGGCGACGCGCTCGCGACCTCGAGCAGCGTCTCGCGTGCCTGGTCGCGCGGCACACGGCGGATGCACCACATCGTCGACCCGGCTACGGGACTGTCTGCACGGACTCCCTGGCGCAGCGTGACCGTCGCCGCCGCCACGTGCGTCGAGGCGAACACCGCGTCGACCGGCGGCATCGTCATGGGGTCCGGCGCGCAGCCCTGGCTGGCGTCGCTCGGCCTCCCGGCGCGCCTGGTCGGCCACGACGGGAACGTCGTCACCCTCAACGCCTGGCCGAGGGCAGCCGCATGAGCGCCGCCCTCTCAAGCGCACTCTGGTACCTCGGCCGCGGCACCGGAGTCGGCGCGCTGCTCCTGCTCACGCTGTCCGTCTGCCTGGGGATCCTCACCAAGTCGGGACGACGGCTGCCTGGCATGTCGCGGTTCGCCCTCACCGACCTGCACCGGACGGCGAGCCTCACGGGAAGCGGCCTCCTGGTCGTCCACATCGTGTCCTTGTTCTTCGACCCCTACTCGCAGCTACGGCTGCTCGACTTCCTGATCCCCTTCCAGGGCTCGTACCGGCCGATCTTCCTGGGCCTCGGCACCCTGGCCCTGGACCTTCTGGTCCTCGTGGTGGGCACCAGCCTGCTGCGCCACCGGTTGGGGCCCCGGGTGTTCCGGGCGGTCCACTGGTTCACCTACGCCCTCTGGCCGCTCGCGCTCCTGCACGGCCTCGGCATCGGCACGGACGCCGCTTCGACCTGGTTCACCGCACTGGCCGCCGGATGCGCCGGACTCGTCGCCATGCTCGGTGCGTGGCGCCTCATGCCGGCTTTCGCCCAGCGCGGCCGCTCCCGCATCCCCCGAGAGGTGAGTACCCGATGACTGTTGCGCCGCCCGAAAGCAGGACCGCCCCCGCCGGTCACACCCGCCTGCTCCACCGAGACGGGCCGACCCTGGCCGCTCACCTGGAGAGATTCGGGGCTCGTCCAACGCTGACCGTCGCCGAGCTCATCGCGCTCACCGGCGGCTCGGGTCTCGCGGGCCGCGGCGGTGCGGGCTTCCCGTCCGCGCGCAAGCTCGAGGCCGTCGCCGGGAAGCCCCGGGTCGCCGTGGTGGCGAACGCCCTCGAGGGCGAGCCGCTGAGCATCAAGGACGAGACCCTGCTCGCCCACAACCCGCACCTGGTGCTCGACGGGGTCGCGCTGGTCGCGCAGGCCGTGGGCGCGAAGACCGTCCTGCTCGCCACGGGCCAGGCCGACACGGAGGCGCGGGTGCGGCGCGCTCTGAGCGAGCGGCGAGCCGCGCGCCTGGACGATCCGCGGGTCGACGTACGCCTCCTCAGCCACGGCTTCGTCTCCGGTGAGGAGTCGGCGCTGGTGAACGCCCTCAACGGCCGCCCGGGTGTTCCGCGCGACCGGCTCAACCGGGTGTACGAGAAGGGCCTCGGCGGCCGGCCCACGCTCGTGAACAACGTCGAGACTCTGGCCCACCTCGCTCTCCTCGCACGCTACGGCGTCGACTGGTTCCGCAGCCAGGGCACGCCCCGTGAACCCGGGACGTTCCTCGCCAGCGTCGACGGAGCAGTGCGGCGGCCCGGCGTGATCGAGGCGCCCATGGGCGTGCCGCTCCTGGACCTGCTCACGTGGGCCGGCGCGACGATGAGCGACGTGCGAGCCGTCCTCGTCGGCGGCTTCCACGGAGCCTGGGTGCCCGGGCCGGCAGTGGGGCACGTGTCGATGAGCAGGGCCTCGCTCTCGGCGTACGACGCGGCCCCTGGCGCGGGTGTGGTGTACGTGCTCGGCACCGACCGCTGCCCGCTCGTCGTGTCCTCGCAGATCGCCACCTACCTCGCAGACCAGAGTGCACGCCAGTGCGGGCCGTGCGTGAACGGGCTGCCGAGGATGGCCGACGCCCTCGGTCAGCTCGCCGACGGCCACACCGACCCACGGCTCGTGCAGGAGATCAGCCGCATGCAGGCCCTGGTCACCGGCCGTGGCGCCTGCTCGCATCCGGATGGGACGTCCCGGATGGTCCGCAGCACCATGCGGGTCTTCGCCGACGAGGTCCACGCCCACCTGAGAGGAGGCTGCTGTGCCCCGGCTGCACGTTGACTGGACCCGCTGCGACGGCCACGGGCTCTGCGCGGAGCTGCTGCCCGAGCTGCTCGCCTCCGACGAGTGGGGCTACCCGCTGCCGAGGTCGGGTGAGCGCGAGCCGACGGTCCCGACGCGCCTGATGCGGCACGCAGAGCACGCGGTCGACTCCTGTCCCCTGCTGGCCCTGCGCATCGTCCGCTGACCGTCTTGCCCCTGCCCCCTCAAGACGTCATGCACCCCGGTCGCTATGACAGCCCGGGGTGCATGACGTTGCGAGCTACGCGCAGGTCAGGCGGTGTCGCTCTGCTCCGAGACGTTCGACCGCCCGGCCTCCAGGCGGGCCACCGGCACCCGGAAGGGTGAGCAGGAGACGTAGTCGAGGCCCACCTCGTCGAAGAAGTGGATCGAGTCCGGGTCTCCCCCGTGCTCGCCGCAGACGCCGAGGTGGAGGTCCGGCCGGGCCGCCCTGCCCTTCTCCACCGCGATGCGGACCAGCTGTCCGACGCCGCCCCGGTCGAGGGTCTCGAACGGGGAGACCCCGAAGATGCCCTTGTCGAGGTAGACGCCGAAGAACGACGCCTCCACGTCGTCGCGGGAGAATCCCCAGGTCATCTGGGTCAGGTCGTTGGTGCCGAACGAGAAGAACTCCGCGGCCTCCGCGATCTCGCTCGCGGCCATCACCGCACGAGGCAGCTCGATCATCGTGCCGACCTTGAAGTCGAGCTCCACGCCGGTCTCGTCCTCGACCTGCGCGGCGACCGCGATGATGTCGGCCTTGACCAGCTCCAGCTCCTGGACGGTCGCCACCAGCGGGATCATGATCTCCGGCTGGGGGTCGCCTCCGGCCTTCTTCCGCTCGGCCGCTGCCTCGAGGATCGCCCGGGCCTGCATCGTGAAGAGCCCCGGGATGACGATGCCGAGGCGCACGCCTCGCAGACCGAGCATCGGGTTCTGCTCGTGCAGGCGCTTAACGGCGTCGAGCAGCTTGTGGTGCTTGGTGTCCTCGTGGCCGTGGTCGTCCTCCATGGCGACCTGCACCGAGAGCTCGGTGTAGTCCGGTAGGAACTCGTGCAGCGGCGGGTCGATCAGGCGGATGGTCACCGGCAGGCCGTCCATCGACTCCAGGATCTCGATGAAGTCCTGCCGCTGGAGCGGCAGCAGCGCCGAGAGCGCCTTCTCCTGCTCCTCCTCGGTCTCGGCCACGATGAGGTGCTCGACGAGCTCCCGGCGCTCGCCGAGGAACATGTGCTCGGTGCGGCACAGCCCGATGCCCTGCGCCCCGAACCGGCGGGCGCGCGCCGCGTCGTCGGGGGTGTCGGCGTTGGCCCGGACGGCGAGCCGCCGGGTCTGGTCGGCGTGGTTCATGATCCGCTCGACGGCGAAGACGAGCTCGTCCTCGTCGGCGGTCTTGTCGCCCTCGAAGAACCGGACGACCAGGCTGTCCATGACCGGGACCTCGCCCTTGAACACCTCACCGGTGGTGCCGTCGATCGAGATCACGTCGCCCTCGTTGACCACCTGGCCGTCCGAGCACGTGAACTTCCTGCCCATGACGTCGACGTCCAGCGAGTCGGCACCGCAGACACAGGTGCGGCCCATGCCGCGAGCCACGACCGCCGCGTGCGAGGTCTTGCCACCCCGGCTGGTGAGGATCCCCTTGGCCGCCACCATGCCCCTGAGGTCGTCGGGGTTGGTCTCCCGGCGTACGAGGATCACGTGCTCGCCGCGGTCGGCCCACTCGACGGCCGTGTGGGACTCGAACACCGCCTTGCCGACCGCGGCGCCCGGCGAGGCGTTCATGCCCTTCGCGACGAGGTCCTTGTCGGCCTTCGCGTCGAACCGGGGAAACATCAGCTGCGCGAGCTGGGCCCCGTTCACCCGGCGCACGGCCTCGTCCATGTCGATGAGGCCCTGGTCCACGAGCTGTACGGCGATCCGGAAGGCAGCCTCGGCGGTGCGCTTCCCGACCCGGGTCTGCAGCATCCAGAGCTTGCCGTGCTCGACCGTGAACTCGATGTCGCACAGGTCGCGGTAGTGCTCCTCGAGCGTCCGCATGATGTGCATCAGCTCGTCGTACGACTTCTTGTCGAGCTTCTCGAGGTCCGCGAGCGGGACGGTGTTGCGGATGCCCGCCACGACGTCCTCGCCCTGGGCGTTCTGCAGGTAGTCGCCGTACACACCCTGTGCGCCGGAAGCCGGGTCACGGGTGAAGGCGACGCCGGTGCCGGAGTCCATCCCGACGTTGCCGAAGACCATCGCCATCACGTTGACGGCAGTGCCGAGGTCGGAGGGGATCCGCTCCTGGCGTCGGTAGAGGACCGCGCGCTCGGTGTTCCACGACTCGAAGACCGCACGCACGGCCATGTCGAGCTGCTCCCGCGGGTGCTGCGGGAAGTCCATCCCCGCGTGTTCCTTGATGATCTGCTTGTACGTCGACACCAGGTCGCGGAAGTCGTCGGCGTCGAGGTCGAGGTCGCTCGTGGAGCCCTTGGCGTGCTTCTTCGCGTCGAGCTCGTGCTCGAAGAGCTCTCCGTCGATCCCGAGGACGGTCTTGCCGAACATCGTCAGCAGCCGGCGGTACGAGTCGTAGGCGAACCTCTCGTCGCCCGACTGAGCCGCGAGGCCGTGCACCGAATGGTCGTTGAGCCCGATGTTGAGGACCGTCTCCATCATCCCCGGCATCGAGAACTTCGCGCCCGAGCGGACCGAGACCAGCAGCGGGTCGTCCGGCTGGCCCAGGCTCTTGCCCATCGTCTTCTCGAGGTCGGCGAGGTGCTTCGCGACCTGCTCCGCCATCTCGGTCGGCTCGTCACCGCGCTCGAGGTACGCACGGCACGCCTCGGTGCTGATCGTGAAGCCCGGTGGCACCGGCAACCCGAGGTTGGTCATCTCGGAGAGATTCGCACCCTTGCCCCCGAGAAGATCCTTCTGGTCCTTGCTGCCCTCTGCGAATGCGTACACGTACTGGGTCATGAGGGCATCATGCCCCAGACCGCGGACCCAGGGCAGGGGACCTTGGACCCGGTTTGTCGGGACCCGTCCTGGCGCAGGACTCAGTCCTTGGTCTGCTCCGCCCAGAGATTCACGCCTGCGTCGACGGCGTGCTCGTCGATCCTGGCGAGCTCCTCCTCGGTGAAGTCAGGACCCGACAGCGCGTCGAGGTTCATGTCGAGCTGCTCCACCGAGGACGCACCGATCACCGCGGAGGTCACCCGCCTGTCGCGGAGCGCCCACTGGATCGCCATCTGCGCGAGCTTCTGGCCGCGCTCCTCGGCGATCTCGTTGAGCGCCCGCACGTTGCTCAGCACCGCGTCGTCGAGGTGCTCCTCGGGAAGGGTGGTGTCTCCCCTGGCGGCGCGCGAGTCCTCCGGGATCCCGCGGAGGTACTTGTCGGTGAGGAGCCCTTGCGCCAAGGCGGTGAAGACGATGCAGCCCATGCCCTGCTCCTCGAGCTCGTCGAGCAGGTCCTCCTCGATCCAGCGGTTGAGCATGGAGTACGACGGCTGGTGGATCAGCAACGGCGTCCCGAGCTCGCGCGCGATCATGGCGGCCTCGCGGGTCTTCTTCGCAGAGTAGGAGGAGATCCCGGCGTACAGCGCCTTGCCCGACCTCACGGCGTGGTCGAGCGCCATCATCGTCTCCTCGATGGGCGTCTCGGGGTCGTACCGGTGGCTGTAGAAGATGTCGACGTAGTCCAGGCCCAGCCGCGCGAGGGACTGGTCGAGGCTGGCGAGGACGTACTTCCGCGAGCCGCCGCCCTGTCCGTAGGGTCCGGGCCACATGTCCCAGCCGGCCTTGGTGGAGATGACCAGCTCGTCGCGGTAGGGCGCGAAGTCGTGCTTCAGGAAGTGCCCGAAGTTGATCTCCGCCTGGCCGTAAGGCGGTCCGTAGTTGTTCGCCAGGTCGAAGTGCGTGACGCCCCGGTCGAACGCGCGCCTCAAGATCGCGTGCTGGACCTCCGCCGGCTTGTCGTCGCCGAAGTTCTGCCACAGGCCGAGGGAGAGCGCCGGGAGCTTGAGCCCGCTCCTGCCGGTGAAGCGGTACTCCATGGTGTCGTAGCGGTCGGGGGCTGCCTCGTACTCGGTCATGAGCCCATAGTGCCCCGTGCCGGTTCACCCACGCACCGACGGGCTCGGACGGTCGGTGGCCTCAGACCGGGAGAGCCAGGCCGCTCCCGACCACCATGTCCGTGAACGCGATGGTGTCCTCAGCACGTCGCTCCGGTGCGTCCTCGTACGCGCCGCTGGTGGCGCCGGTCACCCGCACGGCCAGCGCCTCGGTGATGATCAGGCGCCAGCGCTCCCCGAACGCCTCGGCGGCGTAACGCCCCGCTCCGGTCTTCGACGTGAGCTCGCCGGTCGCGAGCAGGTGGTGCAGCCGGCTCACCCCGAGGACGCACCAGGCAACGATGTCCGGCTTCCCCGCCTCCGCCGGGAACCGCGCGATGGCGTCGGCCTGCTCCCGCCAGTAGGTGCCGAGGTTCTCGCGCGTGTAGCGGCGCAGAGCCTGGTCGTCGGTCCAGATGTCCACCTCGGGCAGGTCCGGACCGCGGACCGTGACGCCGTGACGGGCCAGCTCGTGCCAGGTCACCGGATGCACGTCGAGCCGGGCCTCGTCGTAGAAGAACCCGGCCTGCGTGCACGGCAGGTCGGGGCAGGAGTACGGCGAGCGGGCCAGGTCGTCCCAGGTCAGGTGGAACCCGTCGAAGGGCGGGCGCTGGAAGGTCGAGGAGACCTCGTCGTGCACCTTGCGCAGCAGGTCGACCGACTTCTCGTCGGGTCGGTCGGCGAGCACCGCGACGTAGTCGATGTCGCTGCGCCCGTCGTACCACTCCCCGAACCCGAGCGAGCCGTGCAGGTAGAGGCCCTCGACCAGGCCGGGCGCTGCCTCGTCGACCAGCGAGAGGAACAGGCCGGTGACCTCTCGCACCGGTCGCGGCAGCCCGCTCACGGCAGCGCCCGCCGCGTCTCGAGAACCCTGAACCCCTTGGCACTGGCCAGCCGTTCAGTGGGGAAACCCTGGTCGGCGAGCCAGCGCTGGAGCGAGTCTGCGCCCAGGTTCTTCCCGACCACCATCACCGCGCGCCCGTCCGGCACGAGTCGCGGGAGCCAGGCCAGCAGCAGCTCGTGCAGCGCCTGCTTCCCGACCCGGATCGGCGGGTTGGACCAGATCTCGTCGAAGCTGACCTCTGCGGGGACCCGGTCCGGGGTCACGGCGGTGTAGCGGTCCGCCACACCGACCGCCCGGGCGTTCTCGTTTGCGAGAAGAACCGCTCGTTCGTTCACGTCCACCGCCCACACCCGTGCATCCGGGACCGCGACAGCGATGGCGAGGCCGATGACGCCATAGCCACAGCCGAGGTCCAGGAACGTCCCGGCCTCCGGCGGCTCGGTCTCCCGGAACAGCACCGCCGTGCCCACGTCGAGCCGACCCTGGGCGAACACCCCGGACCCGCTGGTGAGCGACAGGTCGTGCCCCCACACCCGGGTCTCGACCGGGGAGCGACGGAAGGCGACGGCCGGGTCGGCCGAGAAGTAGTGGTCATCCATTCGCGGCCCCCGGCAGCGTGCGGACGCGCCTCGCTGCCTCCGCCTGTGCGGCAAGGTCCGCATCGGCGGGGTAGCCGACCTCCTCGAGGGTCAGCCCGTGCGGGTGCACGACGGTCACGCCGGCGTCGCGCACCCCGCGCCGGAGCACCTCCCCGGCCCACGCCGGCTCACGGCGCCCCTCCCCCACGGCGATCATCGCGCCCATCAGCGCGCGCACCATGTTGTGGCAGAACGCGTCCGCCCGAACGGTGGCCACCGCCACACCCCGCCCGTCACGGGCCCACGACAGCTCGGTGAGGGTGCGGATCGTGGTCGCCCCCTCACGTTTCTTGCAGAAGGCCGCGAAGTCGTGCTCGCCGCGCAGCGCCGTCGCCGCGTCGTTCATCGCTGCGAGATCGAGCGGGCGGGGCCAGGCCAGCACCGACCGTCGTACCAGCGGGTCGACGAGCTCGGGCGCGTCGGCGACGCGGTAGGCGTAACGCCGCCAGACCGCCGAGAACCGCGCGTCGAAGCCCGCCGGCGCCGGCGAGGTCCGGTGGACCCGGATGTCTTCAGGAAGGACCCCGTTGAGCCGCCGCAGGAGCGCCTCGGCGGGAGGTCGTGTGCTGCGCCCGGCGGCCGCCTCGAGCACCTGCTCCTCGACGTCGAGATGCGCGACCTGGCCGCGGGCGTGGACGCCGCTGTCGGTGCGGCCCGCGACGGTCAGGGGCGCAGCCTCGACCCGCAGCACCTGCGCGAGGGCGGCCTCCAGCGTGCCCTGCACCGTGCGCTGACCGGGCTGGGTCGCCCAGCCGTGGAAGTCCGTGCCGTCATAGGCAAGGTCGAGTCGCAGGCGCACGCGCGTATCCTCTCAGAACCCTGCGGCGGCCCAGGGCGCGTATCTTCGCGCGCATGGACCAGATCACCATCGACCACGACTCGGCCGTGCCCCCGTTCGAGCAGCTGCGCTCACAGGTCGCCCGACGGGTCGCCAGCGGCGAGCTCCCACCAGGCACGCGGCTAGGGACGGTCCGCCAGACCGCGACCGAGCTCGGGCTGGCGGTCAACACGGTGGCCCGGGCGTACAAGGAGCTCGAGGCCGACGGGGTCGTGGTCACGCGTGGGCGGCAGGGCACGTTCGTGCGCTCGGCCGTGGTGGACGGTACGTCGGACAGCGCCGAGGCCGCGCGCCGGGCCGCGGACGACTACGTCCACCTCGTCCGGCGCGCCGGCCTCACCAGGATCGAGGCGCTCCGTCTCGTGGAGCGAGCCTGGGACTGAGCGGCGGCGCCTCGTAGACGAGCGGGCAGAAGTCCGATGCGGGCCCGGTTGCTACGCGGGATCACGCCGTAGTCGGTGACTTGTGCCTGTCGGTGTACGACGGCGCGAGATCGACATGCACGAGGGCCCGCCACCGGTTGAACGGTGACGGGCCCTCGTCGTACAGCCTGGTGAGATCAATCAGCTCACTCGGACTTGCTGTCCTCGCCGGTCTCAGCCTCGGGAGCCTCCTCGGCCGTGGCCGCAGCGGCCTCCGCCTCGGGAGCGGTCGGCTCCGCGGTCTCCTCGGCCGGAGCCTCGGTGGTCTCCTCGGCAGCCGGTGCCTCCTCGGCGGGCGCCGCGGCCGGAGCAGCGGTCTCCTGCGGGCGGACCGTCTTGGCCTTGGCGACGTACTCCTCGGTCACCAGCTCGATGACCGCCATGGGGGCGTTGTCGCCCTTGCGGGGACCCAGCTTGGTGATCCGGGTGTAGCCACCGGGACGCTCCGCGAAGCGGGGACCGATCTCCTCGAAGAGCTCGTGCACGACGCCTTTGTCACGGATGACACGGAGCACCTGGCGACGGTTGTGCAGGTCGCCCTTCTTGGCCTTGGTGATCAGCCGCTCGGCGTACGGCCGCAGCATGCGGGCCTTGGCCTCGGTCGTGGTGATCCGGCCGTGCTCGAAGAGGCTCGTCGCGAGGTTCGCGAGGATGAGCTTCTGGTGAGCCGGGCTGCCGCCGAGGCGAGCGCCCTTCTTGGGGGTTGGCATGTCTCTTCTCAATTCTCCCGGGCCGTGTCAGGTACCCGGGTAGCTGTTGTCCTGGATGGTGCTGCGTTGCAGAGGCCGAGGCGCGGCCCCTGCAACGTGCGGCCCCTCGGGACCGGCGGGGTGGATCAGTACTGCTCGTCCTCGACGAAGCTGTCGTCGTCGTCCTCGTACGCCGCGAGGGCAGCCTGCGGGTCGAAGCCCGGGGCGCTGTCCTTGAGCGCGAGGCCCATCTCGACGAGCTTGGCCTTCACCTCGTCGATCGACTTCGCACCGAAGTTGCGGATGTCGAGCAGGTCCTGCTCCGAGCGCGAGATGAGCTCACCAACGGTGTGGATCCCCTCACGCTTGAGGCAGTTGTACGAGCGGACCGTCAGCTGCAGGTCCTCGACCGGCAGCGCGAGGTCGGCGGCGAGCTGCTCGTCGACCGGCGACGGACCGATGTCGATGCCCTCGGCCTCGACGTTGAGCTCACGGGCCAGGCCGAAGAGCTCGACCAGGGTCTTGCCCGCCGAGGCGATCGCGTCGCGGGGGCGGATCGACGGCTTGGTCTCGACGTCGATGACGAGCTTGTCGAAGTCGGTGCGCTGCTCGACACGGGTGGCCTCGACCTTGTAGGTCACCTTGAGGACCGGCGAGTAGATCGAGTCGACCGGCATCCGGCCGATCTCGACGTCGCCGGCCTTGTTCTGCACCGCGCTGACGTAGCCGCGGCCCCGCTCGACGACGAGCTCCATCTCGAGCTTGCCCTTGTCGTTGAGGGTGGCGATCTTCAGGTCCGGGTTGTGCACCTCGACACCGGCCGGAGGCGCGATGTCGGCGGCGGTCACGTCACCGGGGCCCTGCTTGCGCAGGTACATGGTGACGGGCTCGTCGTGCTCGGAGGAGACCACGAGATCCTTGAGGTTCAAGATGATCTCGGTGACGTCCTCCTTGACCCCTTCGACCGTCGAGAACTCGTGCAGCACGCTGTCGATCTTGATGCTCGTGACCGAGGCACCGGGGATCGACGAGAGCAGCGTGCGGCGCAGCGAGTTGCCGAGGGTGTAGCCGAAGCCGGGCTCCAGCGGCTCGATGACGAACCGCGAACGGAACTCGTCGACGACCTCTTCCGACAGTGTCGGGCGCTGAGCGATAAGCACTGGATTTTCCTTTCCGAGCCCACCCGCTATTTGACGGGCTCGAAACGGCAAGGACGATGTCCTCGCTATTGGACGGGAGGGTGTTCAGTTGTTCCCGGCTGTGCCGCACAGCTTCGTGACGACAGTCTCTGCGGCAACAGCCGAGGCATGCTTCTTACTTCTTGGAGTAGTACTCGACGATGAGCTGCTCCTGGACCGGCAGGTCGATCTGCGCGCGAACCGGAAGCTGGTGCACGAGGATCCGCATCCGGTTCGGCAGCGCCTCGAGCCAGGCCGGGACGTTGCGCTCACCGTGCGTCTCACGAGCGACGATGAAGGGCGTCATCTCCTTCGACTTCTCACGGACGTCGATGACGTCGTGCTGGCTGACCTGGAACGACGGGATGTCGACCTTCTTGCCGTTGACCAGGAAGTGGCCGTGCACGACGAGCTGACGCGCATGGCGACGGGTCCGGGCGAAGCCGGCGCGGTAGACGACGTTGTCGAGACGGCACTCGAGCAGCTGCAGCAGGTTGTCACCGGTCTTGCCGGGACGACGGCTGGCCTCCGCGTAGTAGCGGTGGAACTGCTTCTCGAGCACGCCGTAGGTGAAGCGGGCCTTCTGCTTCTCACGAAGCTGGAGGAGGTACTCGCTCTCCTTGATGCGGCCGCGACCGTGCTGGCCGGGCGGGTAGGGACGACGCTCGTAAGCCTGGTCGCCACCGACGAGGTCGACACCCAGGCGGCGCGACTTCTTCGTCATGGGGCCGGTGTAGCGGGCCATGTTTCAGAACTCCTTGAATTCGCTGGGGTCGGGGATCAGACGCGGCGGCGCTTGGGCGGCCGGCATCCGTTGTGGGGCGTCGGCGTGACGTCCGCGATGGTGCCGACCTCGAGGCCGATCGCACCGAGCGAACGGATCGCCGTCTCGCGGCCCGAACCCGGACCCTTCACGAAGACGTCGATCTTCTTCATGCCGTGCTCCATCGCCCGACGACCAGCAGCCTCGGCTGCCATCTGCGCGGCGAACGGCGTGGACTTGCGCGAGCCCTTGAACCCGACCGTGCCGGCCGAGGCCCACGAGATCACCGCACCGGTCGGGTCGGTGATCGTGACGATCGTGTTGTTGAACGTGCTCTTGATGTG
>DATGYO010000003.1:0-6334 GCA_035297905.1 Nocardioidaceae bacterium
CGAGCTCGGACGTTTCAGCAACCTGCAGGAGGTCCGCTGGGTGCAGGACGAGCCCGCCAACATGGGCGCGTGGCCGCACATGGCGCTTCACCTGGGTGGCGAGATCGACGGCCTGCCGCTTCGCCCGATCTCCCGTCCGGAGTCGTCCTCGCCCTCGGTGGGACAGCAGTCACGCCATGTGGAGCAGCAGAAGGCGCTGGTCACCAAGGCGTTCGGCTGACGGGTCGAGCCGATGTACTTCACCGACCGCGGGATCGAGGAGCTCGAGCAGCGCCGGGGTGACGAGGAGGTCACCCTGGCCTGGCTCGCCGACCGGCTTCAGGAGTTCACCGACATCCACCCGGAGTTCGAGGTGGCGGTAGAGCGCCTTGCGACCTGGCTGGCACGCCTGGACGACCCCGACGACTGACCTGCGACCGACCTCGTGACCGGCCCGGCCTCCCTCAGCGGGAGTGCCGGGCCGTTCCGTAGCCGGGCTCCCGGAGCCGGCGTACCCATTCGTAGTTCTCGAGGCCGGGCAGCGTGTTGAGCACGGGGTCGAACGACACGAGCGGGTCGGGTCCGGCCGTCGTCGACAGCACCAGCTCGGCGAAGTGATGCCAGCTCCCGCCCGGAGAGGCATGAGCCAGGTCGTAGTGGTGCTCATCGCGGGCCACCGCCGCCAGCACCTTGGGGCCTGCGGTCGTCCGGTACGGCAGCAAGGTGGTGAGTGGTCGGGAGTACGGCGTCCGGCCCGGCGTGAGCAGGAAGCGAGTGAGCCGGCCCCTGCCCGTGGTCGCGAAGAGCAGGTCGCCGTGACCACCTCCCGCGACCGGTACGCGAACGGCGAGCCCGTAGATGTCGGGCAGGCCCTTCGGGAGCCCGATTGCCCGGGAGAGCCGGACGACCACCTGGTCGCTCCCCCGCTCGTCCAGCCAGGAAACTCCCGAGTCACCGCCGCTGCGCCTCAACCGGCCGGTGACGAGGTCCCCCTGCGGGTGCAACGGCTTCGCCGCCGGCCGCGCAGCGGCCACAAGGCGTACCGCGCGGGAGAGTGCGGCCCCACCGATCGAGGCGGCGAGGTCCTGGGTGCGGTGGACGAGGTTCTCCATGGCCTCGGCGTACCCGGATCAGCGGCCACCAAGCCGTCACGGTGTGCGAGTCCGACGACGGTCAGCGGGGTCCGGGGGTGACTGTCACGTCGGTCATCTCGGCGTCGCGTGGCAGGTCGAGCGCGGTCAGCACAGCCGTCGCAACCGACTCGGGCGCGATCCAGGCCGACGGGTCGTACTCCTTGCCCTCCTGGCCGTGAACCTTCTCCTGCATCCCCGTCGCCGTACGACCGGGGTAGACCGACGTGACGCGCACGCCCGCCTGCTTCTCCTCGCCTCGCAGGGAGTCGGCAAGGGCGCGAAGGGCGTGCTTGCTCGCGGCGTACGCCGACCACCCGGGGTTCGCGTGCAGACCGGCGCCGGAGTTGACGAGTACGACGTGTCCGCGACTGGCTCGAAGCGCCGGCAGGCAGAGGCGGGTGAGCTCGGCCGGCGCGAGGAGGTTCACGTCCATCGTTCGGCGCCAGACCTCGGCGCTGAGCTCGCCGACCGGGCCGAGATCGACCACGCCGGCCACGTGCACCAACGAGTCCAGACCCTTCGGCAGGTCCTGACGCGACAGTGACTCCTCGAGGCCTGACGGGTCCGAGAGGTCAGCCACCAGGGTCCGGCAGCCGGCGTACCTCTCACGCAGGTCGCCGGCCCGCTCGTCGGTGCGTGCGACGAGGAACAGCTCGTCGCCCCGAGCGGACAGCGCCTCGGCGATCGCGGCGCCGATGCCGGCACCGGCTCCGGTGATCAGGTGGGTCGGCATGCCTAGCGGGTGAAGACGATCTTGCCGAAGACGTCGCCCTCGGCCATGGCCGCGAACCCGTCACGGGCCTCTGGCATGGGGAGCACCCGGTCGATCACCGGACGCACGCCGCTGACGTCGAGCAGGTTCACCAAGGAGGCGAGCTCCGCGCGGGTGCCCATCGTCGAGCCGATCACCTCGAGCTGGAGGAAGAAGATCCGGTTCAGCTCGGTCTGATCGGGGTTGGGGCCGCTGGTCGCCCCCGAGATCACGACGCGCCCGCCGGGTCGAAGCGACCGGAGGGAGTGGGACCAGGTCGCCTTGCCGACGGTCTCCATGACGGCATCGACCTTCTCGGGAAGGCGTGCGTCGCTCTCGAAGACCTCGTGTGCACCGAGCTCGAGGGCGCGCGACCGCTTGGTCTCGTCGCGGCTCGTCGCGTAGACGCGCAGGCCGCCGGCGCGGCCCAGGGCGATCAGCGCCGTCGCGACGCCTCCCCCTGCACCCTGCACCAGGACGCTGTCGCCCGGCTTCAGACGGCCTTGCGTGAAGAGCATCCGGTAGGCCGTGAGCCACGCCGTCGGCAGGCACGCGGCCTCCTCGAAGGAGAGCGAGGCAGGCTTCGGCACGATGTTCGACCGGGGTACGACTACCTTGTCGGCGAACGTGCCCTGGTGGCGCTCGCTGAGCAGCGACCGCTTCGGGTCGAGCGTCTCGTCGCCGCGCCACGCCGGGTCGCTGATGACCGCGTGAACGACGACCTCGTTGCCGTCCTCGTCGTACCCGGCGGCGTCGCAGCCGAGGATCATCGGCAGCGACTCCTCACGCAGGCCGACCCCTCGCAGCGACCACAGGTCGTGGTGGTTGAGCGAGGATGCCTTGACGGTGACCGTGGTCCATCCGTCAGGGGCGACCGGGTCGGGGCGCTCACCCGTCACGAGTCCGGACAGCGGGTCTTCCTTCGAGAAGCCTTCGGCGTAGACAGCAAACATGGACCCGACCCTACCGACGCGCCACCTTGTCCTTGCGGGCCGCCTCCGCGACCGCCGCTGCGACGGTCGGCCCGACCCGCGGGTCGAACGGCGAGGGGATGACGTACGCCTCGCTGAGCTCGGGCCCGACCAGGCCCGCCAGGGCGTCGGCTGCGGCCAGCTTCATGCCCTCGGTGATCGAGGTGGCGTGCGCGTCGAAGGCGCCGCGGAAGATCCCCGGGAACGCGAGGACGTTGTTGATCTGGTTCGGGTAGTCCGAGCGCCCGGTCGCGACGACGCGCGCGTGACGGTTCGCGATGTCGGGGTGCACCTCGGGGTTGGGGTTCGCGAGCCCGAAGATGATCGAGTCCGGTGCCATCCTCGCGACGGCCTCCTCCGGCACCGTGCCGCCGCTGACGCCGACGAACACGTCCGCCCCCACCAGCGCGTCGACCAGCCGGCCCTCACGCCCTGTCGTGTCTGCAGTTTCCTTCGCCAGGGAGAGCTTCACCGGGGTGAGGTCGCCCCGAGCGGAGTTCAGCACGCCCTGCCGGTCGACGACGGCGAGGTCGCGGACGCCCGCGGCGAGCAGGATCCGGGCACACGCAACGCCGGCGGCTCCGGCCCCCGAGATCACCACACGGGCGTCCCCGATCTCGCGTCCGGTGAGCTTGAGGGAGTTCTCCAGCGCTGCGAGCACGACGACTGCCGTCCCGTGCTGGTCGTCGTGGAAGACGGGGATGTCGAGGCGGTCCTTGAGCCGCTGCTCGATCTCGAAGCACCGGGGTGCCGAGATGTCCTCGAGGTTGATCCCGCCGAAGCTCGGCGCGAGGCGGGCGACGGTGTCCACGATCTCGTCGGGGTCGGTCGTGTCGAGGCAGATGGGCACTGCGTCGACGCCGCCGAACTGCTTGAACAGAACAGCCTTGCCCTCCATCACCGGCATCGCCGCTCGGGGACCGATGTCCCCGAGGCCCAGGACGGCTGTGCCGTCGGTGATGATGGCGACGGTGTTCGCGACCCAGGTGTAGTCGTCTGCGAGCGTGGGGTCCTCGGCGATCGCCTCGCACACGCGGGCGACGCCGGGCGTGTATGCGAGCGAGAGGTCATCGGGGCCCGAAAGGGAGACCGTCGAGGCGACCTCCATCTTGCCTCCGACGTGGAGGTCGAACACCGGGTCGCCGGAGCGGGGGTTCTCCGGGTGGGGCATTGCTGCGGATGCAACCATCTGGAACCTTCGTATCAGGGAAAACGAGCAGGTAGTTCGACGGCGGCGCGCGGTGGCGCGGCGGAACTACGGCGGTCAGCGGGGGTCTCCCTGGACCACAGTCTGGCACAGAGGTCCGGACACTCCCGATCAGTGTGGCCCACGTGACACTCTTCGCAGAACGGGCCAGATCCGCATCAGCACCCGGGCCACCACGTCGGTGTCGGGGATCGTCCCCACGAGCCACGAGTCGACGCCCTCGCTGGGGTTGTCCCGCTCGACCCACCACCCCCCGGCCTCCCGGCGCGTGGCGCGTTTGACCGCCACGACCCCGTCGGGCAGACGTACGACGACCAGTCCCCCCTGGCGAGGGGGCACCCCGTGCATGACGAGCAACCGGTCCCCGTCCTGCAACGTCGGCTGCATCGAACGTCCTCGGACCACGGCGACACCGAGCCGGCGAGGAGTACTCGGGGCCCGTCGGGGCACCCCCTCGTCAGCGCCTGTCACCGCTCACCGCCCTGCTGTTGCCGACGTCTGGACCGGGAGTAGTGTCGCAGGTGCTGTTACGACCTATCCCGTAGAGATTGTCGACAGAAAGGACGCAACAGGATGCTCTCGCGACTGTTCGCACCCACCCTCGAGGTCCGAGCCCACTGCGACCTGCCGTGTGGCGTGTACGACCCCGCCCAGGCCCGGATCGAGGCCGAGTCCGTCAAGGCGATCATCGCCAAGGTCGCTGACAACGACGACCCCGACTTCCGCACCCGCGCGATCATGATCAAGGAGCAGCGGGCAGAGCTGGTCAAGCACCACCTGTGGGTGCTCTGGACCGACTACTTCAAGCCCCCGCACTTCGAGAAGTACCCCCAGCTCCACACCCTGTTCAACGAGGCGACCAAGCTCGCCGGTGCGGGTGGCGCCAAGGGCACGATGGACGCCCAGGCAGCGGACGACCTGCTCGCCAAGATCGACGAGATCGCGAAGATCTTCTGGGAGACCAAGCAGGGCTGATCCGAGCCGGCCGAGCCCTATAGGCTTGCGCGCAACGAACGGGGTGGAGCACATCAGTGCTCCACCCCGTCTAGTCTTCGGGGGAAGCTCCGGCCTTTCGCCGCAACATCCGGCGAGGGACCGGTCACAATCCGAACATCCGACCACCGTCACGTGAAGAGGTAGCCCGTGGCAGAGACCCGACCCGACGTCGAGCTGAGGATCCCCGCGGACGGGGCCTTCCTCTCCGTGCTGCGCACCGCCACGGCCGGGCTCGCGGCGCGGCTCGACTTCACTCTCGACGACATCGAGGACCTGCGCATCGCCGTCGACGAAGCATGTGCCGTCGTGCTGCCACAGGCGCGGCCGGAGTCCGACCTACGCTGCGCGTTCTACCTGGCCTCGGAGACGTTGAAGGTGGAGGTGTCGGCGCACTGCGATTCGCCCCGGCCGCCGCATCGGGACGGCTTCGCCTGGACGGTGCTCTCTGCCCTCACCTCGTCGCTGGAGGCCGACGTCGACGGCGACATGCTGACGGTCAAACTCTCGCGGACGAGCGGGGAGACCGGTTGACCATGTTGAACGAGTCCGGTCCCACGGACATCACCGCGATCCGGGCCAGGAGCGCCGAGCTCTTCGTGACCCTGCACGCGGACACGTCGAGTGAGGCTCAGCAGGCCCAGGCGCGCGAAGACCTGGTGCGCCTGCACCTCCCCCTTGTCGAGCACCTCACCCGCCGTTTCCTCAACAGGGGCGAGCACTACGACGACCTGTTGCAGGTGGGCACGATCGGGCTCATCAAGGCCATCGACCGCTTCGACTCCGACCGGGGCGTCGAGTTCTCCACGTATGCCACTCCGACCATCGTGGGTGAGATCAAGCGCCACTTCCGCGACAAGAGCTGGGCGATCCGGGTGCCCCGACGGCTCCAGGAGCTCCGCGCCTCGATCTCGAGCGTCACGGCCGAGCTGACACAGGACCTCGGCCGGTCCCCCACCGTCGCCGAGATCGCCCGCAAGATCGGGGTCACCGACGAGGAGGTGATCGAGGGACTGGAGTCCGCCAACGCCTACACCACGCTCTCCCTCGACGCCGGCGACTCCGCTGAGGACAGCGCGCTCAGCATGCTCGACACCATCGGCGAGGACGACGAGGCGCTCGAGCACGTCGAGAACCGGGAGTCCCTCAAGCCGTTGCTCGAGGCGCTCGACCCTCGCGAGAAGCACATCCTCACGCTGCGGTTCTTCCGTGGCATGACGCAGTCGCAGATCGCGGCAGAGATCGGCGTCTCGCAGATGCACGTCTCCCGCCTGCTGAACAAGACCCTCGCGCAGCTGCG
>DATGYO010000004.1:0-14998 GCA_035297905.1 Nocardioidaceae bacterium
TCGTCGAGCCTGGTCGAACCGGTGAGGCGGCCGAGCACGTCGTCCTTCGCGGACTCCTCGAGCTTGCCGCGCTGGATCGCCTTGTCGAGCGACCTCTCGATGGTGGCGCGGACGCCGTCGACCTTGCCTTCGCTGCGGCCGGCGTAGACGACGTCGAAGCCGGCCTTGGCGAACACCTCGACGATGCCGGTGGCCATGGTGCCGGTGCCGACCACGCCTACCTTGGCGATCTCATGCCTGAGCTGCGGCTTGTCGTCGGCCGAGGGCGTGAGCGCGTCGGGGACGACGACCGGGCTGTCGGGAGCCTCGTAGGTGTAGAAGCCGCGCCCGGTCTTCCGGCCGAGCATGCCGGCGGTCACCATCTGCTTGAGGATGGGGCGCGGCGCGTGCAGGCGGTCGCGGCCCTGCTTGTACATCGTGTCGAGGATCTCGTACGCCGTGTCGAGGCCGATCAGGTCGAGCAGCGCGAGCGGGCCCATCGGGTAGCCGCAGCCGAACCGCATCGCCGCGTCGATGTCCTCACGGCTCGCGTAGTGGCCCTCGTACATCGACACGGCGTGGTTGAGGTACCCGAAGAGCAGCGTGTTGGCGATGAACCCCGCCTTGTCGCCACAGATCACAGGGGTCTTGTCGAGCTTCTGCACGACCTGCGCGACGTCTTCGAGCACGTCCGGCTCCGTCACGACGGTGCGGACGATCTCGACGAGCTTCTGCACCGGAGCAGGGTTGAAGAAGTGGATGCCGACCACCCGGCCCGGGTGGGCTGTCGCTGTGGAGATCTCGGTGACCGAGAGGGAGGACGTGTTCGTGGCGAGGATCGCCTCGGGACGGACGATCTCGTCGAGCCTCCGGAACACCTGCTCCTTGACGTCGAGGTGCTCGACGACCGCCTCGACGACCAGGTCGGCGTCCTTGACGTCGCTGATGTCCGTCGTGAAGGTGACGCGCCCGACCAGCGCCTCCTGCTCGTCCGCGGAGAGCTTGCCGCGCTTCACCGCGCGGTCGGTGGAGTGCTGGATGTGCTGGCGGCCGCGCTCGAGCGACTCGTCGTTCAGCTCGACGCCGACGACCTGGTAGCCGTTGCGGGCGAAGATCTCTGCGATGCCGGCACCCATGGTGCCCAGCCCGATCACGCCGATGGTGCGGAATTCACGTCCCGATGTCATGAGCCGAATCATGGCACGGCCTGTGGCCTCCTGCCGTGACCTGGTTCACCCGTCGGAAGCCCGGCCCGCCGAGCTGTCTGACGTGCCCTGTTTCAGGAGGTAACCTCCCTGCGTGCGTCTCGTCATCGCCAAGTGCCAGGTGGACTACGCCGGCCGGCTCACCGCCCATCTGCCCATGGCCCACCGGCTCATCCTCGTCAAGAACGACGGCTCCGTGCTCATCCACTCCGACGGCGGCTCCTACAAGCCGCTGAACTGGATGTCGCCGCCTTGCAAGGTCGTCGAGGGCACCAACGACGACGGCCACGTGGAGTGGACGGTGACCGGCAAGGACGACGACACCCTGCGCATCCTGCTCACCGAGATCACCCACGACACCAGCCACGACCTCGGCATCGACCCCGGGCTGCAGAAGGACGGCGTGGAGAAGCATCTCCAGGAGCTGCTCGCCGAGCACCCGGCGACACTGGCGGAGGGGTTGACGCTGGTACGGCGCGAGTACCCGACCGCGATCGGCCCGGTGGACCTGATGTGCCGCGACGCCGAGGGTCGCTCGGTCGCCGTGGAGATCAAGCGCCGCGGGGAGATCGACGGCGTCGAGCAGCTCACCCGCTATCTGGAGCTGCTCAACCGCGACCCCAAGCTGCGCCCGGTGAGAGGCATCTTCGCCGCCCAGGAGATCAAGCCGCAGGCGCGGGTCCTCGCGCAGGACCGGGGCATCACCTGTGCGGTCGTGGACTACGACGCCCTGCGCGGCATGGACGACCCCACCGCCCGCCTCTTCTGACCGCCTCTTGTTTGCGCCGGTCGTCGCCTGACCAATCGTTGTAACGCGGGGTTATGGACGGAACACAAGCGGCATACCGCTAGGGAAGCGTCCACAACGCTTGGGAAGCGCAGGGGATGTCACGGCGGCCCGGCCCTCAGGCGGGGCCGATGATCGAGGCGACCTCGTCGGCGCAGCCCCACGACAGGGTGACGCCTGCGCCTCCGTGCCCGTAGCAGTGCACGATGCGCTCGACACGGGACGTCCCGTTCGAGACGTCCTCCTCCTCCAACCGCACCTGGGGCCGTGCGGGACGCAGGCCGACCTTGTGGCGGAGTACTCGCGCCCGGGCCACCTCGGGCACGAGCACCGCGGCCCGCTCGAGGATGCGGGCGGCGACCTTCGGGTCCGGAGTCCGGCTCCACTCCCCCTCCTCGTCGGTGCCGCCGACCACCACGTCCTTGGACCGAGGCACCACGTACGTCGGCCCGTCGCCATCAAGCCACCAGCGGTCCAGGCCGAACTGCTCGACGTAGACCACCTGTCCCCGCACGGGGATGACGCTCGAGTCGTCGGCCATCAGCCGGGCGCCGAGACCGGTCGCGTTGACGACCACCTCGCCCTGGTCGGGGAGCCCGCTGAGCGCCATCCGGGTCAGCGTGCCTCCGCCCTCGGTGAAGGCCCGGGTCAGCCAGCGCAGGTACACCGGCATCTCCGCCACCGGAGTGCGAAACGTCCACCCGTCGACGTACGGCGCTGGCATCGCGGTCACCCGCGTGAGCGTCGGCACCGCGTTGCGCCACCAGGGGTCGGAGGTACGGCGGCGGTGCAGCTCGGTCCCCTCCACCATCCGGATACCGGCGTCGGGGTCCTTCGAGAGCCGCTCGAGCTCGGTGTACGTCGCCCCCGACCACGCCGCGACTCGTTCGAACGGGAACGCGCGGTAGGGGTACCAGAGGGCCGCGGCGACCGCTGAGGTCGTCTCCAGGGGAAGGTCGCGGGCGACCACGTCGACCTGGTGACCGGCCTGTTGCAGGCGGATGGCGCACGACAGCCCGACCACACCTGCTCCGATGACGACGACGCGGCTCATGGTCCGAGTCTGCCGGAGGCAGGCCTCAGTAGTCCTGGATCCGCACTGCTCCGTGCCGATCGGTGACCGTGGCGACCAGGTAGCGGCTGTTCCCGTCCTTCGTCACCCGGCACACGATCCTCGTCCCGAGGCGTGCGGGATAGGCCGCGACCGACCCGCAGTCGACGTCGCTGTAGCCCTCGCGCTGGAGCCTGTCGGTCAGCCTCGACGTGGCGAGAATCCCTGCTCCGAGCCAAGCGTCGAACTCGGTGTTGCCGCTGGCTCCCCTCGACAGCTTCACCCCTACCGGCACGACGACCCCGTCGACGTACCCCCTGCACCTCAGGGCCGAGCGCGAGGACCCCTTCCAGGGCGGGCAGTCGACGTACTCGAGCGACAGGCCCTCGCGGTGGAGCCGCGAGGCAAGTCGCCCGGCGACCGACCGCTCCAGGCCGTCCATCGGCCGGCTCGGCGTCGCCGACGGTGTGGGGCTCGGTGCACCGAGTCGTGGTGGTTCTCGGGGGGCGGGGGCCGGGTCCTCGCCGGTGCACCCGACGAGCAAGGTGAGGACGCTGAGGAGGGTCAGCGACACGACCGAACGCCACCACCGCAACGTCTACCTCCAAGCCCGACCGCCCAGCTCCGACAGGACTTCTTGAACTAGACACCTCCGAGTTCGCGTAACCAAGGGAGTTAGAACTCGTTGCAGGTCCAACGGAGGTGCTAGGTGCGAACGAAGCGAACACATGTCGTCATGTTGCTGCTTGCCCTGCTCGGTGGGCTTCTCGTCGGTGGGTTCGGTGTGACAGCCCCTGCAAGCGCTCACGAGGAGCGAGAGGCGAGCTTCCCTGACGGGACCGGCGAACGGCCGGCCTACCTGGGACTCGACAACCCACGCCATCGGGTCGTCTGCCGGCCCGACAGCCGCCGGCGGATCGCCAGGATGCCGGCGGGAGCGCTGAAGCGTCGCAACCAGCAGCTGCTGCGTGAGTGTCGGTTCGGGTCGATCCAGACCGCGATCAACAGCATCAAGAAGCGCCGGACGTCGGTGTACGTGCTGCCCGGCCGCTACACCGAGCGCCGCTGGGCGACGGCCAAGAAGTCGACCTACTGCGCGAACCTCAAGACCGAGTCGAAGGACCCGCTGCCTGTCTCGTCCTACATCGGCAGCCTCTCCTCCCCCGACAGCGGCTCGAACGACACCGGGCCGATCGCGCTCTCCTACCCCGACCAGAGGCGCTGCGCCCACAACCTGAACCTGATCGCGATCTTCGGCGACCGCACACCCCACAACAGCTCGATCAGGTGTGACAGCCGCTTCTGCGGCACGCAGGTGGTCGGCACGGGCCGCCGCCGCACGGATGTGATCATCGACAACCGGTTCTCCAAGCTCAACGGCATCCGCGCCGACCGTGTCGGTGGGGTCTACTTCCGCAACTTCACCATCCAGCAGGCGGAGTTCAACTCGCTCTACGTGCTCGAGACCGACGGCTTCGTGGTCGACCGCGTCGTCGCGCGCGGCAACGACGAGTACGGCATCCTCGCCTTCGCCAGTGACCACGGCTTGATCCAGCACGTGAACGCCTACTGGAACGGCGACTCGGGGCTCTACCCCGGATCCGCCTCGGACGTGAACGGCGACAACCCGAACTTCAGGCCGACCCGGTACTCCATCGAGATCAGGTACAACAAGAGCCACGACAACTCGCTCGGCTACTCGGGTACGGCGGGCAACTCGGTGTGGGCGCACGACAACGAGTTCTTCGACAACGCCACCGGCATCGCCACGGACTCGCTCTTCCCCGGCCACCCCGGTCTCCCGCAGGACCACGCGCGCTGGAGCAACAACCGGATCTACAGCAACAACTCCAACTGGTACGAGCGCTTCGTCGACACGGGGATCTGTGCCAAGCCGATGAAGGACCGCGGCTACATGAAGGGCACGGTGTGCCCGGTGATCCCCGCACCGGTCGGCACGGGCGTCCTCATCGCCGGCGGCAACTTCAACTCCACCGACCACAACTGGATCTACGACAACTGGCGCAACGGCACGATGCAGTTCTGGGTCCCCTCGCCGCTGCGCGACGAGTACGACCCGAGCAAGCTCTACGACACCTCGAACAACAACCACACGTTCGCCAACAACATGGGTCTCCGTCCGGACGGCACCGTGGCGCACAACGGTCTCGACCACTGGTGGGACGACCAGGGTGTCGGCAACTGCTGGGAGAACAACAAGTCCTCGCGTGCGGGCGGAGTGCCGAGCACGAACTTCTCGGTCGACCCCGGCCCCTGCGCCGACGGCGGCTCGAAGTTCGTGCCCGGGCTCCCCGTCAAGGACGCCGGCTTCCTCAGCTGCAGCCAGTACGACCGCGAGGACCCGACCTGGCGGCATCCGCCGAACTGCCAGTGGTTCGACAGCCCGGCCAAGCCGACCGACGACCAGGGCGCCGGCCCCTTGGGGCTCTCCGCCGCCTCACCCGCTCCCCCGTCGGACCGGTTCGGCGGTCCTGACGCGGCCGGCGCTGTGGCCCTGTCGATGGCCGGCGTGGGTCTCCTGACCCTCCTCGGCCTGGGCAGGGTTCGCCGTCGGAGCCTGGCCGGCGCGAGGGGCTGACCTCGGTGCACAGGATGATGGCGGCGGTGCTGCCGGCGGCGCTGCTCGCCGGGGGCGTGATGGCCCTGGCGACCACCGACCCGCACCTGGTGGCGCACGGCCCCACCAGCGTCGAAGGCACGGCGGCCAGCTCCGTCTTCCGCATCGGTGACCGGACGGTGCGACAGGTGCGCTACGCCGACCACAAGACCCTGGTGTACTCCTTCGCGCTGGCCAACGAGGGTCACGTCCCGGTGACGGTCACCGGCCTGGCTCCGCTCGCGCAGAGCCCGCGGCTGTTCCGGTACGTCGGCGTCAGCGACGGCGAGGGGCACAAGACGTTCACGATCCCCTCCGGGGAGCGCACGACCGTCGAGGTCAGCATGCTGATGCACGCGTGCGAGACCCTGTCGGCGCGCGCCGGGAGCTTCGCAACGCAGGTCGGCCTCCGCACCGAACGCGCCGGGGTCGTCCACGACGACGTCGTGGTGGTCTTCCCCGAAGAGGTGCACACAGGGTCGCCGCGCGAGGCGTTCTGCCCTGGCGCGACGGCTACCTCACGGCCCCCGGGCTGATCTCCTCCATGGTGACTCCGTCGCCGTCCACCGCGACGTCGAGCCGCCGCCCAGGACGCCCCACCGCGGTGATGACAACGGTCTCACCGCGGTGGAGGTCTGCCAGCTCACGCAGGTCACCCAGGGCGTCAGGGGCCTGTGCCAGGACGTCGTCGACGGCGAGTGGTCGCGCCAGGACCTGCACCGGGAGGCCGAGCGCGTCGCCCAGCCGAGCCGCGCCCGATCCGGGCGGACCGTCGTACACGGCGGCCACGCGTTCGTGGCGCAGGCTCTCCGCCGTTGCTGTGTCCGGAGCACAGACGAGCACGAAGCGTGCTGCGCACTGGAGGTCCGACATGGCCCGGGACTCCTGTCAGGAGATGATCGCGTCGACGGTCTTCTTCAGCGCGCTCGGCTGGGAGGGGCGCTTGGGGGCGCGCTTCCTGGCCTCGACCATCTCGGCGCCGATCTCCTGGAGCTGCTTGCGCCCGAGGCCCTCACGGACCTTCGGGAACCACTCCTGCTCCTCCTCCTCGATGTGATGGCGGACGTTCTCGATCAGGACCGTGGTCTTGGCGTCGAAGCGCTCGGCGTCCGGCTTCATCGAGGAGAGCTCGACCACGAGCAGGTCGGCGACGTGGTGCTCCTCGTAGGACTCGAGGACGTCGTCCTCCAGCTCGGGGAGCAGCTCACGAACGCGCGGGTACATCACCTCGTTCTCGAGGTAGGTGTGCACTGTGAGGAGCTCGATCATCTTGTCGACGAGCTTGCCCTTGGTGGAGGTGGCGTTCTCTCCCGTCTGCTCGAAGTCCTTGAAGGTCTTCAAGATCTCCTTGTGGTCGTCCTTGAGCAGGACGATCGCGTCGGTCGACATGCGCACTCCTTGACGTGGTCGGCTGGTGGCTCGGGCGTACCCACTGCCTCGCAAGCTAGTCCTGCGCAGACGACGGAGGCAATGCCGCTCAGGAGAGCTGGTGGGCCTCCCGGATCGCGGCGACGATGCCGTCCATGATCTCGGTCAGCCCGAAGTCCTTCGGCGTGAACACCGCTGCGACGCCCATCTCCTTGAGTCGAGCCGCATCAGCCGAGGGGATGATCCCGCCGACAATCACAGGCACGTCCGCGAGGCCGTGCTCACGCATCCCGTCGAGCACGGCCGGGACGAGCTCCATGTGCGACCCCGACAGGATCGAGAGCCCGACACAGTGCACGTCCTCGGCGACGGCTGCGGCAACGATCTGCTCGGGCGTGAGGCGGATGCCCTGGTAGACCACCTCGAACCCCGCGTCACGGGCCCGGACGGCGACCTGCTCCGCACCGTTGGAGTGACCGTCGAGCCCCGGCTTGCCGACCAGCAGCCGCAGTCGGCCGCCGAGCTCCTCCCCGGTCCGCCGTACCCGCTCGCGCACCGCGGTCAGGTCCGCTCCCGCTTCCGTGACGCCCACGGCACCGGACACGCCGGTGGGGGCGCGGAACTCGCCGAACACCTCGCGCAGGGTGCCGGCCCACTCCCCGGTCGTCGCCCCCGCACGAGCAGCGGCGAGGGTCGCGTCCATCAGGTTCACCCCCGACTTCGCGTCGGCGGCGAGCCGCTCGAGCGCGCTGCGCACCTCGGACTCGTCGCGCTGCGCCTTCCACTCCTCCACGCTCCGGAGCGCGGACCGCTCGGCCTCCGGGTCGGCGGTCTGGATCGCGGCGTCGAGGTCGGCGGTCAGCGGCGACGGTTCGGTCGTCTCGAAGCAGTTGACGCCGACGACCTTGTCCTCGCCTGCCTCGATCCGGCCTCGGCGGGCGGCGTGCGAGGAGACCAGCGCCTGCTTCATGTAGCCCGACTCCACGGCGGCGATGGCGCCTCCGTGAGCCTGCACCCGGTCCATCTCCTCGCGGGCACCCTTCACCAGGTCGGCGACCTTGGCCTCGATCACCTTCGAGCCCTCGAAGATGTCGTCGTACTCGAGAAGGTCCGACTCGAACGCCAGCACCTGCTGGAGCCGCAGCGACCACTGCTGGTCCCACGGGCGGGGCAGGCCGAGGGCCTCGTTCCACGCCGGCAGCTGTACGGCGCGGGCGCGGGCGTCCTTGGAGAGCGTCACGCCGAGCATCTCGAGGACGATCCGCTGGACGTTGTTCTCCGGCTGCGCCTCGGTAAGACCGAGGGAGTTCACCTGGACGCCGTACCGGAAGCGGCGCATCTTCGGGTCCTCGACGCCGTAGCGCTCGCGGGTGATCTCGTCCCACAGCTGCACGAAGGCCCGCATCTTGCAGGCCTCCTCGATGAAGCGGACGCCCGCGTTGACGAAGAACGAGATCCGGCCGACGACGCGTCCGAAGTCCTCGGGAGCCACCTGTCCCGAGTCGCGGACGGTGTCGAGGACCGCGATCGCCGTGCAGAGCGCGTAGGCGAGCTCCTGGGTCGGCGTCGCGCCGGCCTCCTGGAGGTGGTAGCTGCAGATGTTGATCGGGTTCCACTTGGGAATGTGGTTGACCGTGTAGGCGATCAGGTCGCTGGTCAGCCGGAGGGAGTGCTCGGGCGGGAAGACGTAGGTCCCGCGGGAGAGGTACTCCTTGATGATGTCGTTCTGGGTCGTGCCTGCGAGCCTGGCGTGGACGGCTTCGAAGTCGGCGTCCACGCCCGTCTGCTCCTCCGCGACCACCTGGTAGAGCGCGAGAAGCCACATCGCGGTCGCGTTGATGGTCATCGAGGTGTTCATCTCGGTGAGCGGGATGTCGCGGAAGAGCTGCCGCATCTCGCCGAGGTGCGGCACAGGTACGCCCACCTTGCCGACCTCGCCACGCGACAACGGGGAGTCGGGGTCGTACCCGGTCTGGGTCGGCAGGTCGAAGGCCACCGACAGGCCGGTCTGGCCCTTGGCGAGGTTCCGGCGGTACAACGCGTTGGACTCGGTCGCAGAGCTGTGTCCCGCGTAGGTCCGCATCACCCAGGGCTTGTCCTTGGGCTGCGGCCGGTCTGTCTCCGGCATGGCGTCCTGTGGCTTCTCGCTCATAAAGCAGGAGACTAGAGCCAACCGAACCCGTCGGTAACTACGAAGTGAAGTGTCTCACGTGCTGACTACGTCACAGCGGTCAGGCGGTGATCGCCCGCTCTACGGTGACCAGTCGGCGGAGCCGGGTGAAGGCGATGACCCGTCGCAGCGCCGGGCTGCAGCCACGGAGGATGAGCGCCCGGTTGTCACGCTCCAGCACCTTGCCGGCCGCGGCGAGCACGCGGAGCGCCGTCGCATCCATGGCCTCGACCTCGGCAAGGTCGACGACGACGTTGCCCGAAGTCCGCTCGATGTGCTCGTAGAGAGCCTCCCGGACCATGCCGGTCGACCGCACGTCGAAGTAACCGCTCAGGATCAGAGTGCGGTCGTTGACGCTGAGTTCCATACCACTCCCAGTTGCCCACTGGAGGCGACCCACCCCAGACCTCTCGAGCCGCCCTTGCGAGAACTATGACGCATACCACACGGTTTTGGTTGCCTGTTCCGCGGGCGGAGTGTCGTGGTCAAGACAGGGCTGGTCCTCGGATGGTCCGAACGGGTGGTTCTCGAAGGACGGACGGTGGTTGCCATCGGCGCCCTGGTCAGCGGGATCGGTCAGCTCGTCTCGTGGTCGACGTCCGCTCGGACGACGTCCGCGCCGAGCGACGCGAGCGTCTCCGCGAACTGGGGGTAACCGCGGTCGATGTGGTGGGACTCGGCCACCTCGGTCGTGCCTTCCGCGGCCAGTCCGGCGAGCACGAGAGCCGCACCCGCGCGGATGTCGTGTGCGACGACGGGGGCACCGGAGAGCGCGGCCCTCCCCCGCACGACCGCGTGGTGCCCGTCCGTGCGGAGGTCCGCCCCGAGTCGGGCGAGCTCCTGGGCGAACATGAACCGCGACTCGAAGACGTTCTCCGTGATCATCGCGGTGCCGTCGCTCACCGCGGCGAGCGCCATCGCGAACGGCTGGAGGTCGGTCGGGAACCCCGGGTAGGGCAGCGTGACCACGTCGAAGGCCTCGAGCCGCCGGTCGACGTACACCCGGAAGCCGTCCAGGGTCGTGTCGACCCGAGCGCCGGCCGACGCGATCTTGTCGAGCACGATGTCGAGGTGGTGGGCCCGGCCCCCCGCCACCACGAGGTCTCCACCCGCGATGGCAGCCGCGAAGGCCCAGGTGCCCGCGACGATCCGGTCGGGCACGGTTGCGTGCTCGACCGGACGCAGGCGGTCGACGCCTTCAACGGTCAGCGTCGAGCTCGAGATCCCGTCGATCAGTGCCCCCATCTCGACGAGCATCTCGCACAGGTCGGCGATCTCGGGCTCCCGGGCCACGTTGTCGATGACGGTGTGGCCCGGGGTCAGGACGGCGGCCATCAGCAGGTTCTCGGTGGCCCCCACGCTGGGGAAGTCGAGCCACAGGTTGGCCCCGGTCAGCCCGCCGGGTGCCTCCGCAACCACGAACCCGTGCTCGATGTGGACAGCGGCGCCGAGCTCCTCGAGGCCCGTCATGTGCATGTCGAGGCCGCGCGACCCGATGTTGTCGCCGCCCGGCAGTGCCACCTTGGCCTGTCCGCAGCGCGCGACGAGGGGGCCCAGGACGCTGATGGAGGCCCGAAGCCGGCGCACGAGCTCGTACGGCGCTTCGTGCGAGAGGTCCTCGGGCACGTCGATCGTCACCCGGCCGGCCAGGTCGTGCTGGACCTCGACCCGACAGCCGAGGCGCTCGAGAAGCTGCGCCATCACCGCCACGTCGAGGATGTCGGGCACGTTCGTCAGCACGGTTCGGCCCGGAGCCAGCAGTGCCGCCGCCATGAGCTTCAGCGCGCTGTTCTTGGCACCGACGACGCGTGCGGTGCCTTGCAGCGGCTGGGACAGAGGCCCGGCCGAGCGGACCCTGAAGCCGTCCATCAACCCGCCTGCTCCTCGATGCTCGTGGTCGGCGCGGTCACCGGCACCAGCGTGGCGATCCACCGTTCGAGGTGGCGAGCGCGGGTGAACCGGATGACGCGGGGCTTCTCCGGATCCGCCTCCCAGGCGACCAGCCGATCGTGCTTGCTCCGGAAGGAACGGAAGTGCCAGCGGATGATCGAGTCGTGGCCCACCGCCGACCTCCAGGTCTCGGTGTTCCCATTGCAGACCGGCCGCTGGTCGAGGATCCGTGCGAGAGTACGCCGGACCAGCCGCTGGAGTGACAACCATCGTGGGTAGTCGAGACCGACGACGAGGTCAGCGCCGGCGAGCGGGACGTCGACCCAGGTCCCGTAGGCGGTGTCGAGCAGCCAGGTGTCGCCCTCACAGATCTCCGCGATGCGGCGGCGCTGCTCCTCCGGGTCGACGGCTACCCAGTTCGGCTCCCAGGTGAGGTCGTCGACCGCGGTCCACGGGATGCCGGTCGCTTCGCTGATCCGGGCTGCGGCGGTCGTCTTCCCGGACCCGGTGACGCCGTACACCAGGATGCGTCGGGCTTCGCCGCGGGAGCTCGCGAGCTGGTTCGGCCGGTCTCGGTCATGCACCCGAAGACGATACTGCGACCTATCCCACCTCACCGCATCTGCCACCGAAGCAGCGCCGCCTCTAGGGTGAGGGCATGGTCAACCTCACCCGCATCTACACCCGCACCGGCGACGAAGGTCGGACCCGTCTGGGCGACATGAGCGAGACGTCGAAGAACGACCTCCGGCTCCACGCGTACGCCGACGTCGACGAGGCCAACGCCCACATCGGCGCCGCCATCGCCCTCGGTGGTCTCGACGACGACGTGGTCAAGGTGCTGACCACGATCCAGAACGACCTGTTCGACGTGGGCGCGGACTTCTGCACGCCGGTCGTGGAGAACCCCGAGTTCCCGCCGCTGCGGATCGAGCAGGGGTACGTCGACCGGCTCGAGGCCTGGTGCGACCAGTACAACGCGGACCTCGAGAACCTGCGGTCCTTCATCATCAACGGGGGTACGTCGGGCGCGGCGCTGCTCCACGTCGCTCGGACGGTCACGCGGCGGGCGGAGCGAGCCGCGTGGGCCGCCTTCGAGCAGCACGGCGAGTCGATGAACATGCTCGCGATCAAGTACCTCAACCGCCTCAGCGACCTGCTGTTCATCCTTGCCCGGCACGCGAACCGGGAGCAGGGCGACGTGCTCTGGAAGCCCGGCGGCGAGCGCTGAGAGCGATCCGACTTCCCAAGCGTTGTGGACGGCCCCCAAGCGGTATGCCGCTTGTACACCGTCCATAACCCCGCGTTACAGGGGGTCGAAGAGCGGGTGGGCTGAGAGAGGGCGAGCGATGGGAGCGAGGTCAGCGGCGGCGGAGGCGCTGGCCTGGCGGGGCGGCCTCGAGCCAGGCGAGGAAGCCGGTGAGGGCCGAGGGGCTCATCGCGACCTCGAGCGGGCCGCTCGGTGTCTTGCAGAGCACGATGGTGTGGCCGGAGTAGAGGGAGTACGACTCCGCCCCCTCTGGCTCCCGGCGTCCGGCGTACTCGAGGTCACTGCGTGAGAAGCGGAGCTTGGGGCCGGGCGCGATGGAGAAGATCCGGAACCACTCGAGGACGTCTCCGTTGTACCGGCCGACCCCGAGAACCCAGCCGCGCCCGGCCCTGACGGACCGGACGCGGACACTGAACTCGAAGGTACCGCCGTCGCGGGAGATCCAGCGACGGCGGACGACCAGGATGAGTCCGTAGAGCAGGACAAGGAGCAGCAGGACTCCGGCTGCGTCGAGCAGCCACTCCCACCACGCCATCTAGCCCCTCCGCATCCTCGACATGTACCCGACGACAATCGCTACCGGGTCATGACCTCAGGATGCACGCTCAACGGCTCGGATTCGAGCCTCGGCGTGGCGTACCGCCTCCTCGGCCTCGGCCTCGGTGGCGTACTCACCCGCGGTCCGGGCTCGCTCGAGATCGGCACGGGCCTTCTCGAGGTCGATCTCGTGGGACATCTCCGCATGCTCGGAGAGGATCGAGATCCGGTTGTTCGCCACGGACAGGAAGCCGGCGTCGACCGCCGCGACCCAGGTCTCGCCCTCGGCAGTCTGCACGTCGACGACGCCGTCGACCATCAGCGAGAGCATCGGGGCGTGGTGCGGCAGGATGCCGACGTCACCCTCGGTGGTGCGGGCGATCACCATCTTCGCCTCGCCGGACCACACGAGCCGGTCGGCTGCGACCAGCTCAACCTGAAGCAGGTCGTCACTCACGCGGACTCCTCATGTGTTGGTTTCGGTTGTAGCTCTGGTCCTTGGTGATCCCGTCCCGCGAGGCCCGGTGGGCTCCACCGGTACCCCGCGGGACGGGGTCGCTCATGAGAAGAACTCAGAGGTTCTTCTGGATCTCGGACCACTTCTTCTCGACGTCGTCGAGGCCACCGCACATGAAGAAGGCCTGCTCAGCGACGTGATCGTACTCCCCGTCGGCGATCTTCGTGAAGGCCTCGATCGTGTCCTCGATCGGAACCGTCGAGCCCTCGATGCCGGTGAACTGCTTGGCGACGTAGGTGTTCTGCGACAGGAACCGCTGGATACGACGGGCCCGGGACACGATGATCTTGTCCTCTTCGGAGAGCTCGTCGACGCCGAGGATCGCGATGATGTCCTGCAGCTCCTTGTTGCGCTGCAGGATCTGCTTGATCCGGATCGCGGTGTTGTAGTGGTCCTGACCGATGAACCGCGGGTCGAGGATCCGCGAGGTCGAGGTCAGCGGGTCCACCGCGGGGTAGATACCGAGCGAGGCGATCTCACGCGAGAGCTCGGTCGTCGCGTCGAGGTGCGCGAACGTCGTGGCCGGCGCCGGGTCGGTGTAGTCGTCCGCGGGCACGTAGATCGCCTGCATCGAGGTGATCGAGTGACCACGGGTCGAGGTGATCCGCTCCTGGAGCTGGCCCATCTCGTCGGCGAGGTTCGGCTGGTAACCCACGGCGGACGGCATACGGCCGAGCAGCGTGGAGACCTCGGAACCGGCCTGGGTGAAGCGGAAGATGTTGTCGATGAACAGCAGCACGTCCTGCTTCGCCACGTCGCGGAAGTACTCCGCCATCGTCAGCGCCGACAGCGCAACCCGCAGACGCGTGCCCGGCGGCTCGTCCATCTGGCCGAACACCAGGGCGGTCTGCCCGATGACGCCGGCCTCCTCCATCTCCACGATCAGGTCGTTGCCCTCACGGGTGCGCTCGCCGACACCGGCGAACACGGACACACCGCCGTGGTCCTTCGCGACACGGGCGATCATCTCCTGGATGAGCACCGTCTTGCCGACGCCCGCACCACCGAACAGGCCGATCTTGCCGCCCTGAACGTACGGGGTGAGCAGGTCGATGACCTTGATGCCGGTCTGGAACATCTGGGTCTTCGACTCGAGCTGGTCGAACGCCGGGGCCTTGCGGTGGATGCCCCACCGCTCGTTGACCTCGAACCGCTCGCCGTCCTTGAGGTTGAGCACGTCACCGGTCGCGTTGAACACGTGGCCGAGCGTCTCGTTGCCGACCGGCACCGAGATGGGGCCGCCGGTGTCCTGCACCCGGGCGCCCCGGACCAGGCCGTCGGTCGGCTTCAGCGAGATGGCGCGAACCATGCCGTCACCGATGTGCTGCGCCACCTCGAGAGGCAGCGAGCGGGTCTCCCCGCCGAGCTCGTACTCGACGGTGAGCATGTTGTAGATCTCCGGCATCGCGTCCGAGGGGAACTCGATGTCGACCACGGGGCCGATAACACGCGCGATGCGACCGACTCCGCCGGCACCGTGCTCGGCGCCGCGCTCTTCAATCGTGGCAGTCATTTCTTTCACTCACTCCCGGCAGTCGCATCGGCAAGCGCGTTCACGCCACCGACGATCTCGCTGATTTCCTGGGTAATACCGGCCTGGCGGGCCT
>DATGYO010000005.1:0-2492 GCA_035297905.1 Nocardioidaceae bacterium
CGCTGGATGTTCGCGAGGTAGGCGTCGTTCGTGTCCTGGAGCGCCACCGTGCTCTTGTCGAGGACGTGACCGTTGAGCTGGCTGGCGAGGATCGAGGCGACGGCGGGCTTGCACACGTCACACCCCCGGCCCCTGCCGTGGGCGGTGACGATGTCGTCGAACGTGCGGTAGCCGTGGACCGCGATCACGTCGAACAGCTCCTGCCGCGACAGGTCGAAGTGCTCGCAGATCCCGGTGGCGACCGCGACACCAGAGACGGCGAGCCGTTCGTCGAGGAGGCTCTTGACCACCGGGACGCACGACCCGCAGGTGGAGCCAGCCCGCGTGCACTTCTTCAGGCACGCGACCGTGTCGCAGGAGCCGGCGTCGACGGCGGCGCAGATGGTGGCCTTGTCGACGTTGTTGCAGCTGCAGACCACGGCCTCGTCCGGCATACCGACCGCCGGAGCACCGGACCGCGCCGAGGCCACCGGCAGGATCAGCTCCTCGGGGTTCTCCGGCAGGGCGATGCCGGACGAGACCATGGGGCGCAAGGTGCCGTAGGCGGACGCGTCACCGACCAGGATCCCGCCCAGCAGCCGGGTGCCGTCCTCGCTGATCACCAGCTTCTTGTAGACCCCGGCAACCGCGTCGGCGAGCACCAGCTCGAGGGCCCCGGGCGTCGTGGCGAACGCGTCGCCGTAGCTGGCGACGTCGACGCCGAGCAGCTTGAGCTTGGTCGACATGTCGGCGCCGGTGAACGCGCCCTCGCCGTCGAGGAGGGTGTCCACCACGACCTCGGCCATCGAGTAGCCGGGGGCGACCAGGCCGTACATCGTCCCACCCGGGGCGGCACACTCACCGATCGCGAAGACGTGCGGGTCCTCGGTGCGGCATTGTTCGTCGACCAGCACGCCGCCACGCTCGGCGACCAGCAGGCCGCAGTCGCGGGCGAGCTGGTCGCGCGGCCGGATGCCCGCGGAGAACACCACGACCTGCGCGTCGACGGTCTCCTCGCCCAGCTCGAGGCCGGCTGCCCGTCCGTTCGCCTCGACCACGCGACGCGTCGCAGCACCGGTGTGCACGTGCACACCCAGCTTCTCGATGTGCCGCACGAGCGTGGTGCCCCCGGCCTCGTCGAGCTGCACGGGCATCAGCCGCGGAGCCATCTCGACGACGTGGGTCTCCAGTCCTAGCTGGACCAGCGCGTTGGCCGCCTCGAGGCCGAGCAGGCCGCCGCCGATGACGGCGCCGCTGGTGGCGGTCACGGCGGCGTCGCGGATCGCCTCGAGGTCCTCGATCGTGCGGTACACGAAGCATCCGTCGAGGTCGTGGCCCGGGACCGGCGGCACGAAAGGCGCCGCCCCCGTCGCGAGCACGAGCACGTCGTAGGCGAGCATCTCGCCGTTGTCCAGGGCCACCCGGCGATCGGTGCGATCCACCTGGGAGACGGTCGTGCCAAGCAGCAGCCGGACCCGCGGGTCGTCGTACGCCCCGTCGGGCAGCAGGGAGAGCTCGTCCGCGCCGGCGGCGCTGAAGAACGAGGTGAGCGCGACCCGGTCGTACGCCGGGCGGGGCTCCTCGCCCACCACGACGATGTCGAACCTCTCGGTGAGCCCACGTTCGATGGCGGCCTGCACGAACCGGTGGCCGACCATGCCGTTGCCAGCGACCACGAGGGTCTGTCTCAGATGCGTCATGGGCTTTCCTTTCGGGTTGTGATGAAGGTAGGCAACTCAGGTAAGCCGGGCGTTTGCTGGATGTTTCCGGCGTGAAAACGCCTTCTCACAGGGCTTTCTCCTCACAGGGCTTTCTCGCTGCGCAGGCCTGGGGAGGCACCCACGAGGTCCTCGACGGTCTGCGCGCAGCCGCCGCACCCGGTGGTGGCGCGGGTGTCGGAGATCGCGGAGGCGAGGTCGGCGCAGGCGCGGAGCCGGCCAGCCGTCACGCCGGCGCAGGCGCAGACCTCCGCCTCGTCGGAGATCGAGGCCGAGACGGCGGGGGCGTCCGCCATCAGCAGCCAGCCCGGCTCCTCGGGAGCGAGGACGGTACGACGGTCGAACAGCTGCGTGATGAGACCGACCCGGTACAGGTCCCCGACCATCACCGCGGCCTCGATCACTCCGCCACGGACGACGAGCTTGCGGTAGGTCCCGGTGACCGGGTTCGCGACCTCGACCACCTCGCCCACGGCGTGCTCTGGGTCGCCCATGACGGCGACGTCCAGGCCGGTCGCGCGGAGACGTGCGACGACCCGCGACCCGTCGTACCTCTGCTCCTCCCCTGCCAGCACCGCCGCCAGGACACCGGCCTGCTCCCACGCCGGAGGGACGAAGCCGTGGGTGCGGCCGGCGTACTCCGCGCAGTCGCCGATGGCATGCACCCGCTCGTCGGTGACCGACCGCAGCTGCCCGTCGACAACCACGCCGCGACGGACGAACAGCCCGGCCCGCTTGGCGATCGCCGTCGCGGGACGACCTCCTGCGGTGAGCACGACGAGATCCGCGGGCAGG
>DATGYO010000006.1:0-3056 GCA_035297905.1 Nocardioidaceae bacterium
GCGCACCGCGCAGCGCCGCGTTCGTGCGGCTTCGGGTCTCCCGGGTCCGCTGCGACAGCCACGCCGCGGTGCTGGTCGACCCGTCCTTCGCACCGACCTCGGTGCGGTCCGCGCCGGCCAGCACCCGCCACTCCAGCTCGACCAACCGCGCCCGGACCCGGGCCAGCTCCACCGCCGCCTCGGCCTGCTCCGCGGGCGACATGGCCCACCCCGGAGCGTCCGCGACCCGGTCCAACGCCGCCAACGCCGCACCCGCGAACCGGTGCACCGGATCGGTCCGGTCCACCACCGGCGTCGACTCAGCTTCCATGCCCCAACGCTAGGCCGACCCAACCCTCCAATCGAACACCAGTTCGAACCCCGTGGAACCCGCGCCACCCGCCCGGCCTGTGGACGAAACCTGGCGACGATCCCCGGCGGTCGCCCGCGACGCCGCGATCCTCGCCGCCGGAATATCGACCACCGAATCCGCCTTGGACCAAGCATGACCAACCAGCCCATGCCGACCGATTCGACGCTGCCCCTCGCTGTTCTCGACTTCGTCGGGATCGAGTACGGCGAGCCGGCCCACGACTCGATCGCCGGGGCGGTCGACATCGCACAGGCCGTCGAGGCTGCTGGCTACCGGCGGTACTGGGTCTCGGAGCACCACAACATGCGGAGCCTCGCATGCAGCGCTCCGGAGATCCTCATCTCCCACCTTGGCGCCAAGACGTCACGCATCCGGGTCGGAGCAGCGGGGATCATGCTGCCGAACCACGCGCCGTTCAAGGTGGCGGAGACCTTCCGCACCCTGATGGCGATGTACCCGGGCCGGATCGACCTCGGACTCGGGCGGGCACCCGGCACGGACCCGCTGACCGCCCACGTCCTCCGTCGAGGAATCGGGAGCGACGTCGCCACTGAGTTCCCGGGACAGGTGGCGGAGCTGCTCGCGTTCCTCGGCGACGGCACGGACTTTCCCGAGGACCATCCCTACCGGCAGCTCGTCGCCGCACCGGTCGTCGACGAGCAGCCGGAGATCTTCCTGCTGGGCTCCAGCCACTACGGGCCGCGGTTCGCCGCGGTCAACGGCATGCGTGCGGTGTTCGCGCACCACCAGAGCCCCGACATCGCGTTCGAAGTGCTGCGGGGCTACCGCCGCGACTTCCGCCCACGTGGCGACGGCGACCAGCCGTGGTCGGCCATGTCCGTGCTGGCCTTCGCCAGCGACGACGAGGAGTCGGTGTTCGAGTTCGAGGCCGGCTGGGCGCTCACCATGCAGAACCTGGCCCGGAACATCCGCGAGCCGCTGCGGCCGGAGCAGGTCGTCGAGCACGCCCGCTCGGACGCCTTCCGTAGCCGCCGTCATGAACGCGACCCGCGCATGCTCACCGGGCAGGCGGACGACGTGGTCGCACGCCTTGCGGAGATGAAGGAGCGGGCGATGGTTGACGAGCTCGTCATCGTCACGCCGAGCCTGGACCGCAAGCGCAGGACCGACAGCTACCGGCAGATCGCCGGGGCGTGGCCGACCATCTCCTAGGACGCAAGCCGCGCACCGGGCGACGGCGGCACGATCACTGCGGCGGCAGCAGCTTCGCCGGGTCCGCCATGTAGTACAGGCCCCGGAGGAACTTGTAGCCACCGAAGAGGGCCGCACCCCAGAAGACGGTGTACGACTCCCCCGGGCCGGCGGCGGCGTACGACCCGAGACTGACGGCCAGTCCGCCAGCGAACCAGAGGAAGCCGATGAGCGCCATCCGGGACGCCTTCTTGCGCAGGGCCGTGGCGATCGCAGCGACGTCCTGGTCCGATCCTTGCGGGCCGGCGTACAGCCCTGCAGGCGTCGCGGGAATTCCTTGTCCGTTCATCTGGTGCTCCCCCATGAATGACGCATCCGATGCCCCCATTTGACCCAAATGCGTGGATCACATGGTGGGGCAAGGCCGACCATCGTGTCCGCGGAACGGGCAGTTCTTCACCAAGCGCGGCACTGAGCGGCAGTCGAGGCGTTCGGACGTGGCTGCGGGCCGTTCCGGCCGGGCTCGGATGCGCCTAGCATCGGCCTCGACGGATCCTTCGGGCGGTGAATTCGAATGACCTTGGCCGTGGCACTCGACCGTGGGCGGGGGGCGTTCGAGGCTCATGCCTGGGGGGACGCGTTCGCGCAGCTCACGGTCGCGGACCGTGACTCGCCCCTCGTGCCTGCTGATCTCGAGCTGGCCGCAACTGCGGCGTACCTGACCGGCCATGACTTGGAGAGCGACGGGTTCTGGACCCGGGCTCATCGCGGATGGCTCGGGGCGGGGGAAGCCGCACGGGCGGCAGGCTGTGGCTTCTGGCTGAGCTTCCTCGCACTGCTCCGCGGCGACGTCGCCCACAGCACCGGATGGTTGGCACGCACCCAGCGACTGCTGGACGAACGGCAGGTGGCCTGCGTCGAGCAGGGCTACCTGCTGATCGTCGTGGGGCTTTCCGAGATGTGGCAGGAGCACGACGCCCAGGCGGCCTACGAGACCTTCAGCAAGGCCGCGGCGATCGCCGAGCGTTTCGGTGACCCCGACCTGACGACCTTCGCCCGACTCAGCATGGGCGAGGCACTGGTGGAGACGGGACGTACGAGCGAAGGCGTCCGGCTTCTCGACGAGGTCATGGTGGCTGTCACGGCCGGCGAGGTGTCGGTCATCCCGGCAGGCATCGCCTACTGCGCGGTGATCCTCGACTGTCAGAAGATCATGGACCTGCAGCGGGCCACGGAGTGGACGACAGCGTTGGGCGACTGGTGTGACACCCAGCAGGGCCTGGTCCCGTTCCAAGGGCAGTGTCTCGTGCACCGTTCCGAGATCCTGCAGCTGCACGGGAGCTGGAGCGACGCAGCGAGCGAGGTGCAGCGAGCGTGCGACGGTTACTCGAGGCCCGGCCTGCTCGGTATGGCGTTCTACCAACGCGGCGAGCTCCATCGGCTGCGGGGAGAGCTCGAGCAGGCCGAGGAGGCGTACCGGCAGGCGGCCGCCCGCGGTCACGAGCCACAGCCGGGGTTGTCGCTGCTTCGGCTCGCGCAGGGCCAGGTCGAT
>DATGYO010000007.1:0-6481 GCA_035297905.1 Nocardioidaceae bacterium
GCCGGTGATCCCGTCACCGGCCCTCGGTATCAGCAGGAGCTTCTCGGGAGGGAGCAGAAGACATGGGAGCAGCAGTTCAGGAAACGGAGCGCGGTGTCGGGCAGCGGCCTAGTGGCGCACGCCGGCGAATCGTTCCGAAGGGCCCGGTCGTGCCGGTCGTGGTCGGAGTCTGCGCGCTGCTTCTGGCGAGCCTCCTCGGCTACGTGACGCTCAGAGACACGGTCTTCGACGATGCCGCAGCCTCATCTGAGTCACACGAGTACTTCTCCAGATCGGGCGGCTTCAGCGTCACGGCCCCGACCGCCCTGCGGATGGACGCCAAGGGCCGCACGATGAAGTTCATGTCCCAGGACAAGAGCCTCGTGATCAACGTCGGCCCCGGCGAGAAGGGGTCGTTGAAGGCCGCTGACCAGCGGTTCCTCAGCCGGATGCAGGAGGGTTACCGTCGGTTCGACCTGATGGCGACCGAGTCGATGAAGGTCGACGGCCGACCCGCGGTCACGTCCTCGGGTCAGGCCACGAACGCCAACAACGTGCGGATCCGGTTCGTCGTCGTCACGGTGCAGGCCAAGCCGCGCAACTACACGATCGCCGCCTACACCGCCCACGACTCCGACCCGACCGTCGTACTGCCGCTGGTCAACGCTGTGGCGAACGGGTTCCACGTCCTGCCGTAAGGCGAACAGCGGCGACGCCTAGCCTGTGGGCATGACGCGTTCGCTGCTGATCAAGGTCACCGCCGGCGCCGAGGATGCCGAGCGGTGCAACCAGGCGTTCACGGTTGCCGCCACCGCGGTGGCCTCGGGCGTGGAGGTCGGACTGTGGCTCACGGGCGAGTCGGTGTGGTTCGCGGTGAAGGACCGCGCCCCCGACCTGGCCCTCCCCCACGCCGCTCCGGTGGCCGACCTCCTCGCGGCGGTGCTCGCGGGAGGCACGGTCACCGTGTGCACGCAGTGCGCCCAGCGCCGCGACGTCACCGAGTCCGACGTACTCCCCGGTGTGCGGATCGCCGGGGCACCGACGTTCGTCGAGGAAGCCCTGGGTGAGGGTGTGCAGGCGCTGGTCTACTGACCCTCACGCCCCAGGCTTGAGCACGACCTTCGTGCAGCTGTCCTGCTTCTTCTTGAAGATGTCGTAGCCCTTGGGGGCCTCCTCGAGGCTCATGTGGTGGCTGATGATGTACGTCGGGTCGATCTCGCGGTTGCGGTTCCGCTCGAGCAGCGGCCGCAGGTAGCGGTGCACGTGGCACTGCCCGGTCTTGATCGTCAGGGAACGGTTCATCACCGAGCCGAGCGGGAACTTGTCCGCGAAACCGCCGTACACGCCCATGATCGAGACCGTGCCGCCGTTGGCCACGGACAGGATCGCCTCGCGCAGCGCCTGGGGCCGCTCGGTCGACAGCTTCGTCCACTGCTTGGCCTTGTCGTAGGCCTCGACGGGCGTGATGTCGGTGTGCGCCTCCATGCCGACGGCGTCGATGACATGGTCGGGGCCGCGGCCGGCGGTGAGCTCGCGCAGCTCCTCGAGGACCGAGGTCTCCTCGTAGTTCAGGGTGTGCGCGCCGGACATCCCCTCGGCCATCTTCAGCCGCTCGGGGAACCGGTCGATCGCGATCACCTTCTCCGCCCCGAGCAGGTAGGCGCTCTTGATCGCGAACTGCCCGACCGGGCCCGCACCCCAGACGGCCACCACGTCGCCCTGCCGGATGTCGCAGACGTCGGCGCCCATGTAGCCGGTGGGCAGGATGTCGCTGAGGAACAGCACCTGGTCGTCGGTGAGGTCGTCCTCGATCTTCAGCGGGCCGACGTCGGCGAAGGGCACGCGGACGTACTCCGCCTGTCCGCCCTGGTAGCCGCCGAGCATGTGGGAGTACCCGAAGATCCCCGCCGGCGAGTGGCCCATGACCTTCTCGGCCAGGCCGGCGTTGGGGTTGGAGTTCTCGCACAGCGACGTGAGGCCGCGCTGGCACGGCCGGCAGGCGCCGCACGCGATCGGGAAGGGTACGACGACCCGGTCCCCGACCTGGAGGTTCTTCACGTCGTCGCCGAGCTCGACGACCTCTCCCATGAACTCATGGCCGAGGACGTCCCCGGGCATGACGCTCGGGATGTAGCCGTCGTACAGGTGCAGGTCCGAGCCGCAGATCGCGGTCGAGGTGACCTTCACGATCGCGTCGCGGCTGTTGAGGATCTGCGGGTCGGGGACGGTGTGGACGCCGACCTTCGTGGGTGCTTCCCAGACGAGTGCTCTCATCGGTGGGTCCTCGCCTTCTTGCCCTTGGGCGGCTGTGCCGGCCTCTGGACGATCTGGTGTCGAGCATCGGTGCCGTGCGGCAGCGCGTCGCTGCGGACGATGTCGCCGGTCTCGATGACCTGCTTGAAGCGACGAAGGTCGTCGCGGACCTGCTGCTCGGGCTCCTCACCGAACAGCTTCGCCGCCACGCGTCCGAGGCGGCCGCCGGGGACGTCGTAGTGGAGGTCGACCCGGACCTCGGTGCCGCGGTGGCCGGGTGCGGGCGCGAAGTGCACGGTGCCGGAGTTGTCGATGTCCGCGCCTGGGAGGGACTTCCAGGAGATCCGGCGACCGGGCTCGTCGCCGGTCAGCTCGGCGTCCCACTTCACCGACCGCCTGACGGGTGCGTTCGCGACCCAGCGCGACCGGCCGTCACCGTTCGCGGACACCTGCTTGAGGTGGAGCATGAAGCTCGGCAGGTTCTCGAAGTCGCGCCAGAAGGTGTAGACCTCCTGCGGATCCCGGTTCACCGTCGTCGATGCGTGGAGCTCGAGCGGTCCGGGGCGGCCCTTGCCGTGCTGCTGCTTCGCGGTCCGCCGTGCGGCGTAGAGGTCGAGGCCGGTGATGCCGAGTACGGCGAGCAGGGCGGTCGCCGTACGCCTCCTCCGCTCGCCGCTGCGGCTCTGCAGCGCGATGCCGAGGGTGGCGATGTCCATGGCGTCACCCGCCACGCGGGTCCACACCGACCGCTGCGGGCCGAGCAGCAGCAGGCCGGCGTGGACCATCTCGCGGGCGCCCACGGCGCGGATCATCGTGGGTGCGATCGGGCTGTCGTCGACGCCGGTGATGCGTGCGACCTCGTCGGTGCTGCGCAGCATCGGGACGCCGAGGCCGATGCTGGCGAGGCCGAGCGCCTTCACCAGGCGTCCGGTGCTTCTCTCTGGGTTCTGCACGGTTGCCTCCTCGGCGTCAGCCGCTGGGCTGCGCGGGGTCGGTGGGTAACGGGTGATGGGAGTTCGTACGGGTCCCCGGTCTGCTGTCACGTCGCTGGCCCATGGCCGCTGCGCAGCGGGGACACACGTCGGTCACGCGGCCCGCGTCGCGCCCGGCCTCCGGCTGTACGTCGATCCAGTCGGCGTTCGAGAACCCGGTCAGCTGTGACCTCGCCGTCGACAGGCCGCACAACGTCTGGCCGGTGCCGGGCAGCCATGCATGCACCTCGCCGGCCGGGACCTGACGGCCGTCGGGGTTGGTCCACGAGTCGGTCGCGGCGACGGCCGCCCGCTCGACACGCTTGGGCACCATGCGGCGTCGTACCCCTCGCATCGGCGGGGCATTCAGGTGCGGCCCGGTATCGAGGCGCCCGGGGGACGTCGGGTCAGCTGGACTCGAGGGTGAGGAGCCCGTGCTCCTCGACGAGCTGGAGCGAGAGGGTGCGGTAGCCGACGTCATCGAACAGGACCGTGATCCGGTCATCCTCGAGGTCGGTGACCGTGCCCAGCCCGAACTCCTCATGCCGCACATGAGACTGCAGCGGGAACCTCGCGCCGTCGTCGGAGACCACCTCCGTGGCGACCCCGGACACGCAGTTGTCGCAGGTCCCGCAGAGGTCCTCGGCCTCCTCCCCGAAGTAGGACAGGAGGTAGTCCGCACGGCAGCGGTCGGTTTCGGCGTACCCCCGCATCATCTCGACGCGTGACTCCTCGAGCTTGCAGTGGGCCTCCGCTCGCCCGACGACGGCCGCGACGAGCTCCTCGATCGTGTCGGGGCGTACGCCCGTCTGCTCGACCTGGTCGACGAGGTTGAGGATCCGCCCGACCTTGCGCGGACCGAACCCGCTGGCCTCCTCGACCTTGCGCCGGTCCTCGGTGCCGCCGGCCTCCTTGACTGCCTTGAGCACGACGAAGACGTCGACCTCCTTGGGGATCCCGCCGGAGAAGAACTTGCCGAGGGAGAGGTCCTCCGGCCGGTAGACCAACGTGGCGATCGCCGGCTTGCCGTCGCGTCCGGCACGGCCGACCTCCTGGTAGTACGTGTCGGGCGACTCCGGCACGTCGGCGTGTACGACGTAGCGGATGTCGGGCTTGTCGATGCCCATGCCGAACGCCGAGGTCGCGACGATCGTGTCGACCTCGTCGTCCATGAACGCGTCGAACGCCTCGTTGCGCCGCTTCTGGCTCAGGCCGGCGTGGTAGATCGCGGTCCGCTGCCCCAGCTCCTCCAGCGCGGCGGCGTACTCCTCGGTGCCCTTGCGCGTGCGGCAGTAGACGATCCCCGACCCGTCGCAGTCACCCGCGAGCTCCTGCACGGTCTCGATGACGGTCCGTCGCTGGTCGTCCGGGTCGGTGCAGCGACTGACTCGAAGGCTGATGTTCTCCCGCTCGAAGCCGGTCACGATCGTCCGGTGGTCGCGCATGCCGAGCCGCTCGACGATGTCCTCGCGGACGGGGAGGGCCGCGGTGGCGGTCATCGCGATGATGCGCGGTGAGCCGATCTCCTCGATGAGCTCCCCGAGGCGGAAGTAGTCGGGTCGGAAGTCGTGCCCCCATGCCGACACACAATGCGCCTCGTCGACGGCGACGAGGCTCGGCTCGAGCTCGGCCACCTCACGGAGTACGTCGGGGTTGGCGAGCTGCTCGGGCGACATGAACAGGAACTCGAGCTCTCCGGCTCGCGCCCGCTCGAGCGCGTCTGCCCGTTGCGCGTCCGTCTCGGCGGAGCTGATCCGGGCCGCTCGCAGCTTGGGACCGCCTTCGAGGAGCCCCTCGATCTGGTCCTGCTGGAGGGCGAGCAGCGGGGAAACGACGACCGTGCAACCCTCGAGCAGGACGCCGGCGACCTGGTAGGTCAGCGACTTCCCGGAGCCCGTCGGCGAGACGAGCAGGACGTCGTGGCCGTCGAGCAGCGCCTGCATCGTCTCCTCCTGGCCGGGGAGGAGGGTGCGATGTCCGAAGTACCGCTCCGCTGCTTCACGGGCGCGGTGGCCGTTGCTGGGCGGGCGCTTCGTGCGCCGGCGGCTGCTTCGGGGCGGATTCATGGCGGGAGAATGCCCGACCGCGATCCGCCCATGCACGTGAGGTACAGACCGGCCGCCGCACCCCTGTGCCGCAAGGCCGGACGGGGCGACGAGCCCTACGAACATGCACTCGATGCCGCCGTCGGCGCCGCCCACGCCTGGCGGGCCTGGCTGACGAGGGTCAATGCATGTTCTGAGAGCCCGCCCGGGAGCGCGAACCGCACCGGTCGTACGACGGGCGGCTCGGCCGGTCGGACCTCGGGAGGATCGGCGATCGGTCCTGGGGGGTCGACAGTGGCGGCGTACCCACGGACACATATGCCGGACGGTTACCTCTGGTCGAATCGGTCAAAACCGGGTAACTTTCAGGCCGCAGCCGTGCGCTCAAAAGGTGCGCTCGGGGCGGCTGCGTACACCGAGGGATCGACGATGACCGGAACGATCGACGATGCTGTCTGGCCTGCCAACGGTGACGGGCCACTCGAGGATGAGAGCCCCCTCGACGTCCAACGGGAGCTCGACCAGATGGGTGCAGCCACGGCCCTGCTGGAGCAGGCCAAGGGCGTACTCATCTTCCGCTATGCCATCGACGCCTGCAGCGCCCACAAGCTGGTCGAGCGCTGGGCGACCCAGGCGGGGGTCGGTATCGAGACCGTGGCACACGCTCTCGTGCACGAGATCTGTCAGGGCGACAAACCCGACGACCCGCGGTTCGTCCGTTGGCTCGAGGACCAGCTACGCCACGAGTTCCCCGACGGCGAGGACAGACGGGCGGAGGAGCCGGCTCCCGTGACGGTCGCGGTCGACCAGAGCGACTCCTCGCTCGACGCGGTCGTCGAGGCTGCTCGACATGCAGCTCGTCTCGGGCTGCCGCTCGCGATCACCATCGCAGCCGGAGCGCTCAACAAGGTGCCTGAGGCGCAGAGGGCCCACCTCGCGAAGCGGATCGACCTCGCCGTCGAGCTGGTCCGGGCAGTGACGCAGACGGTCAAGATCCGGCGCCCTGCCGCTCAGCCCGCGACCTGACGCCGTAGTTCCCGCCGAGCGGCTGGGCCGGCGACCACACCGACAGGCCGCCGCGGACCCCGGGGGACGCGGGCGCATGCTCCGGGGGCGGCGAGGTACTCCTCAGCAAGGGGCCGCTCCTCCCCCGAGGGTCCCGCCGAACTCTGACCAGGAGGTGGCAGCGATGAGGCTGCTGCGCGGATTGCTCGGTTCCCTTCTCTGGATACT
>DATGYO010000008.1:0-8697 GCA_035297905.1 Nocardioidaceae bacterium
GTGCCGCACCCTGCTCGGCGCGGCCGGGATCACCCTGGAGTACCCGATCATGCGGCACGCCAACAACCTCGAGTCCGTGCTCACCTACGAGGGCACCAGCGAGGTCCACCAGCTCGTCATCGGCCAGGCCCTCACCGGCCAGGGAGCCTTCCGGTGACCGGTGCCCTCCAGGGGGTTCGGATCGCCGACTTCAGCCGGGTGCTGGCAGCGCCCTACGCCACGATGCTGCTCGCCGACCTCGGCGCCGAGGTGATCAAGGTGGAGCGCCCGGACGGCGGCGACGAGACCCGTCACTGGGGCCCTCCCTGGCACGAGGGCGAGTCGACGTACTTCTTGTCGGTGAACCGGAACAAGTCCTCGCGGGTGATCGACCTGCGCACCGACGGGGGCCGGCGCGAGGCGCTCGAGCTGATCGACAGCTGCGACGTACTGGCTGAGAACTTCCGCGCCGGGACGATGGAGAAACTCGGGCTCGGGTACGAGGCTTTGTCGGAGCGGAACCCGGGGCTCGTGTACTGCTCCGTGACCGGCTTCGGCTCCGGGGCCGGCGCAGCACTACCTGGGTACGACCTGATCGTGCAGGCCGTCGGTGGTCTCATGTCCGTGACGGGCTCGACGGAGTCCGGGCCCATGAAGGTCGGCGTCGCGCTCGTGGACGTGATCACCGGCCTGCACGCGACCGCGGGAATCCTGGCCGCGCTGCGTCACCGCGACCGGACCGGCCAGGGCCAGCTCGTCGAGGTCAACCTGCTCTCGTCGTTGCTGTCGGCGCTGACCAACCAGGCGTCGGCCTACGTCACCACCGGCCAGGTGCCGGGCCCGATGGGCAACCGCCACCCGAGCATCGCGCCCTACGAGGTGCTGCAGTCCGCAGACCGGCCGCTCGCCGTCGCCGCTGCCAACGACAAGCTCTTCGGCCTGCTGGCCAAGGGCCTCGGTCGGCCGGAGCTCGCGGCCGACCCGCGTTTCCTCACCAACAAAGAGCGGGTGGCCCACCGGACCGAGCTGGTCGCGGAGCTCGAGAGCACATTGCGCCAGCAGTCGGCCGACCACTGGTTCGCCGTGCTCTCCGACCTCGGCGTGCCGTGCGGGCCGATCAACGACATAGCCCAGGCCTTCGAGCTCGCCGAGCGGCTCGGGCTCGACCCTGTGACCGAGGTCACGGGTCCCGGCAGCAGTCGCATACCGACGGTTGCGCATCCGATATCGCTGTCGGCCACTCCTGCGACATACCGTGTTGCTCCGCCTCTGTTCCTAGAGCCGAAGGCCCAGGAGGGAACGCGCCCATGAGCAATCTCAGGACGGCCGTGGTCGGCGGCGGCATCATCGGCACCGCCGTCGCACGTTATCTGGCCCAGCGTCTCGACGAGGCCGAAGTGACGCTCTTCGAGAAGGAGAGCCTGCTCGCCGGCCACCAGACCGGGCACAACAGTGGCGTGGTCCACGCGGGCCTCTACTACCCGCCCGGGAGCCTCAAGGCGACGCTGTGCCGCCGTGGCGTGCACCTGCTGCAGGAGTTCGCCGAGAAGCACGACATCCCTTACGAGGAGTGCGGCAAGGTCGTCGTCGCGCTCGAGGAGGAGGAGTTCCCTCGGCTGGAGGCGCTCTACGAGCGGTCGGTGGCGAACGGCGTCCCGGGCGTGCGCCTCATCGACGGCGACGAGCTCCGTCAGATCGAGCCGAACGCCTCCGGGGTCCGGGCGCTCCACTCGCCTCACACCGCGATCGTCGACTACGTCGCCGTCACCAGGGCCCTCGGCGACGAGCTCCGGGAGGCAGGCGGGACGGTGCGCCTTCGCCACGAGGTCACGGGGCTGGAGGACCGCGGCGGAGCAGTACGCATCGACGCCGGCGGCTCGACCGACGAGTTCGACCTCGTCATCGTCTGCGGCGGACTCCAGTCCGACCGCCTCGCACGGCTGGCGGGCGAGGCCAAGGAGCCGCGCATCGTCCCCTTCTACGGCGACTACTTCCTGCTCTCGCCGGCACAGGAGCATCTCGTCCGCGGGCTGATCTACCCGGTGCCCGACCCGCGCTACCCGTTCCTCGGCGTGCACGTCACGAAGCGGGTGGACGGCGCGGTCATGCTCGGGCCGAACGCCTTCCTCTCCCTCGCGCGTGAGGGGTACGCCCCACGACAGGTCTCCATGAGGGACCTCCGGGACGCCGTCGGCTTCGGCGGATTCTGGCGCTTCGCCGCCGGCAACGTCCCCGCGGCCATCCGGGAGTCGAGCACCGCGGTCAGCTCGAAGAAGTTCGTCGCCGAGGCCCGGAAGTACCTCCCCGCCATCGACACCACCCAGGTCAGGCGAGCCACCCGAGGTGTCCGGGCGCAGGCCATGGACGCGAAGGGCGGCCTGGTCGACGACTTCGTCATCACCGGGACCGACCGCGTCGTCAACGTCCGCAACGCCCCCTCCCCCGGCGCCACGTCGGCGATGGCGATCGCCGAGCACATCGTTTCCGAAGCACTGCAACGACGGGGCCTCGCTGCTCCCACCGAAAGGAACTCATGACACCGACGCAGCTCTCGAAGGGACTCTGGGGAGTCCTCGCCACGCCCTTCCACGGGCCCGACCTCGAGGTCGACCTGGAGTCGCTCCGACGCGAGGTGGACCTCTACCTCAGCGTCCCGGCGGACGGTTTCGTGGTGCTCGGCGTCTTCGGTGAGGGCGTGGCCCTCGACTCCGCCGAGCAGGCCGAAGTCGTCTCGGAGGTGGCCAAGGCCGCTCCGGGCACGCCGTTGGTCGTCGGTGTCTCCGCACGTACGACGGTCGTGGCAGTCGAGCAGGCGCGTACGGCGGCCGGGGCAGCCGGCTCGAGCCTCGCGGGCGTGATGGTGCAGGCCAACACGACCGACCCCGGCGTCCTCGCGAAGCATCTCGCCGCGGTCCACGAGGCCACGGGTGCCGGCGTCGTCCTCCAGGACTACCCCGAGGCGTCGGGCGTCCGGATCACCGCCGAACAGGTCCTCCAGGTCCTCGCCGAGTCGCCTTTCGTGGTCGCGGTGAAGTCCGAGGCCCCACCGACGAGCGCGGCGATCGGCCGCCTCACGTCGCAGACCGACGTGCCCGTCTTCGGCGGCCTCGGGGGTGTGGGGTTGCTCGACGAGCTGGCGGCCGGTGCCGCGGGAGCCATGACCGGCTTCTCGCACCCCGAGGGGCTGCGCGCGGCGCTCGACGCCTGGGCGGCCGGCGGCTATCCGGCCGCGCGGGCTGCCTTCGCACCGTGGCTGCCGCTGGTCAACTACGAGGCGCAGCCGGGTGTCGGGCTCGCGATCCGCAAGGAGATCCTGCGTCAGCGCGGCATCTTCGCCGACTCCGCCGTGCGCCCGCCTGCCCGGACTGCGCCGTCTGAGATCCTGCGACTGTTGCCGGACCACCTGGCGGCCGTGCGCGACCTCGTCGCATCCGCCACGCACTGACGACTCATCACGCAAGAACAAGGAGCGAGCTGACATGGACACCGGACTCAAGGGCCGCACCGTTCTGGTCCCCGGATCGACCTCCGGCCTGGGCCTCGCCTGCGCCCGCGGCTTCGCCGCCGAGGGAGCCAACGTGGTCCTCGCCGGGCGGCGTGCGGACGTCGCCGAGAAGGAGGCGGCTGCCCTCCCCTCCGCGATCGGCGTGGGCTTCGACCTCCTGGACCCCGACGCACCGGCACGCCTCTACGGGCAGGCGGTCGAGGCGTTCGGCCAGGTCGACGTACTCGTGCTCAACGGTGGCGGACCGCCGCCGGGCACCGCCGCCGAGGTCTCCAACGAGCAGTTGGAGACCGCGATGCACTCGCTGGTGCTCCAGCACCACAAGCTCGTGCAGGCAGCGCTCCCCCCGATGCGCGAACGCGGCTGGGGCAGGATCGTCGCGATCGGCTCGAGCGGGGTGCAGCAGCCGATCGAGCGGCTCGCGCTGTCGAACACCGGGCGCGCGGCGCTGGCGGGGTACCTCAAGACCCTCGCGTCCGAGGTCGCGCAGGACGGCGTGACCGTGAACATGGTGCTGCCCGGCCGGATCGACACCGACCGGGTCGCGTCCCTCGACCAGTCCGCGGCGGAACGGACCGGTCGTACGCCTGAGGAGGCCCGCGCCGCTTCGGAGGCCGCGATCCCCGCAGGGCGCTACGGGACGCCCGAGGAGTTCGCGTCCGCGGTCGTCTACCTCGCGAGCGAGGCCGCGGCCTACGTCACCGGAGTGCAGCTGCGCTGCGACGGGGGCATGGTCCGCTCATTCTGAGAGCGTGCGGCACGTCTGGCCGGGTTCGCCCTGACCCGTCCCGGAGGAATCCCTGAAGCTTCCCCCGAGTGCCCCGTAAAGGCCATGCGTTGGGGGGATGCCGCAACTACGTTGGACCGGTGACCAGCCAACGCACCGAACCCACCACCCCGCACAGCACCGGCCGCACCGTCGCCGCCCGCACCGTGGACCTGCGCAAGGTGTACGGCGAGGGCGAGGCGGCCGTCCACGCCCTCGCGGGTGTGAGCATCGACTTCTACGCCGCCGAGTTCACCGCCGTGATGGGCGCGAGCGGCTCGGGCAAGTCCACCCTCATGCACTGCATGGCGGCGCTGGACTCCGCCACCAGCGGGCACGTCTTCCTCGGTGACACCGAGCTGTCCTCCCTCAAGGACAAGGCGCTCACCGAGCTGCGCCGGGACAAGGTCGGCTTCGTCTTCCAGTCGTTCAACCTGGTGCCCACGCTGACCGCTCGGGAGAACATCGAGCTGCCGCTGTCGATCGCCGGCCGCAAGCCGGACCGCGAATGGTTCGACACGGTGATCGACACCGTGGGTCTGCGGGACCGGCTCAGCCACCGGCCCAACGAGCTCTCCGGCGGCCAGCAGCAGCGTGTCGCGTGTGCACGAGCGCTGATGAGCCAGCCGGAGATCGTCTTCGCCGACGAGCCCACCGGCAACCTCGACTCGACCTCCGGCGCCGAGGTGCTCTCACTGCTCCGCCGCAGTGTCGACGACCACCACCAGACGATCGTGATGGTCACCCACGACCCCGTCGCCGCGGCGTACACCGACCGCGTCGTCTTCCTCGCCGACGGACTGGTCGTCGACGAGATGCGCGACCCGACGCGCGAACGCGTGCTCGAGGAGATGGGCAAGCTCACCGCGAGGACGATGCACTGATGTGGAGAGTCACCTGGCGCAACCTGTTCGCTCGCAAGGTGCGCCTCCTGCTCAGCGCCTTCGCGATCGTGCTCGGGGTCGCGTTCGTGGCCGGGTCGTTCATCTTCACCGACGCCATGGGCGGCGCGTTCAGCGGCATCATCAGCGGGAGTACGTCGGACGTGGAGGTCGCCCCGAAGGGGGCCAACGAGTTCGACTCCGCCCAGGACATCCGCACCATCCCCGACGCGGTCGTGAAGCGCCTCGAGGCACTCCCCGAGGCCGCGGACGTCAACGCCTACAACCAGCTGCAGTCGCTCTACGTCATCGGCAAGAACGGCAGGGTCGTCGGCGGCAACGGCCCGCCGGGTCTCGCGTACACCGACAACGACACCACCTCGCTGACCGGCAAGAAGATCACCACCTACGTCGAGGGCCACCGCCCTCATGGCACGGGTGAGATAGCGATGGACGTGGGCACCGCCGAGAAGGCGGGCTACCAGGTCGGTGACACGGTCAAGCTGGTCACGCCCGGAAACCCACCGACCATGCAGGCCAAGCTCGTCGGGATCGTGAACTTCGGAGAGGGATCACTCGCCGGCGCCACGCTCACGCTGTGGGACGCGAAGGCCATGCAGGCGCTGTTCTTCGACGGTCGCAACGTGTGGTCGGGCGTCGCACTCACCGCGGCCGACGGCGTGAGCCAGGTGCAGCTGCGCGACGCCGCGGCCAAGGTGCTGCCCGCCGGCGTCACCGCCCGCACCGGCGACGACCTGGTCAAGGACAACGAGAAGGGCCTCCAGAAGGTCCTCGGCTTCCTCAACACCTTCCTGCTCGTGTTCGCGACCGTGGCGATGATCGTCGGCACCTTCCTGATCATCAACACGTTCTCGATCCTGGTCGCCCAGCGCAGCCGTGAGCTCGCGCTGCTGCGCGCGATGGGCGCCTCGCGCAGACAGGTGAACCGCTCCGTGCTGTCCGAGGCCTTCGTCGTGGGACTGATCGGCTCCACGGTCGGGCTGGGTGCCGGGTACCTCCTCGCCCTGGGCCTGCGCGCGCTGTTCGGCCTGATCGGCCTCGACCTGTCGTCGGCGCAGTTCCCGGTCAACCTGCGCACGGTGATCGTCTCCTACGCCGTGGGCATCGCCGTGACGATGCTGGCTGCCTACCTGCCGGCCCGCCGGGCGTCGCGGATCCCGCCGGTCGCGGCGATGCGCGACGACGTCGCCCTTCCCGAGGCCTCCCTGCACCGCCGGGTGATCGTCGGCAGCCTCATGGTCGCCGGCGGCATCGCGTTGATGGTGCTCGGCTTCGCCCGCGACGGGAGCAGCGGCCTGACGCTCATCGGCGGCGGGATGCTGTCGATCCTGATCGGGGTGTCGTTGATGAGCCCGGTCCTCGGCCGGCCGCTCGTCGAGGTGCTCGGTGCGGCGTACCGGCGGATCTTCGGGACCGTGGGCCAGCTCGCCGCGCAGAACTCCAAGCGCAACCCCCGTCGTACGGCGGCGACCGCCTCGGCGCTCATGCTCGGACTCGCGCTGGTCTCGCTGATGTCGATCCTCGGATCATCGGCCTCCGCGAGCACGGACAAGGCGCTCGACAAGGCGGTGACCTCGCAGTTCATCGTCTCGAACGTGATCGGCACGCCGTTCTCGACGTCCGTTGCGGACGAGATCCGCAAGGTCGACGGCATCCAGACGGTTGCTGAGTTCCGACAGGGGTTCGGCCAGATCCGGGGCAAGGGCGCGTTCGTCGGCGCCGCCGACCCGAAGGAGCTCGGTGCGGCTCTCCGGATCCCGATGCTGAACGGAGTGCTGTCCTCGCTGAAGCCCGGCACGGTGCTCGTGGACTCGCGGGTCGCGGCCCAGCGCGGCTACAAGCTGGGGCAGACGCTGCCCCTGAAGCTCCAGGGCGGGACCGTCAACCTCCAGGTGGTCGGCATCTTCGAGACCGGTGGCGCGATCCCCGCGAACTTCCTGACCACCCCCGACACGCTCGAGAAGGGCGGCCTGAAACCGCTCGACGCCCTGCTGTTCGTGAACAAGACCAGCACGGCCGACTCCGACGCGGTTCGAGCGGACATCGAGAAGATCCTCAAGCCGCTGCCGACGGTCACGCTGAAGGACCCTTCACAGTTCGCGGCGGAGCAGAAGGACCAGATCAACTTCTTCCTCAACGTGATCTACGCGCTGCTCGGGCTGGCGGTGATCATCGCGGTGCTTGGCATCGTGAACACCCTGGCCCTGTCGGTCATCGAGCGCACCCGCGAGATCGGCCTCCTCCGCGCGGTGGGCCTGTCGCGGCCGCAGCTGCGCCGGATGGTGCGGCTCGAGTCGGTGATCGTCGCCGTGCTCGGAGCGGTGCTCGGCGTGGTCATGGGCATCGCGTTCGGGGTCGCGCTGCAGAAGGCGATCGCCGACCAGGGCGTGGACGTGCTCGACATCCCCTGGCTGCGGTTGATTGCCTTCGTGGTGGTGGCCGCCCTGGTCGGCGTACTCGCCGCTGTCGTGCCGGCCCGGCGTGCCGCCAAGCTCGATGTGCTGCGGGCGATCAGCACGGAGTAGCCGGATAAGGTTCTGCCCTGTGGGAGAGGGCAGCCGAGAGAGGAAGCAGATCAGCACCGCCGTCGCGGTGATCATGCTGATCGTGATCGGCGCCGCGGTGGTCTACCTCGGCGTGACGCTCATCCTCTTCGGTGTCTACGCCCTCGGTGAGGACAGCACACTGATCGGGCTCGCCACTCTGGTGCTCGGCGTGATCTTTGTCGCCGGTCCGGTCGTCGTCTTGGCCAGTCAGGTCCGAGCGATGCTCAGGCGTCATGGCTAGTAGGCGTCGTGGCTGAAGGACGTCACGGGGCCGAGGGGCGCCGCCGGGATCCCGGCGCCCGGAGAGCTGAGCGCCGGCGCGGACGCGAGAGTCACCAGGGCACCGAGGGACGTCGTGTGGGCCATGGTCGCCACGAGGGTGAGGGGCACCGCGCGGACAGGCACAGCGAGACCCGCGAGAGCTCCGCTCCCCTGGCCCAGGTCGCTGCCCTCGGGATCGGCGTCGTCCTGACCGCGCTCTCCTGGGTCTTCCTGGTCCGCGCGGCAATCGACTTCGGTGTCGTGGCCGTCAACGGGCGTACTGCGGCCTGGCCGTTCACCCTCGGCGCCGGGTTGGGCGCCGTGGTCTGCCTCGTACTGATGCTCGCCTTGGTCGGCCGGGGCCTTCGCGCCCTCGGGTTCGTCTCCGACTACACGCCCCGACGCGCGGGCGCACGGCGCCGACGCTGAGCGCCTGCGCGACTTCGAGGACGCTTTCAGGCCCGGTCGTGCACGTCGACGTCGTCGCCTTCCGCCTCGCGCGCACAGTGCGCACAGCAGTAGAACTTGCCACTCACCTGGATCCCGTGGCCGATCACCTTGCAGCCGCAGTGCTCACACACCGGCGCAAGCAGGTGGATGGCGCACTCGAAGCTGTCGAAGGTGTGGCGGGCACCCGCGGCAATGACCTCGAAGCTCATCTCGTAGTCGTTCCCGCAGACTTCGCACTCAGCCATGCTTCCTCCGCTCTCTCGGGCTCCCAGTCTCGCCGCTCGGTCG
>DATGYO010000009.1:0-3545 GCA_035297905.1 Nocardioidaceae bacterium
GAGCTCACGGGCGTACGGCGCGGCCGCCTGGGCCCGCTGCTGCGCCTTGATGATGCGGGACGCAGCGATGAGCTCCATGGCGCGCGTGATCTTCTTGGTCGACTCGACCGACTTGATCCGGGCGCGGTACTCACGCAGCGAGACGGCCATGGTCAGCCCCGCTTCTGCTTGACGATCTGCTCCTGCTCGAGCTCTTCCTCGGGAAGCGCCTCGTGCTCCTCCTTGCCGGCCTTGATCGAGCCGCCCTCGGAGGTCTCGAACTGGTCGAGGAAGGAGTTGTAGGCGTCCTCGAGCGACTGCTCGGTGTCGTCGGAGAAGTCGTTGGTCTCCCGAATGGTGTCCAGGATGCCGCCGTGCTCACGACGCAGGTAGTCGAGGAACTCGCTCTCGAAGCGCAGCACGTCCTCAGTCGGCACCTTGTCGAGGCGACCGGTCGTGCCGGTCCACAGCGAGGCGGTCATCTCCGGCACCGGGTACGGCGAGTACTGCGGCTGCCTCAGCAGTGCCATCAGGCGCTGGCCACGGTCGAGCTGCTGGCGCGACGCGGCGTCGAGGTCGGAGGCGAACATCGCGAAGGCCTCCATCGCGCGGAACTGCGCGAGGTCGACCTTGAGCGAGCCGGTGACCTTCTTGATCGCCTTGGTCATCGCCGCGCCACCGACGCGGGAGACCGAGATGCCGACGTCGATCGCGGGACGCTGGTTCGCCGCGAACAGGTCGGACTGCAAGAAGATCTGGCCGTCCGTGATCGAGATGACGTTGGTCGGGATGTAGGCCGAGACGTCGTTGGCCTTGGTCTCGATGATCGGCAGACCGGTCATCGAGCCCGCGCCCATCTCGTCGGACAGCTTCGCGCAGCGCTCGAGCAGCCGGCTGTGCAGGTAGAAGACGTCACCGGGGTACGCCTCGCGGCCCGGCGGGCGACGGAGGAGCAGTGACACCGCGCGGTAGGCCTCGGCCTGCTTGGTCAGGTCGTCGAAGACGATGAGGACGTGCTTGCCCTCGTACATCCAGTGCTGGCCGATGGCCGAGCCGGTGTAGGGAGCGAGGTACTTGAAGCCCGCGGAGTCAGATGCAGGCGACGCGACAATGGTGGTGTACTCCAGCGCGCCGGCCTCCTCGAGCGCACCGCGCACCGCGGCGATCGTGGAGCCCTTCTGACCGATCGCGACGTAGATGCAGCGGACCTGCTTCGCCGGGTCGCCCGAATCCCAGTTCTGCTTCTGGTTGATGATCGTGTCCAGCGCGATGGCGCTCTTGCCGGTCGCGCGGTCGCCGATGATCAGCTGACGCTGGCCACGGCCGATCGGCGTCATGGCGTCGATCGCCTTGATGCCGGTCGCGAGCGGCTCGTGCACCGACTTGCGCATCATCACGCCGGGAGCCTGGAGCTCCAGCGCGCGGCGCCCCTCGGTCTCGATCTCGCCGAGACCGTCGATCGGGGTGCCCAGCGGGTCGACCACGCGGCCGAGGTAGCCCTCGCCGACGGGGACCGAGAGGATCTCGCCGGTACGGCGGACGCTCTGGCCCTCCTCGATCCCCTCGAAGTCACCGAGGATGACGACACCGATCTCACGGGTGTCGAGGTTCAGCGCGAGGCCGAGCGTGCCGTCCTCGAACTCGAGCAGCTCGTTGGCCATGGCCGAGGGCAGCCCGTTGACCCGGGCGATGCCGTCACCGGTCTCAGCGACCGTGCCGACCTCTTCACGGCTTGCCGTCTCGGGCTTGTAGTCCGACACGAAGCGCTGCAGCGCGTCCCGGATCTCCTCCGGACGGATCGAAAGCTCCGTCATTTCTTGTCCCTGCTCTCTCGTCTTCTTCAGGTCTAGTCTGCGGTCCGGCTGGCTCAGCCGGCGAGGCGGCGGCGTGCTTCGTCGAGGCGGCTTGCCACGGTGCCGTCGATGACATCGTCACCGATCTCGACCTTGACGCCGCCGACCACGTCGGGGTCGACGACGACGTTGAGATGCACGGGCCGGTCGTACTGCCGGGCCAGTGCACCTTGCAGACGCTGGCGCTCTCCGTCGCCGAGCTCACGGGCGACGCGGACGGTCGCGATGAGCCGGTGACGGTTCTCTGCGGCGACCTTCTGGTACTGCTCGATCGCCACGGACACGGTGCGGTGGCTGCCCACGAGGGCCTGCTGGGCCAGCCGGATCGTGGCACCGGTCGCACGGCCCTCGAGCAGGTTGCTGAGCAACCGGTTCTTGTCCTCGATGGAGCGAGAGGGGTCCGAGAGCGCATCCCGCACGTCCGGGTTCTCCGACACCAGGCGCTCGAGGCCGAACAGCTGCTCCTCGAGTGCGTCCGCCTGCCCAGCCCGGTCCGCGCCCTTGACGACCGCGATGACCCCGAGCTGCTCGAGTGCATCGGCGAGGTCGCGGGTGGCCGCCCACCGCTGGGCGACCGCGCTGGCCACCAGGTCCATCGACGTCGCGTCGAGCTGTCCGCCGAGGAGGTTCCGCACGAAGTCGGACTTGGCGGCCGGCTGCAGCGACAAGTCGGTCGCCACACGCCGAAGGCTCGGCTCGCGACGCAGGAGCACCGAGACCGCGAAGAGGTCGTCGGCGATCCTGGCTGCATCCGAACCACTCTCGACGGCCGAACCGAGCTGCTCGGTCAGCCGCTCGAGCGACTCGGCTGAAGCTCCTCGCATCAGCCCGCCCCGTTCACAGACGCGGGCTCGGTCTCGAGCTCGGCCAGGAAGCGCTCGACCACACGGCTCTGGCGTGCGTCGTCGTCGAGGGCCTCACCGACGATCCGGCCGGCGAGCGAGGTGGCGAGAGTGCCGACCTCGGCACGCAGTGAGGTGACCGCCTGCTGGCGCTCCGCCTCGATCTGCGTGTGGGCGTGCTCGACGATACGGGCGGCCTCGGTCTGCGCCTGCTGACGCATCTCGGCCACGATCGTCGCGCCCTGCTCGCGAGCTTCCTCGCGGATCCGGGCAGCCTCGTGACGTGCCTCGCTGAGCTGCCGGTTGAGCTCTGCCAGCTTGGCGTCCGCCTCGGCCTGCTTGGTCTCGGCGGCGGCCAGGCCACCCTCGATCGCCTCGGTGCGCTCTGCGAACGTCTTCTCGAAGTTGGGGACGACCCACTTCTTGACGGCGAAGTAGAGCAGCGCGAAGACGACCAGCGAGAGGACGATCTCCACCGGGTGCGGCAGGAGCGGGTTGATCTTCGTCTCCGCCGCGAGGGTGATCGAGTTCATGGGCGTGGTCCTTCGTCAGTGCTGATGGTTGGGGTCAGAGCACGAACGCGAGCGCGATACCGATGATGGCGAGCGCCTCGGCGAGCGCGAAGCCCAGGATCGCGATCGACTGGAGACGACCCTGCGCCTCGGGCTGACGGGCGACGCCGTTGATGTAGGCGGCGAAGATGAGGCCGATACCCACACCGGGGCCGACCGCGGCCAGGCCGTAGCCGATCATGTTCAGGTTGCCGGTCACAATGATTCCTTTCGGTTATTTCTACGGTCGCCCGGGATCGAGCGGACTCTCAGTGCTCTTCTGCGAGAGCACCGGAGATGTACATGGCGTTGAGCAGGAC
>DATGYO010000010.1:0-15131 GCA_035297905.1 Nocardioidaceae bacterium
CGCGCAGCTCGAGCCAGTGCAGCAGCGCGCGAGCGCCGAAGCCGGTGGCACCCATCGTCCACTCGTACGCGTCGACGGGCGAGTCCCCCACCGACGCGATGTCGAGGTGGGCCCAGGGCAGTCCGCCGGTGAAGTGCCGCAGGAAGAGCGCCGCCGTGATCGCCCCGGGACCGCCGGCCGCGTTGTCCGCGTCGGCGACCTTGGACTCGAGACGCTCCTCGTAGTCCTCGACCAGCGGCATCCGCCACAGCGGCTCACCCGCCGCGGCGCCGGCCGTGGCGATGAGGTCGGCCAGGGCGTCGTCGGTGGCGAAGAAGCCGCCGGTGCGCTGGCCGAGCGAGATCTTCATGGCGCCGGTCAGGGTGGCCACGTCGACGAGGGCGTCGGGCTTGATCTCGCTGACGGCGTAAGCGAGAGCGTCCGCCATGACCAACCGGCCCTCCGCGTCCGTGTTGCGGACCTCGCTCGTGCGGCCGCCGTAGTGCCGGATGACGTCACCAGGGCGCAGCGCGTTGCCGCCGATGGCGTTCTCGGCGGCGGCGACCAGCCCCGTCACGCGGACCGGGCAGTCGACGTCGGAGAGCGCGCCGAGGACGGCCATGACGACACCGCCGCCGGTCATGTCCCGCTTCATGTTCATCATGCCGTCGGCCGGCTTGATGGACAGGCCGCCGGTGTCGAAGGTGATGCCCTTGCCGACGAGGACGACGTGCGGGGTGTTCCTTCCGGCGCCTCGCGGGGTGTAGTCGAGCCGGATCAGGCGGGGCGGGTTCACGGACGCCTGGCCGACGCCGATGATCCCGCCGAAGCCGCCCGCGGCGAGCTCCTTCTCGTCCCAGACCTTGATCTTCAGGCCGGCGGCGTCGGCGATCTCCGTCGCGCGCTCGGCCATCCAGATCGGGTTCTTCTCGTTCGAGGGGACGAGGGCCAGCGTCCGCGACATCCAGCCGGCGCCGGCCACCGAGAGAGCGCGCTCGAGGGTCGGCTGCCGGTCGGTCGAGCCGCTTATGCCGGCAAGCACCACCCGTCCGACGGGCGACTCCTTGGGGCCTTGGGACCTGCGGTGGAAGCCGAACGAACCGAGCACGAGACCCTCGACGAGAGCGCGCAGGCCCGCGTCGTCACTGAGCGCCGCGAGGGAGGTTGCCACGACCTTCTTGCCCCTGGTGCGACGTGCGAGCGCTGCCCCGGCCCTGCGCAGGTCGGCAGGGCTGCCCTTGCCCACGCCGACGAAGAGCAGGCTCCTCAGGCTGTCGTTCGACAGGCCCTCGATGGACAGGACCGCATGTTCCACGACCTCACCGGCCTTGCCGGTGGCCTTGTGGTGCTCGAGGAGGGCGAACACGTCGAGGTCGAGCTCGTCGAGGAGCTCGGCGGAGCCCGGGCCCAGGGTCGGGCCGTCCTCGTCCAGGACGACGGGCAGGGCAACGACCTCGGCGCCGAGGACCCCGGTCGGGGCGACGCTGCTCAGCGCGACCTCTGGCGGTGAGACCTGGTTGGGCAGTGCCACGTTGTTGTTCCCCCTACGGTCGAGGTGACGATGTCGAGACGGGTCCGAGCAGTGTTCTGGCTTGGGGCGCGTGGGTCGCAGCGGGACCGACCCTACTCATCCCGGGCAGGTTGACAACCGAAGACCCTGGGCGCCAGCTCGGGGCCCAGGGTCCTACGGTCCATGCGGGTCGAGGTGCCCGGTCGACGCGTGGGTCAGCCGACGACCTCGTTCAGGGCGGCACCGAGCGCACCGGCCTCCTCGGCGTTCAGCTCGACGACGAGTCGGCCACCACCCTCGAGCGGGACGCGCATCACGATGCCGCGTCCTTCCTTTGTGACCTCGAGCGGGCCGTCGCCCGTCCGCGGCTTCATCGCCGCCATGCGCACACCTCTTCCTTGGTCCTGCGGCCCGCCAGTCGGCGTGGTCCCTCCCACACCGAATGGAAATCACCGTGGCGCACCGCGTTGCGGGTCTATTATCGCGCATTTCTCCGGCCACTCCGACCACAACCTCCCGACAGGTCCCGAACGGACTGCTGCAGCGGGTTCGTCCTGATTACGGCAGACTCCATCGTGTGCACGCTCGATCCGCGCTCTTCGACCTCTTCGGGGACCACCTCCGCTCGCGCGGAAGCCGCGCGCCGGTGGCCTCCCTGGTGCGCATCCTGGCTCCACTCGGCGTGACCGCACCGGCGGTTCGCACGGCCATCTCACGCATGGTCCGTCAGGGCTGGCTCACCCCGACAGAGGTCCATGGCGGCCGTGGCTACGCCCTCACCGACAGGGCCCGGCACCGCCTCGACGACGCTGCGGCCCGGATCTACCGCACGCGTGACAGTGGCTGGAAGGGCGGCTGGGATCTCGTCGTCCTCACGTCGCTCCCGCCCCGCGCGGGCCGGGAGCGCCTGCGCTCCGGGCTCTCCTTCCTCGGCTACGCACAGCTCACTGATGGCACCTGGATCAGCCCCTTCGCCTCCCCCGAGGTCGATGCGCTGCTGGCGGCGGAGGGAGCCACCGCGACACGGTTCGAGGCTTACGACGGGGACCCGACCGTGCTCGCGCAGAGGGCATGGGACCTCGACGCGCTCGGAGCGTCGTACGCCTCCTGGCACGAGGAGGCCCGCGCCCTGGTCGCCGACCCCGGAACGCTGCCCGGGGCCGGCGAGATGGATGAGGACGAGCGCTCTTTCGTGGTGCGCTCCAACCTCGTGCACGAGTGGCGCAAGTTCCTCTTCACCGACCCAGGGCTGCCCGTCGAGCTGCTGCCGCCGGACTGGCCGGGCCACGCCGCGGCTAAGTTCTTCGCAGAGGAGGCCGCGCGGCTGCTCCCTGGCGCCTCACGGTTCGTCGACCGCTGCCTTGTCCCCGACGCGAACGACCCCGACACGAACAACCCCGACGCGAACAACCCCGACGCGATGAGTGGAGAGAACCGATGACCGACCAGCCCGTGATCTACGCCGTCGCCGACGGGGTCGCCACGATCACCCTGAACCGCCCTGAGGCGATGAACAGCCTCGACGTCGCCACGAAGGTCGCCCTGCGTGACGCGGTGACAGAGGCGGCCGAGGACGACTCCGTGCGCTGTGTCGTGCTGACCGGGACCGGACGCGCGTTCTGCGTGGGACAGGACCTCAAGGAGCACATCGAGATCCTGCAGAGCAGCTCGTCGGACGCGCTCTTCAGGACCGTGCCCGAGCATTACAACCCCACGGTCAAGGCACTGGCCACCATGAACAAGCCGGTCATCGCCGCCGTGAACGGCGTCGCCGCCGGTGCGGGCGCGTCGCTGGCGTTCGCCTGCGACTTCCGGGTGCTCGCCGACGCGGGCGGGTTCAACCTCGCCTTCACCGGCGTCGCGCTCTCCTGCGACACGGGCGCGTCATGGACGCTCCCGCGGCTGGTGGGCCGGGCGAAGGCGATGGAGCTGCTGTACTTCCCGCGCACGATCTCCTCGCACGAGTCGCTCGAGCTGGGCCTGGCCACCAAGGTCGTCGACTCCGCGGACCTGCAGCAGGAGGTCGCCACGATGGCGGTCCAGCTGGCCGCCGGTCCGACCGCCGCGTTCGGCGCGGTGCGACGGTCGGTCCTGTTCTCTGCGGGCCATGACCTCGAGAGCTCGCTGGAGTTCGAGGCCGAGATGATGGCGTTGACCGGGGCCACCGAGGACCACGCGAGCGCGGTGGCCTCGTTCGTGGCCAAGGAGAAACCCGTCTTCAAGGGGCGCTGAGGAAGCCGTGCTACCACACGGGGGAAGGCCGGCGGTCCTGGCCTGCGCACTGCTGCTTCTCCTCAGCCTTCTGGCGGGAGCACCGTCAGTGCCTCGCGCAGAGGCGGCGGGAGGCAACCTTGCCTCTCGGATCGGCGTTCCGGCCGGCGTCAAGCAGCTGGTCACGGTGACCAGCAGCTCCTGGTCCGACACCACGGCCACCATCCGGGTCTGGCGTCGACGAGGTGGTTCATGGCACCTCGTGCGCGGCCCGATCCGCGCCTCGCTCGGCTGGAAAGGCTTCGTCCCAGCCCAGGACCGCCGCCAGTCCACCGGCACCACGCCGGCGGGGCGGTTCACGATGCGCAGTGCGTTCGGCACCCGCGCCGATCCAGGGGGCCGGCTGCCGTACCGGCGGGTCGACGCCGACGACTTCTGGCCCTACGAGCCGCGTGACCCGGCGACGTACAACATCATGCAGCCCTCCAAGGCCGCCGCCACGCGGTGGCGGTCGGACTACTCCGAGCGCCTGTCGGACTACCCCTACGAGTACGCCTACAGCATCGTGCTCGGCTTCAACCTGCCTCGCGGTGTCCGGTGGTCGAGCGAACGTCATCAGTACGTCGCCCGCGAGACCGCCGACACCACCCGCGGCGGCGGGATCTTCCTGCACGTGAAGCAGAAGCGCTACACCGCGGGCTGTGTCTCGGCGCCGCTCCGGCAGGTGCGGTGGCTGGTGCGGTGGCTCGACCCTGCCCTCGCGCCCCGGATCGTGATGGGTCCCCGGGACTGGGTCGTGCGCCGGTTCTGACACGCGGCGCGGACGCGACAGCCCGGACTCGGACGTCCCGGTCAGCCGGGGTCAGTGAGAGCCGCCCAGGGCCCGCAGCAGCTGCCTCGGAGCTCGGACGTTCATCCGCCTCCACGACGGGTGTGCGGGGTACTCCACGGTGACAGCAGCCCCCTCGAGGCGGTGGTTGAACCACTGCGTGAGCGTGCCGTGACAGGTGCTGCCGCAGGGGAACCGTTTGATGGGCAGTCCCAGCTGCTCCGCGAGGCGTCGTACGAACCACCGCTTCTTGGCGTGCCAGCGGTCGACGCCCTGCAAGGGCTGGTGGAAGGAGACGACGAACCGGGGGTCCACCGCGCGCAGGAACCGCATGAGGGCACGGGTCTCCGGCTCGGAGGCCGGTCGTGGTCCGGACTCGGCCACTCCGTCGAGTCGTGCCCAGGACTGCGGGAAGTTGCGGTTGAGGTCCACCCCGCGGGCGTTGTGGCGCTGCCTGCGGGCGAGCCCGTCCGGGTTGGCGACCGGGACGACCCAGAGGTCGACGCCCTTGATCGGTCGGCCGTCCCGGAGCCGCTGCAGGATGGCCCGCGGAGCCGGCTCGTTCCCGTGGAGCGAGGCGATGGCGACCGCCTTCACCCGGGCGGAAGGGTCGCCGAGTCGCCAGGCCCGGATCGACCGTCCTGCGACGGAGTAGCCGATGACGCGCTGCTCGACGACGGCAGGCCGCGCCTTCCCTGTCGTGACAGCCGCGGCGAATGGCACGGCAACCGGCACAGCGGCTGAGACCGCTGCCGGAGTCGCCGGCGTCGACGTGATGACAGCACCGGCGCCGATCGTTGCCGTCACGAGGACGGCCGCGACTCCGGCGACCGGCCGCCGGGTCACGGGATGTTGCCGACCAGGAAGAGCACAGTGAAGACGCTGACCCCGACCAGTAGCCCGACGTGCGCGAGCACCGACAGTCCCGGGCCCTCTCCCCAGGTGTCGGCCTTGGGTGCGGAGGAGTGGCGGCCCTTGGCGGGCATCCATCGAGCCAGGATCAAGAGGCCGGCGATCACGGCGAGCCACAACCCCAGCAGACCCAGGGCGCCGAGCAAACGGTTACCCGTGACGAGGAAGAGCACCCAGGCCACGAGGCCGACGCCACCGGCGTAGGTGTGCAGGTTGAGCACGTTGGTCGGGATGGAGAGTCTCCCGGCCGCTTCCCCACCGCCGGCAAGGCGGACCCTCGTCAGCACGACGACGACGGCCGCAAGGACGGTCAGCACGATGGTGGCGAGTAACGGGGTCACGATCAGAGCATGCCCGATCGGTGGCGCTCATGGGGCCACTGGGGTCAAACCGCCCATAGATCGGAGAGTCAGCCCCCCGGGCGGACCCAACACGCGGTCAGGTGGTCGTCGACCATGCCGGTGGCCTGCATCAACGCGTACGCGGTCGTCGGCCCGACGAATCGGAACCCGCGCCGTTTGAGCTCCTTCGCCATGGCCTTCGACTCCGGCGTGGTGGCGGCAACTTCGGCGAGAGTCCTGGGCGCCGGTCGCTGCGGCGTCGGCGCGAAGGACCAGAGCAGTTCGTCGAAGGGCTCGCCCAGGTCCAGGACCGCCCGTGCGTTGGCGATCGTGGCCTCGATCTTGGCGCGGTTGCGGACGATGCCCGTGTCGGCAAGCAGCCGGTGTACGTCGGGCTCGTCGAAGGTCGCGACCCGCTCGATGTCGAAGCCCTCGAACGCCGCACGGAACGCGTCCCGCTTGCGCAGGATGGTGATCCACGACAGCCCGGACTGGAACGCCTCCAGGCTCAACCTCTCGAACAGGGCCTGGTCCCCGCGGAGCTCCCGGCCCCACTCGGTGTCGTGGTAGTCGAGGTACTCCGGCGCCGAACCCGCCCAACGACATCTCAGCCGCCCGTCCGCACCGAGGATCACGCCCTCGTCGGATCCCGGTCCGAAAGCTGTCACGGACTCAGCCACGGCGGCCCTCCTCAGCGATCTGCTCGGCCCTTCTCGCGAGTCGCCGGACGGCCAGGTCGACGCCGCGCTTCATGCTCCAGCCGCCCAGGCGCCAGAACAGTGCTCCGAGCGCGCCTCCGGGGATCTCCAGCCGTTCCCACCACACGAACAGACAGGCATCGGGCCCATGCGCCACCACTGCGAACTCGGCCTCGCCCCGGACGACCGCACCTGTGTGCAGCACCTCGCACCGGGCGGAGCCGTCGGCCTCTCGGTCCCAGGCGGTGATGGTCATCGTGTCCCAGAACCCGACCGGGCCCAACCCTGTCCAGGCGCGGATCCGGCCACCCATGCCGTGGGCCGTCGAGCTCTCGGCCTCGGGTGGCACCACCTCCACCCGCGTGAACGGGATCCACTCCCCTTGGCGGGGCCAGTCCGTGACGTAGTCCCAGACCACGTCGGCGGGCGCCGCTACGCGGACCTCCGATCGGACGAGCGCACGCATCAGCTGCCTTCTTCCCGGTCGAGGGGTGCCTGCGGCGCAGGCTGAGGCCTCGACTCGGACGCCGGCCGGCGGCCTTGCGAGGTGTCGAGGTCCGGCGAGGAGTCGAGGCCCGGCGATGTCTCCCGCCGGGCAGCGTCGAGCTCGTCGGCCAGACGCTCGAGCAGGGCGTCGACCTCGGACATGCGGTAGCCCCGGAACGCGGTGGTGAAGCGGACCTTGCGGAGATCCGCGCCGGTGAGCGGCCCCTCGGCCTGGACACGGGCATCCGGCCGGTCGTCGTACACCTCGGCCATGGACCCGCCGGCACCGGCAGCAACGACCGCGATCGCACCCATGAGGAGGACGATCAGCACGGCGAAGAACCACGTCATCGGACGCGGGCCTCAGTTCTGCTCGACGGGGTTCTGGAACTCCTCGTCCTCAGGGGCTGTCAGGCGGTGTCGCACCTGGGCCTCCTGCACGATGCGCACCACCTCGTCGACGTCGTCCGTGACGTGGAACATGTCGAGGTCCGGCTCGGCCACGTTGCCGTCGGCGACCACGATGTCGCGGAGCCACTGCACGAGTCCGGCCCAGTACTTCGAGCCCATCAGGATGATCGGGAAGGACGTCACCTTCTGGGTCTGCACCAGCGTGAGCGCCTCGAAGAGCTCGTCGAACGTCCCGAACCCGCCGGGCAGGACCACGAACCCCTGGGCGTACTTCACGAACATCATCTTGCGCGCGAAGAAGTAGCGGAAGTTGACGCCGAGCTCGACGTACTCGTTCATGCCCGCCTCGAAGGGCAGCTCGATGCCGAGGCCGACGGACAGGCCGCCGTTCTCGGATGCGCCCTTGTTCGCCGCTTCCATGATCCCGGGGCCGCCCCCGGTCACGACCGCGAACCCGGCCAGGCTCAGGGAGCGGCCGATCTCCTCGGCGAGGGCGTACATCGGGTCGTCCGGCTTGGTCCGCGCCGACCCGAACACCGAGATCGCAGGGCCGAGCTCGGCGAGCGCGCCGAACCCCTCGACGAACTCCGACTGGATCCGCATCACCCGCCAGGGGTCTGTGTGCACCCAGTCGCTGGGACCCCGCGAGTCGAGCAGCCGCTGGTCCGTGGTGCTCCGCTGGAAGGCGCGGCGCCGCATCGTGGTGCGTCCTCGCTGCTTGCTGGGCCCCACCTGGAAGTCCTCGTCAGTCATGCCGCCGAGGCTATCTGGCTAGCCGGAACGTCCGGGCCCGAGCCACGTGCGCAGCTGCTGCTCCACCTGGCGCAGCTGCTCCATGGGGACGAACTCCTCCTTCTTGTGGGCGAGGAGGGGGTCGCCCGGGCCGTAGTTCACCGCGGGGATCCCGAGCTCGCTGAAGCGCGCGACGTCGGTCCACCCGAACTTCGGGTTCGCCACGCCACCGACGGCATCGACGAACGCCGCCGCGGCCGGCACGCCCAGGCCCGGCATGGCCGCCGGCGCGGAGTCGCTGACCTCGAGCTCGAAGCCGTCGAAGACCTCCCGCACATGCGCGAGCGCCTCCGCCTCCGAGCGGTCGGGAGCGAAGCGGTAGTTCACCGAGACGGTGCAGCGGTCGGGCAGCACGTTGCCGGCCACGCCGCCGGAGATGAAGACGGCGTTGAGGCCTTCGTGGTACTCCAGGCCGTCGATGACGGGGCGGCGCGGCTCGTAGGCGTTGAGTCGCGAGAGCACCTCGGCCGCTCCGTGGATCGCGTTGACGCCGTTCCACGCGCGGGCGGAGTGCGCCCGCTCGCCGTGGGTCACCACGTCGACCCGCATCGTGCCCTGGCAGCCCGCCTCCACGACGGCGTCGGAGGGCTCCATGAGGATCGCGAAGTCGGCCTTGAGCAGCTCGGGGTTGCTCTCGCCCAGCAGCTTGAGCCCGTTGCGCGCCTCCTCGACCTCCTCGCAGTCGTAGAAGAGGAACGTGATGTCGCGGTTCGTCACCGGCATGGTCGCGGCGATCCGCAGGGCGACGGCGACCCCGCCCTTCATGTCGCAGCTGCCGAGCCCGTGGAGGTTCTCGTCGTCGCGGCGCGCCGGCAGGTTGTCGTTGAGCGGCACCGTGTCGAGGTGCCCGGCGATCACCACGCGTTCGTCGTGCCCCTGGCGCGTGCGAGCGACCACGGTGTTGCCGAAGCGGCTTACGTCGAGATGCGGCAGACGGCTCAGCTCCGACTCCACGGCGTCGGCGATCGCCTTCTCGTTGCCGCTGACGGACTCGATGTTGACGATCTGCTCGGTCAGCGTGACGACGTCGGCGGTGAGGTCGAGGGAGGTCATGCGGGTCATCGTTTCATCGCTCGAAGACACAGAACTCGTTGCCCTCCGGGTCGGCCATGACGTCCCATGAGATCTCCTCGTCCCGGGCCCGCAGCAAGGTCGCGCCCTTGCCCCGCATCGCGTCGACCGTGCTGACGACGTCCCAGTGGATCCGGTTCTTGACGGTCTTGGGCTCGGGAACCGGGTTGAACACGATGCTCTCGAAGGACAGCCCGGGGACCCCCTCGAGCCACCACCAGTCGCCGTGCCCGGAGGTCCGCGGCTCGGCACCGAGCACGTCGCCCCACCAGCGCGCCACGAGCTCGGCGTCGAGGGCGTCGACACACAGCTCGTAGATGCGGTACTCCGGCAGCTCGGCCGGGTCGCGCAGGAACGCGCAGAACTCGCCACCCTCGGGATCGGCCATGACAGTCCAGCTCAGGCCCGACTCCTCGGGGCGGCGTACGACGGTCGCTCCCGAGGCCACGAGGTCGTCCACCGATCCGGTGTGGACGTCGAGGTGCACCCGATGCTTGACGGTCTTGGGCTCCGGCACCCGGCACATGGCGATCCCGTGACCCTCGGTGGGCCCGACGACGTTCCCGGACTCGCGGTCCGGCCGGAACTCCAGGCCCGCGACCTCGGCCCAGAACCGGCCGAGTCGCTCTCCGCCGGACGTGTCCATGCACAGCTCTTTCCAGCGTGCGACCGCTGTCACGGGGTACTCCTTCCGCATGCCGGAACACATCCGATCCGGCCTCATGTCCGTTGTCGCGCTTCGATACCTTGGCACACGTGACCGACACCAACCAGCAGCAGACAGACGCGTCCTCCGACATCCCCACCGAGACCGCTTCGACGGCGCCTTCGAGCGCCTGGGGCTTCGGCCTGGCGACCTTCGCCGGAGAAGAGGGCGAGGGCGGGGTGCTGGACACGTGGTACCCCTCGCCACAGCTCGGTGACGCCCCGGAGCACGTCGAGCCCCCGGAGGAGCTCACCGCACTCGAGGGGGCCGACGACATCCGCGGCGTCCGCCGGGTCGTCGTACGCACTGTCGTGAAGGACCTGCAGTCCGCGCCCGCCGACACGCACGACGCCTGGCTGCGCCTGCACCTGCTCAGCTCGCGGCTCGTGACACCGCGTTCGATCTCCGTGGACGGCATCTTCGGCCAGCTCACCAACGTGGTGTGGACGAGCGAAGGCCCGTGCGCCGTAGAGGGCTTCGAGCAGACCCGGCTGCGGCTCAGGGCCGCCGGGCGTCACGTCACCGTCTTCGGGGTCGACAAGTTCCCGCGCATGACCGACTACGTGCTGCCCACAGGCGTGCGCATCGCCGACGCCGACCGGGTGCGACTCGGTGCCCACCTCGCCTCCGGCACGACCGTGATGCACGAGGGCTTCGTGAACTTCAACGCCGGCACGCTCGGAGCGTCGATGGTCGAGGGCCGGATCAGTGCCGGCGTCGTGGTCGGTGACGGCTCGGACGTCGGTGGCGGCGCGTCGATCATGGGCACGCTGTCCGGCGGCGGCAAGGAGGTCATCTCCATCGGCGAGCGCTGCCTCGTGGGAGCGAACGCCGGTATCGGGATCTCCCTCGGCGACAGCTGCGTCGTGGAGGCCGGCTGCTACGTCACCGCAGGCACCAAGGTCACCGTCCGGGACATGGACAACAAGCCGAAGGTCATCAAGGCCGCGGACCTGTCCGGAGTGGACAACATCCTGTTCCGCCGCAACTCCCTCACCGGCGCGATCGAGGCCGTGCCGTGGCAGGGAGAGGGCATCGAGCTCAACGAAGCCCTGCATGCCAACGACTGACCTGCACCGGCGACGCAGGCGTCGCTCCCGTACACGACGAACCGAGGCCGGCGGGGCGGCGCGCGTCATCCTCGTCGGCCTCGCCATGCTCGCCGTGGTCGCGGTCGCGGGCGTCATGGTCCTGCGAGGAGTGGGTCCCCTCCCCGACCCCGAGGGCTGCCAGGTGCAGGTCGGCGACGTGGTCACCCAGCTGAGCACCGAGCAGGCCGAGAACGCCACGCTCATCGCGGCGGTGGGAGTACGTCGCGGGCTGCCTGCGCGGGCTGTCTCGATCGCGATCGCCACGGCGTACCAGGAGAGCAAGATCGAGAACATCGACCACGGTGACCGCGACTCGCTCGGGCTGTTCCAGCAGCGCCCGTCCATGGGGTGGGGCAGCCGACAGCAGATCCAGAACCCCTACTACGCGGTGAACCGGTTCTACGACGAGCTCGAGAAGATCGACGGATACCAGCAGATGCGGATCACCGAGGCGGCGCAGAAGGTGCAACGGTCCGGCTTCCCGGAGGCCTACGAGGAGCACGCACCCAACGCCCGCGCCCTCGCATCGGCGCTCACGGGCTACTCCCCCGACGGCCGCTTCAGCTGTGTGGTCCACACCCCGACCGGGCTCGCGAAGCAGCGCCCCGGCGCCGACGGGCTCACCCCCCGCGCAGACGCAGTACGCCGTGAGGTGCGGAAGGCCTTCGGCGACCTACCGCTGGGCGGTTTCGCACCCGGAGGCGTGCGCACCGGCCACCAGCAGGGTTCGGCCCACTACGACGGGCGGGCCGTCGACATCTTCGTGCGGCCGGTCAACGAGGCGAACAACCGCAAGGGCTGGGCGATCGCGCAGTACGCCGTCGCGCACGCCAAGCGGCTCGACATCGCCCACGTCATCTTCGACGGACGGATCTGGTCCTCCGGCCCCCGGTCCAGCGAGGGCTGGCGGCAGTACGACCCGGGCGACCGTCCCGGCGACCGTGCCGTCCTCCTGCACCGGGACCACGTGCACGTCGACGTCGTGGAGGGCGACTGACCCTGGCGGCCCTGGCGGCCCCGTCCGCCCCACCAGTCCCACCTGTCCCCAGCAGTCCCAGGCCACCCGTCGCAGGGGAACTGCAGCATCCGTGCCGGCTCTCAGCCGTTCGGCTGATGCACGTCTAGTTCGACCGGTCTAGCTGCGCGATCTTTCGTCCCCGGGTGAGGGATGTATATGGACATGCACGGTTAAGCCCGGTCCAATGGGTTTGGGGATCTACGGGGGGAAGGAAATTGGAGCTATGAGCAGCGATTCGATGATCTACACCATCGGGACTGCGCTGAACCGTGCCCGCGACAACGGGTTCATCGTCGATGTGCTCGTCGAGGGTATCTGGATAAGCGGCTATGTCCTGGCCGTCGACGGCTTCGGGGTAGTGCTCCAGGCCGAGGACACGCAGCACTCCGTGGTCCGCATCGAGAGCATCTCGGCCGTCACCATCCGCGCCGCCGCGCCACACCGCAGGGCGATTCCCGACCGGGTCCACGTCATGCCCGGCCCTCGTGCGGCCAACGACTGACCCTCCGGAGGAGGAGGCTCAGACCGCGAGCCGTCGTACCGCTTCGTCGATGCGCTCGTCGGTCGCGGTGAAGGCGACCCTGACGTGTTCGACACCCGCCGGCCCGTAGAACTCGCCCGGCGCGACGAGGATGCCGAGGCCGGCCAGCCGGTCCACCGTCTCCCAGCAGTTCTCTCCGCGGGTCGCCCAGAGGTACAGCGAGCCCTGCGAGTCGTCGATCCGGAAGCCGAGGCCCTCGAGGGCGCTCTTCAGCTTTGCGCGCCGCGTGGCGTAGCGGGCGTGCTGCTCCGCCACGTGGGCGTCGTCGTCGAGGGCCGCCTTCATCGCCATCTGCTGCGGGGCAGGCATCTGGAGCCCCAGGTTCTTGCGCACCGCGAGCAGCTCGCCGATCACCGCGGGGTCACCGGCCGCGAACGCGCAGCGGTACCCCGCGAGGTTCGAGCGCTTCGACAGCGAGTGGACCGACACGATTCCGGTGTGGTCGCCGTCGCAGACCTCGGGGTGCAGGACGCTCATCGCGGTCGCTTCCCCCTGGCCGTCCGGGCTCTCCCAGACGCACTCCAGGTAGCACTCGTCGGAGACCAGCAGGACTCCGCGCTCCCTCGCCCAGGCGACGACCTTGCGCAGATGGTCGACGGGGAGCACCTTGCCGGTCGGGTTCGAGGGCGAGTTGATCCACAGCAGGGACACCCGCTCGGGCCCCAACGAGGTCAGCGAGTCGGCGGCGAGCGCGCGCGTGCCGGCGAGTCTCGCGCCGACCTCGTACGTCGGGTACGCGAGACGGGGGTAGACGACCAGGTCCCGGTGACCGAGCCCGAGGTGGCCCGGCAGAGAGGCGATCAGCTCCTTCGAACCGATCACAGGCAGCACCCCGTCGAGGCCCACGCCCGAGACTCCATGACGCCGCTCCAGCCAGTCGATGCAGGCCTGGCGGGTCTCGGGGCGACCGACCGTCATCGGGTAGCCGGGCGAGTCCGCGGCGTCGCGCAGCGCCTGCTGGACGATCTCAGGAGTGGGGTCGACCGGTGTGCCCACCGACAGGTCCACGATCCCGTCGGCGTGAGCGCGGGCCCGGTCGGCGTACTGCACGAGGTGGTCCCACGGGAAGTCCGGGAGCCGCCGGGAGACAGCACGTGCCGCCCACCAGGGAGCGGCGGGCGGCACGGTGCCGATGTCGGCTGAGGTCACTCTTGGTTCTGCGGCGGGAGCGCGGCGATCATCGGGTGGTCCTTCTCGATCACGCCCAGCTTCGCGGCGCCACCCGGCGAGCCGAGGTCGTCGAAGAAGTCCACGTTGGCGTTGTAGTACTCCTTCCACTGCTCGGGGGTGTCGTCCTCGTAGAAGATCGCCTCCACGGGACAGACCGGCTCGCAGGCACCGCAGTCGACGCACTCATCCGGGTGGATGTAGAGCATGCGCTGGCCTTCGTAGATGCAGTCGACGGGGCACTCGTCGACGCAGGCCCTGTCCTTCACGTCCACGCAGGGCTGCGCGATGACGTACGTCACCTTTGTTCCTCCTCGGATGATTACGCGTTCAGGCGCCGCAGCTCGGCGGTGTTGCCGGGCGACCTCCTGGTACAGCCTAGTATCACGGGCGCGCCGCAACAGGGGCGCACCCGGTCCATCCAGCGAAAGTCCCGACATCTTGAGCGCTCCCGTGAACAGCACGCCCCCCGGCCTCGGCCCGCACGTGGTGGGCCAACGTGTCGTGGTCCGTCGAGTGCTTCGCGGGGAGACCGGTCCCGCCGGCGGTCCGGCCTTCACCGACGTGCTCGGCGTGATGGAGAGCTGGTCCGGGGACGAGGCCGCGGTGCGGACGGAGGGTGGCGACCTGGTGACGATCACCGTCGCCGACATCGTCTCCGGGAAGCCCGTGCCGCCCCGACCGTCGGTCCGGATGCGGGTCCCTATCGAGGTGGCCGAGCGGCGGGCGCTCGGGTCGTGGCCGGCGCGGGAGACCGAGCCGATCGGCGAGTGGCTGCTGCGTGCCTCGGGTGGCTACAGCGCCCGCGCGAACTCCGTGCTCGCCGACGGTGACGCCGGTATGCCGTTCGAGGCCGCGGTCGAGCGGGTCTCGTCGTTCTACGGCGAACGCGGGCTTCCGCCGTGGGCGCAGGTGGTCGTCGGCTCGGACGTGCACCGCGAGCTCGAGTCGGCCGGGTGGGTGCTGGCCCGGCCGGGTGAGGCCGACTCGCAGTTCCAGCTCGCCTCGGTCTCGTCGGCCTTGCGCGTCGTACGACGGTCGCTGCCGGCCGTCGTACCTCCGGTCACCGTCTCGTCACGGGCCGACGCCGCGTGGCTCGCGGACGACGAGCGATCCCTCTCCTACGGCGAGGCGGCGCTCGAGGTGCTGGAGGGACCGGACGACGTGGGGTTCGCCTCGGTGACGGCCCCGGGCAGCAATGTGGTGGTCGCCAAAGGCCGGGTCGCGCGGGGCTCGGGCGCCGTGTCCGGCGACGACGAGTGGGCGGGGATCACGAACGTGTGGGTGTCCCCCGAGCATCGCCGTCTCGGCCTCGGGACGGTGGTGATGGGCTCCCTGCTGTCGTGGGCCGCCGAGCGTGGCTGCACG
>DATGYO010000011.1:0-13360 GCA_035297905.1 Nocardioidaceae bacterium
CCCACGGCCGCTGGACGCTGACCCAGACCGGCCCCGGCAGCTACGAGTGGTCCACCCCGCACGGCTACCGGTTCGCCGTCGACCAGCACGGCACCCACCCGCTCGGCAAAGCCGACCCCGAACAGGCCCGCGCGCCACAACAGGCCAGTGCGCCCCAGACCGCCCCGGAGACGACCCGGTCCGCAGGGCACCGGACTCGCGAGTCAGCCCACGAGACACACCTCGCCGAACTGGTCGACCGAGCACTACCCCTCCGCACACTGCGAGGCCGAGTGACCGAAGCCGCCCACGGCTACGAGATCTACGAGATCGACTACGCGCTCGACCTCAGCGGCTGGCAGCACAGCGCCTGAGGTAGGGGTCTCTCAGACGGCCGCGGAGGACCGACGACCGAGGGTCAGGATCCACAGCAAGGCGAGGAAAGCGACCGACACGATCGAGATGGCGACCACGGTCAGCAGGGGCACGCAGGGGTTGGTGCGCTCGCAGTGCTGGCCGTGACGACCTCGACTGGCGCCCACAGCTCGGGCGGTTGCCGGTCCCCGCAGGCCACCGCAACCCGTACCATCCGATCGATCTTGATCATGGCGCCCGGTGAGACACGGCGGGCCGGAAACGGTGATGTCAGCGTGGGAAGGGAAGGCGAACGTCCCTAGGGTTGGCCGCATGCCCGAGCTCATCTCTCCCACCACCCGCCTCCGCGACTCCTGGTTGGACGCTCGTGACGACTGGGGTCGCGGCGTGCACCAAGATGGCGCCGGCCTTCGTCCCGACGATGACGTGGACTCCGAAGAGGGCTTCGAGGCATGGGTCCAACGCCTCCGCGGGGAGTCGGATCATGACATCCCCACCCGAGACGGCTGGGTGCACGCGACCAACTGGTGGATCGTCGACGGCGGCACGTACCTCGGCGCGATACAGCTCCGGCACCGCCTGAACGACTTCCTGCTCGAAGCCGGAGGACACGTCGGCTACGGCATCCGCCCGTCCGCCCGTAAGCGTGGGTACGCGACCTGGGCTTTGGGAGCAGTCCTGCCCGAGGCCCGTGCTCTCGGGCTGGACCGCGTCCTGCTCACCTGCGATCCGGACAACGTCGCGTCAGCGCGCACGATCGAGCACCACGGCGGTGTCCTCGAGGACGTGCGTGACACCGAGATCGGCCGCAAGCGCCGCTACTGGATCACCCTCTGACCGCGAAGGCCCGTTAGATGTGCCGCCGCGACTGGACGATGCGGAACCGCGAGGCGACGTAGGCGGTGTCGGTGTACGACGAGTTGGCCGCTGGGTTCGCGCCGGTGCCGTGGAAGTCCGAGAACGCCGCGGACTGGTTCACGAAGACCTGCCCGGTGAGGTTCTCCGACAGCGCCACACCCGCGTCCAGCGCCGCGTCGCGCATCGACTCGATCACCTCCGGCGAGGTGCTGTACACCGAGGCCGTCATGGCGCCGTGCTCCATGACCGTACGTCGGAAGAGGTCGATGGACTCCTCCGTGCCCGAGGTCTCGATGAGGTACGCCACCGGCCCGAAGCACTCGCTCTCGTAGACGTCCGCGTCCTTGGCGGTCAGACCGACCAGGGCCGGCGTACGCACGACCGCTCCCTCGAATGAGGGGTGCCGTACCTCCCGCGACTCGACGAACACCCGACCACGGTTGCCGACCGCCTCGAGCCGCGCGAGCACCCCGTCGTTGACCACACCGCCGAGGAGCTCGACCGCACGAGCGTCGTCGCCGAGCAGCTTGCCGAAGGCGGCGCCGATGCCGGCCGCGACCTCCTCGACCGACTTGTGTCCCTCGTCGGTCTCGATCCCCTCGGCGGGGAGGTAGACGTTCTGGGGGGCGGTGCACATCTGGCCGGTGTAGAGCGAGAACGAGAACGCGAGGTTCATGCAAAGGCCGCGGAAACTGTCGGTGGAGTCGACGACGACCGTGTTGACCCCCGCCTTCTCCGTGAACACGATCGTCTGGCGCGCGTGCTCCTCCAGCCACTCACCGAAGGCGTTGGAGCCCGTGAAGTCGATCAGCTTCACCTCCGGCCGCACCGCGAGCACTGCCGCAAGGCGGTCCGCCGGGTCCTCAGCCGCCAGGGTGACCAGGTTCGGGTCGAAGCCGGCTTCCGCGAGGACCTCCTGTGCCACCTGGACCGTGATCGCCAGGGGCAGCACAGCACCCGGGTGTGGCTTCACGATGACGGGGTTGCCGCAGGCCAGCGAGGCGAACAGCCCGGGCCAGGAGTTCCAGGTCGGGAAGGTGTTGCACCCGATCACAAGCGCGACCCCGCGTGGCACGACCGTGAACGTCTTCTCCATCCGGAGCGGCTCGCCCTTGGCAGGCTTCTCCCAGATCGCCTTGGCGGGGACCTGGGTCATCTCCGAGTACGCGTAGGCGATCGACTCGAGCGCCCGGTCGAGGGCATGGGCACCGCCCGCCTGGAACGCCATCACGAACGCCTGGCCCGACGTGTGCTGGACCGCGTTAGCGAGCTCGAAGATCCGCTTGTGCAGGCGGTGCAGGATCTCGAGGCACACGCCCACCCGGCCGTCGGGCCCGACGTCGCGGAACGCCTTCATCCCGGCCCGCGCCGCGGAGATCAGCTCATCGACGCCGGCCTCGGTGACGCGGGGGTACGCCACATCCAGGTGGAAGCCGAACGGCGACTTCTCGCTCGCGACGGCTCCGGACGCCCCAGGTGTCGTCAGCGGGAACGTCGATCCCAGAAGCGCCTCGAAGGCCGCCTTCCCGGACGGCGCGGCGTCTTCGCCGTACACCCGGGGCGACGGGCTCTCGTCGAACGCGGAGAAGTACTCACGTGTTCGCGTCGCTGCGACCGCCTTCTCGAGCATGTCGCGGTGGCGTTCGAAGAGTTCGTGGCTCATGGGAGGTCCTCGTCCCGGGGGTCGCCCGTTATGACAGATGGCTGCAGAACAGCCGTCAGTGTGTCACATCACAGACGACCCCGGGAGTGGCTCAATAGGGTGAAGGCGTGAGGTCCCGGAACAACGTGCCGCTCCACGTGCGACTCGTCCTCGTCAACGGCCTCGTCTTCGCTCTCGGTGTGCTCGCGATGTCCCTCGCCCCGGACGGCCACCACGGGAGCACAGCCGTCGTCACGCTCCTGGTCGGTCTCACGCTGATCGTTGCGGTCAACACCCGCCACCTCCGTCAGACCCTGACCCCGTTCGCGACCGCCCTCGGCAACCTGCGCAGCCGGTGGGAGAGCGAGCGCCGCGCCGTCACCGCCAGGTCACAGGCGAGCAGGGAGTACGACGGACACCGGATGGCCGCGCAGCTTCACGACAACGTCGGAAGCAACCTCGCCGCCGCCCTGGTCGGCCTGAAGAAGGCGATCGACCACGCCCCGCCCGAGCTCGCCGCCGAGCTCCGCTCCGTCCAGCAGCACGCCCGGGTCAGCCTGGTGGAGATGCGCAGGATCAGCCGCCCGCTCCGCCCAGAGCTTCTCGAGGACCTCGGCCTCAAGAGCGCGCTCTCACGGCTCGCAACGGACCTCAGCACCCGCAGCCCCGGCATCGAGGTGTGTCGCCGCCTCGAGGGCCCGTTCCACGGCATCGACGCCGAGACCGAGCTCGTCCTCTACCGCGTGGCCGAGGAGGCGCTCACCAACGTCGGCCGCCACGCCCACGCCAAGCACGTGGAGCTCCACCTGGTGCGGGAGGGTGACGCTGTCGTGCTCCTCGTCGCCGACGACGGCGTCGGCATCGACTCGAGACCGGAACTCACCGGCATCCTCGGCATGCGCGAGCGGGCCGCCCTCGTCGACGGCCGCCTGGAGATCTGCACCCGCGAGGGCCGAGGCACGGAGGTACGCCTCCAGGCCCCCGCGCGCCCGATGGCAGGCTAGGTCCGTGCCCACGCTCCGCCGCATCCGACCCACCGACCACGCCCAGGTGCTCGCTCTCAACCAGGCCAACGTCGCCGCCCTCGCCCCCATGGACGAGGCCCGCCTGCTCGAGCTCGACCGGATCGCGGACCGGTTCGACGTGATCGACGTGGACGGCGAGTTCGGCGGCTTCGTGATCACCTTCGCCCCGGGATCGTCGTACGACTCCGAGAACTACCGCTGGTTCGCCGAGCGCCACGACAGGAACTTCTACTACCTCGACCGGATCGTGCTCGACTCCAAGCACCGCCGGAGGGGCCTCGGATCCTTCGTGTACGACGAGCTCGAGCACGTCGCGCGGAGGTATGGCCGCCTCGCGCTCGAGGTCAACCTCGTGCCCCGCAACGATATCTCGCTCGCCTTTCACGACCGGAGAGGGTACGTCGAGGTCGGCCGGCTCGGCGACGAGGCACACCTGGTCTCACTGAAGGAGAAGAAGCTGTCGTGAGCACCCCCGAAGAGACCGCCCGCCGCAGTGCCGAGGCGATGTGGTCGGGCGACGCCGCCAGCCAGGGCCTCGGCATGCGCATCGTCGAGGTCGGACCCGGCACCGCGACGATGGAGATGGTCGTGCGCAAGGACATGGTCAACGGGCACGGCATCGGGCACGGCGGGTTCACGTTCACGCTGGCCGACTCGGCGTTCGCCTTCGCCTGCAACAGCTACAACCGCAGCACCGTGGCCTACAGCTGCGAGATCACCTACCTGGCGCCGACCCGGCTCGGCGACGTACTCACCGCGACCGCCACCGAACGTGACCGCGAGGGGAGGGACGGCACCTACGACGTGGTCGTGCGCAACGCCGGGGGTGTGGTCGCGGAGTTCGTGGGCAAGAGCAAGGAGATCCGCGGCTCGCTGTACGAGGAGGAATCCTGATGGGACTGACCGTCGCTGTCACCGGCCCCACGGGCGAGATCGGCATCCCCGCCGTCGACGCGCTCGAGCGCGAGCCGGAGGTGGAGCGGATCATCGGAATGGCGCGGCGCCCCTTCGACCCGGCCTCCTACGGCTGGGTCAAGACGGAGTACCGCCGCGGGGACATCCTCGACCGGGACGCCGTGGCCGACCTCGTCAGGGACGCCGACGTCGTCGTGCACCTCGCCTACCTGATCATGGGCTCGCGCGCGAAGAGCCGCCTGGTCAACCTCGACGGCACTCGCAACGTCTTCGAGGCCACCGTGCAGGCCGAGCGACCCAAGCGCCTCGTCTACACGTCGTCGGTCGCGGCCTATGGCTACCACCCCGACAACCCGCAGCCACTGACCGAGGACGTACCGACTCGTGGCTCCCACCAGCACTACTACTCCGAACAGAAGGCCGAGTGTGAGGACCTGCTGAGGGAGACCACCGCCGGCACGGACCGCGAGGTCTACGTCCTCCGCCCCTGCATCGTCGCCGGCCCGCAGGCCACCGCCCTCGCCGACTCCATGCCTTGGCGGCAGATCGCCGAGAAGCTCCCCTCAGCCGTGCGGACGGCACTCGCCCGGGTGCCGGGACTCCGCATGGTCGTGCCCGACCCGGGCAGCCCGCTCCAGCTGGTCCACCAGGACGACGTCGCCTCCGCGCTCGCCGCCGCGGCGCTCGGGCGTGGGGAGCCGGGGGCGTACAACCTCGCAGCCGACGGCACCGTGACCTTCGGCGACGTGGCGACCGCCCTCGGCGCGCGTTCGGTCCCGGTTCCTCGCGCGGCCGCGGTCCTTGCGTCCGAGGTGGTCGGCAGGCTGCCGTGGGTGCCCGCGATCGCCGAGTGGATCCACGTCGCCCGCACCCCCGTGCTCATGGACACCACGCGCGCCAAGACCCTGCTCGACTGGCGCCCGGAGCACACCTGTGCCCAGACGCTCGAGGAGATGGCATCGGCAGTGCGGGTGCGGTCCGGCTCCTGAGCCCGGGCAGAATGGCCCGAATGAGCGACCGACTCTCCGCAACCGAGCTGATCGATCTCGTCCTCGACGAGGGGTCGTGGACCTCCTGGGACACCCCGCCGGTTCGCGGGCCGATCTCGGAGTCCTACGCCGCCGAGCTCAAGGCTGCCGAGGAGAAGACCGGCCTCGACGAGTCCGTCATCACCGGCGAGGGCCTCATGAGGGGACGTCGCGTCGCGGTCGTCGCCTGCGAGTTCCGCTTCCTTGCGGGGTCGATCGGCGTCGCCTCCGCGGAGCGCCTCGTCACAGCCATCGAGCGCGCCACCGCCGAGGGCCTCCCGCTCCTGGCAGCCCCCGTGTCGGGCGGGACCCGGATGCAGGAGGGCACGGTCGCCTTCATGCAGATGGTCAAGATCTCCGCCGCCATCGCCGCACACAAGGGGGCCGCCCTTCCCTACCTCGTCTACCTCCGCAACCCCACGACCGGTGGCGTCATGGCGTCATGGGGGTCTCTCGGACACGTGACGGTGGCGGAGCCGGGCGCGCTCGTGGGGTTCCTCGGTCCCCGCGTGTACGAGGCGTTGTATGACAAGCCGTTCCCCCAAGGTGTGCAGACCTCGGAGAACCTGTACGCGCACGGCCTCATCGACGCCGTCGTACCTCCCACCGAGATCGCCGCGATCCTCGACCGGGCGCTCACCGTCCTCCTGGCCCCGCGCACGGCACTGGTCGACATCCCGAACCCGCCCGAGGAGGAGGTCCCCGACGTCGACACGTGGGACTCCATCACCCGGTCACGGCGACCGGACCGTCCCGGGGTCCGGCGGCTGCTGAGGTACGCCGCAACTGACGTCATCCCGTTGAACGGCACCGGGCAAGGCGAGCACGACCCTGGTCTGCTGATCGCGCTCGCGCGATTCGGCGGTTCGCCGTGCGTCTTCCTGGGCCAGGACCGCCGGGGACAGACCGAGGCCCATCCGCTCGGCCCCGGCGCCCTCCGCGAGGCTCGTCGCGGCATGCGGCTCGCCGCCGAGCTCGGCCTGCCGCTCATGACGGTCATCGACACCCCCGGCGCAGCTCTCTCGGTCGAGGCCGAGGAGGGCGGGCTCGCCGGCGAGATCGCCCGCTGCCTGGCCGACCTCGTGACGCTGGACGCGCCGACGCTGACTCTGCTCCTCGGAGAGGGCACGGGCGGTGGCGCTCTCGCGCTGCTGCCCGCCGACCGCGTCATCGCGGCGCAGCACGCCTGGCTCTCCCCGCTGCCGCCCGAGGGCGCGAGCGCCATCGTGCACCGCGACCTCGAACACGCGCCGGACATGGCCCGGTCGCAGGGGGTGCGGTCGCTCGACATGCGGGCTGCCGGGATCGTGGACCGGATCGTGGTGGAGAAGCCCGACGCCGCCGACGAGGCCGAGGAGTTCTGCGCCAGGCTCGGCGAGGTGCTGCGCTACGAGCTCGCCGAGCTGTGGCAGCGCGACCGCTCGACGCTGGTCGCAGCCAGGACCGCCCGCTACCAGAGGATCGGCCGTCCCGCAGCAGAATGACCGAGCTGTTGCCCAACTGTGGATGAGAACCAATTGTCCGATTTGTTCTGTATCCCAGACGTTCGGTTCGCGTGGCTCATCCGAGGGGGGCCGCAGCATATCTTTGAGTCACTGGCTTCCCGGGGGGGATGGCAGGGGGTAAACGGAATGGCGAGCCCGTAGCTCGCGGTGGTCGAGACGTCCTCCCACGTCTCGAACAGCGCCGGCTCGGGCAGGATCATCGAGTTTGCGTCACAGGTCCCCGTGCCGGGGCCGCGAACAGCGGTCCCGCCACGGGGACCTCGTCATTCTCAGGACGACGACCGCGCCAGGTTGATGGCCCACCGCAGATGTGCGTTCACGGTGTCGATGAACGCGTCCTCGTCGTCGCCTCGGAGGGTCTCGATGATCCCGTCGTGCTCCGCGATCGCTGAGTCCATCCGGTCCGACCGTCCCCGCACCATCGCAGAGGTGAAGAGCGTCTGCCGCTCCCTCAGCGACCGGTACATCTCCGACAGCACCGCGTTGTGCGCGCCGTCGACGATGAGCTCGTGGAACTTCCGGTCCGCGTCGGTGAAGCCTGCCGTGTCGCTGGCACGACGCCGGCGCTTCATCTCCTCGTGGACCTCCAGCAGCTCGGGCAGGAACTCCGAGCGGTGCTCGAAGGAACGGGCTGCCGTGTAGTTCTCGACGAGGATCCGCGCCTCCAGCACGTCCTCGACCTCCTCGGGACTGAAGGTCGACACCACCGCCCCGCGTCCCGGCACGACCTGCACCAGCCCTTCCGCCTCGAGCCTGAGCAACGCCTCGCGCACGGGGCTTCGGCTCAGACCGATCTCGCCGGCCAGCTTGCCCACGGTCACCGCCTCGCCGGCGGGGTACACCGCATTGAGGATCGCCCACTTGGCGAAGTCGTAGGCACGCTGCGCAGCATTGGCACGCGGCGGCCTGGTTGAGGACCGCATGATGCTCCATCGTAGAGACGCGCGCTCACGCCCGCAGCAGAGTGCCTCGACTGTGGCAGCCGGCACCGCGTAACCGAGTGGTTGGAAGGTCGTTGGAGGCTGCATGACTCGCAGGACGTGGCGAAGCCGCCTGCTGCTCCTTCCCCTCGCCCTCGCCATGGCCGCGGCCGTGTCGTCCACGCCCGCCACCGGGGCCGTTCCGATTCCGCCAGGCCCCGGTGACGCCTCGGTCAGTCAGTTCCAGGGGAACGCTGCGACGCCGCACCCGGTGCGTGGCCGGAGGATCCCGCAGCACCCGTTCCTCGCGGCGAACGACCGCAACAGCATGCACAACGACGCGTACGCGTCCGACGCCTACACCGGCCCCGGCCCACTCGGCCGCAAGCTGCGGCTGACGAGCGCGACCTACGGGGTCGAGGAGTGCGCCACGATGGCGTTCGACCGGCGGGGTCGGATCGAGGCGCTGTGCGGCGGTGCCGAGGGCTCCCGGCTGATGCTGCTCGACCCGGAGACGCTCGACATCATCGCCGCCCACCCGCTTCCGGCCCGCAAGGTGAACCCGGAGAAGAGCCCGCTCGAGGACATCTGCGCGGGCGCCTACTTCTACCTCGACCACCGAGACCGGGCGGTCATCGCCACCACGAACGCACAGATCTGGGTGGTGGGACAGTCCGGGTCACCCGCGGGCGTGGGGTTCGAGCTGCTTCGGCAGTACGACCTCTCCGCGCAAGTGCCCGACGGCGACTGCCTGGTCGCGCTCCTCCCCGACTGGCACGGGCTCATCTGGTTCGTGACCCAGGAGGGCGGAGTCGGCACAGTGAACCCACGCAACGGTCGGGTCCAGAGCCTGCGGTTGAAGGGCGAGAAGATCGTGAACTCGTTCGCCACCGACGAGACCGGCGGCATGTTCATCGTCAGCGACCATGCGATGTACCGGTTCGACCGCGGCCGTCGCGGGAGGCCGAGGGTCACCTGGCGCCGAACCTACGACCGCGGCTCGAAGCAGAAGCCGGGCCAGCTTTCCCAGGGCTCGGGCACCACCCCCACCTTGGTCGGGCGCGACCTCGTGGTGGTCACCGACAACGCCGACCCGCGCATGCGGGTGGTCGCCTTCAAGCGCACAGCCGAGCATCGCCGCCACCGACAGGTCTGCGCCCAGCCTGTGTTCCGCAGGGGCCGGAGCGCCACCGAGAACAGCATCGTCGCGGTCGGCCGAGCCGTACTCGTGGAGAACAACTACGGCTACACCGGCCCGGCCTCGACCATGAACGGCAAGAGCACCGCTCGCGGCATCGCCCGGGTCGACCTCGGCCGGCACGGCTGCTCGGTGCGATGGACCGCGCGGGAGGCGGCGCCGACGTCGGTGCCGAAGGCTTCGCTCGCGAACGGGCTGCTCTACGTCTACGCCAAGCCCGCCGGCGACCGGGCCGACCCGTGGTACTTCACCGCCATCGACGTGGCCACCGGCCGCACGGTCTGGCGCCGGCTCACCGGCACGGGACCACAGTGGAACAACCACTACGCCGCGATCTATCTCGGGCCCGACGGGTCCGCCTATGTCGCCACCCTCGCCGGCGTGCTGCGCCTGCAGGACGGAAGTTGAGATGAGCACCTACGTCGTCACGGGAGCAGAGTCGGGCATCGGCGCGGCCACCGCCCGGCTGCTGCGCGAGCAGGGGCATCGGGTGATCGGGGTCGACCGCTCCCCCTCCGACGTCACCGCGGACCTGTCCACCCCACAGGGGCGGGACGAGGTGATCCGGCAGGTAGGTGAGCTCGCCCCCGAGGGCATCGCCGGGTTCGTGCCGTGCGCGGGGATCGCCGGCCTCACCGGCGTCGACCCGCAGCTGCTCGTGTCGGTGAACTACTTCGGCGCGATCGACGTACTGAAGGGGCTGCAGCCGCTGCTCGCGCGGGCTGCGGAGAACGGCGAGCAGCCGGCCGTCGTGCTCTTGTCCTCGAACTCCGTCACCTGCCAGCCCGGCTGGGCCTCGGCGGTCGCCGGTGCGTGCCTCGAGCACGACGAGGCGAAGGCCCGTGGGGTCGCGGCAGACCTGCAGGCGGTCAACGTCTACCCGGCCACGAAGGCCGCCCTCGCCTACTGGTCGCGGCGCGAGGGCATCAAACCGGCCTGGATCGGCGCCGGCATCCGCGTCAACGCGGTCGCCCCCGGCCTGATCGCCACCGCCATGACGGAGCAGCTCCGCGAGGACCCCGAGCTCGGTGTGTTCGCGGACGCCTACCCGAGCGCGGTCGGGCGCCCCGGGCGGCCGGAGGAGGTGGCAGCCACGATCGGGTTCCTGCTGTCGCGGCAGGCGAGCCTGGTCGTCGGCACCACCGTCTTCGTCGACGGTGGCACCGACGCGATCATGCACCCGCTGCGACCAGAGGGCATGAACGTCCCTCCGATCGCGATGAGCCTGGCCCACAAGGTGGCCGGAGTGGCGACGAAGGTGCAGGCCCTCCGCCGCCGCTAGGCATCAGAACATCAGCGAGTTGGCCGGGTCCTCGAGGATCGCGGCAACGTCGGCGAGGAAGCGCGAGCCCTTCTCGCCGTCGATCAGCCGGTGGTCGAACGACAGCGCGAGCGTCGTCATGGACCTGATCGCGATCTTCTCCCTGCCGTTCTTCGTGCGGACCCAGGGCTGCTTGCGCACTGCGCCGAAGCACAGGATCGCGGACTCACCCGGGTTGATGATCGGGGTGCCGGCGTCGACCCCGAACACACCGACGTTGGTGATCGTGAACGACCCGCCACTCATCTCCGCCGGCTGCGTCCGGCCGTCACGAGCGGTCGCCGCGAGGGCGTTGATCGCCTTGGCGAGCTCGACCATCGAGAGCTGGTCGGCGTCCTTGACGTTCGGCACGACCAGCCCACGCGGGGTGGCCGCGGCGATGCCGAGGTTCACGTAGTTCTTGAACACGACCTCGCCGGCAGCCTCGTCCCAGGTCGCGTTGACCTCCGGCGTACGACGGGCAGCGAGGATGACCGCGCGGGCCACGACCAGCAGGGGCGAGACCTTGACGTCGCGGAAGTCGCGGTGGGACCGCAGCTTCTCGACGTACTTCATGGTCTTCGTGACGTCGACGGTGATCCACTCCGTGACGTGCGGGGAGGTGAACGCGGAGTCCACCATCGCCTGCGCCATCATCTTGCGGACGCCCTTGATCGGCTCCCGCCGCTCGCGGTCACCGGTGCGCACCGGAGCCGGGGCAACGGCAGGCGCCATGGGCTCGGCCTGCGGGACGGTCGGGGCTGCGGCAGCACCACCGGTGAAGCTCTCGACGTCGGCGCGGGTGATCGTGCCGTTCGGGCCCGTCGGGGTGACCGAGCGGAGATCGATCCCGAGGTCCTTGGCGAGCTTGCGCACGGGAGGCTTGGCGAGCACCTGGACGTTCGACCCGTTGCTGCTGCTCGCCGAGACCGCCGACTCCGCGGGGACGGCGGGCTCGTCGGCTTCGACGACTGCCGCGGACTCGGCACCGCCCGGGGCGAAGGCACCCTGCAGCTGCATCTGTGCCGCGGCGCCGGCCTCGCTCGGGGGCGTGGCCCCTCCCTTGCGGGGGCGGCGCTTGGCCTCGACGGTGCGCGGGCCGTAGCCGACCAGCGTCTTCATCGGCGGCTCGTCGGGCTCGGCTGCGGGAGGTGCCTCCTCCGGCTGGGCCGACTGTGCAACCGGCGCGGCCGCCTCTGCGGCATCGCCGATCGCGATGATCGGGGTGCCGACCTCGACGGTCTGGCCCTCGTCGACGAGGATCGCCGAGACCGTGCCGGCGAACGGCGAGGGCAGCTCGACGAGCGACTTGGCGGTCTCGATCTCGACGACGATGTCGTTGATCTTGACGGTGTCTCCGACCTTGACCTTCCAGGAGACGATCTCGGCCTCGGTGAGGCCCTCCCCGGGGTCGGGAAGCTTGTACTCAGGCATCTGGGTAACTCCTGGTCAGAAGGCGAGCGAGCGGTCGACGGCGTCGAGCACCCGGTCGAGGTCGGGGAGCCACTCCTCCTCGATCCGGCTCGGCGGGTAGGGCGTGTCGAAACCGCCCACCCGCATCACCGGGGCCTCGAGGTTGTAGAAGCACTCCTCGGTGATCCGGGCCGCGATCTCCGAGCCCATGCCGAGGTTCACATGAGCCTCGTGGGCGACGACGGCCCGGCCGGTCTTGCGGACCGAGGCGAGCACCGGCTCCATGTCGAGCGGGGAGAGCGTGCGCAGGTCGATGACCTCGATGCTCTTGCCCTCGCCCGCGGCGGCCTCTGCGCTCTGCATGCAGGTCTTCACCATCGGGCCGTAGGCCAGCAGCGTCAGGTCGCTGCCCTCACGCACGACCCGCGAGCTGAACAGCAGGTCGGCGTCGGCGAGCGTCAGCGACTCGTCGAGCTCGGCCTTGTCGGCGTGGTACTGCCGCTTCGGCTCGAAGAACACGACCGGGTCGTCGCAGGCGATCGCCTGCTGGATCATGAAGTAGCCGTCGACCGGGTTCGAGCAGGCCACCACCTTGAGCCCCGGGGTGTGCGCGAACTGCGCCTCCGGGCTCTCGCTGTGGTGCTCGACCGCGCCGATGCCGCCGCCGAACGGGATCCGGATGACGATGGGCATCTTGACCTTGCCCTGGCTGCGGAAGTGGATCTTCGCGACCTGGCTGACGATCTGGTCGTAGGCGGGGTAGACGAACCCGTCGAACTGGATCTCGCACACCGGGCGGTAGCCACGCATGGCGAGGCCCACGGCGGTGCCGAGGATGCCCGACTCCGCGAGCGGGGTGTCGATGACGCGGTCCTCGCCGAAGTCCTTCTGCAGGCCGTCGGTGATGCGGAAGACGCCGCCGAGCTTGCCGACGTCCTCGCCCATGACGACGACCTTCGGGTCCTTCTCCATCGCTGCGCGAAGGCCGGCGTTGAGCCCCTTCGCGAGAGTGATCTTGGCCATCTCAGTGCCCCCCTACTGTCGATCCGGTCTCGAAAGACGCGAGGTAGGCCGCGTAGGCCTCCTTCTGTGCTGCCAGCTCAGGGGTCTGGTCGACGTACACGTGGTCGAAGACGCTCAGCGGGCTGGGCTCCGGCAGGGCCTTGCAGCCCTCGCGGAGGTGGTGACCGAGCTGCTCGGCC
>DATGYO010000012.1:0-1551 GCA_035297905.1 Nocardioidaceae bacterium
GGGCTCGAGGACGCCGTCAAGGCGTTCAAGGAGCAGTTCATGGCCTCCGGCCAGGAGAACCTGCCGCTCGGCCACGAGCCCGACGCCGGTGAGCTCGAGACCGAGATCGAGCAGGAGAAGATCGTCAAGCAGAAGCGCTGAGGCGTATGCCGGGTGCGCACTCGTGCGCACCCGGCACCTCGCCGCTGCCGGCGGCACCCCGACACCAGGCAAACCACGCGGCATACCTGACCGCGCAGAACGAACGAGGAGAGGCGGAAACATATGGGAGCGCAGATGCGGGTCTACCGCCAGCGCATCCGGTCCGTCCAGGCGACCAAGAAGATCACCCGGGCGATGGAGCTGATCGCTGCGTCGCGCGTCGTCAAGGCGCAGCAGCGGGTCAAGGAGTCCTCCCCCTACGCCCGGGCCATCACCCGTGCGGTTTCGGCCGTGGCCACGTACTCCGACGTCGACCACCCGCTGACCACCGAGCACGAGAACGTGCGTCGTGCAGCGGTGCTCGTCATCACCTCCGACCGTGGCCTGGCGGGCGCCTACAGCTCGTCGGTCATCAAGGAGAGCGAGCGCCTGATGGGTGAGCTCCGTGACGACGGCAAGGAGGTCATCCCCTACCTCGTCGGCCGCAAGGCGGTGGGCTTCTACAAGTTCCGCAAGCGCGACTACGCCGCGGAGTGGAGCGGGTTCACCGACCAGCCGACCTTCGAGGTGGCCCGCGAGATCGCCGAGCGCGTCGTCGCGGACTTCACCAGGGAGTACGACGAGGGCGGCGTCGACGAGTTCCACGTCGTCTTCACCCGGTTCGTCAACATGGTGACCCAGGAGCCCGAGGTCATCCGCATGCTGCCGCTCGAGGTCGTCGAGGGCGAGGAGGCCCCGTCCGAGGAGGACGTGCTCCCGCTCTACGAGTTCGAGCCGAACGCCGAGGAGGTCCTCGACGCGCTGCTGCCGAAGTACGTCTCCTCCAGGCTCTACAACTGCCTCCTGCAGGCGGCCGCCTCCGAGCTGGCCTCCCGCCAGAGGGCCATGAAGTCGGCCACTGACAACGCCGAAGAGCTCATCAAGAAGTACACCCGGCTGGCCAACCAGGCCCGCCAGGCCGAGATCACCCAAGAGATCAGCGAAATTGTGGGCGGCGCCAGCGCCCTCGCCGACGCCAAGTAAGAAGGTAGAGACAACTCATGACTGCCACCGTTACCTACGACACCCAGGCCCCGGAGGCCGGCGGCGTCGGGCGGATCGCCCGCATCATCGGCCCGGTCGTCGACGTGGAGTTCCCCGCCGACGCCATGCCGGAGCAGTACAACCTGCTCAAGACCGAGGTCGAGCTCTCGGGTGAGAAGAAGAACATCAACCTCGAGGTCGCCCAGCACATCGGCGACAACATGGTCCGCGCCATCTCGCTGCAGCCCACCGACGGCCTGGTCCGCGGCAGCGCTGTCCAGGACACCGGCGGCCCCATCCGCGTGCCGGTCGGCGACGCCACGCTCGGCAGGGTGTTCAACACCACGGGCGAGGTGCTCAACCTCTCCGAGGGCGAGACCTTCGAGG
>DATGYO010000013.1:0-10197 GCA_035297905.1 Nocardioidaceae bacterium
CTCGGAGCAGGCGGGCACCGAGGCTCATGGCCTGCTCGTGCGCCTGCTTCGGGTCCTCGACGTGGAGGTCCTCGGCGTCCAGGTCCGCGGCGTCGAAGACGACCACAGTTCGTATCTGTTTCATGAAGGTTCACCGTCGTCCGGCCAGATCGGTGGTTTGGGAGGGAAGCGCGATACGAGAGCTCGGGTCAGCGCGGCCAGGCGGGGCTTAGCCGGCACAGAGGCAGAACGGATGTCCGGCGGGCCGAGGAACACACGGAACGTCGTACCCGGCTGATGCTCGTGCTTGGTCGCGCCCAGCTCATGCACCGCTGCCTCCGCGACGTCGAGGTCGTCGACGACAACATCGAGGTGCATCTGCTGCGGGATGCCCTGGCCGGGCCACTGCGGTGGCGTGAAGCTCTCGGCCTTCTGGAAGCCCAGCGAGTCGCCGTACTCGGCGCGGACGGACCACCAGTGGTCGTCGTTCTGCTCGACCCGCCAGTCGATCAGGGCGCCGTAGAACTCGGCCAGGCTCTTGGGGTCGGGGCAGTCAAGGACGACGACTGGGAAGCGCGCGAAAGCCATGACCGAACGGTTCCGGACGGAGCGCTTCCGGATTGCCGGTTGGAGTCATGCCCGCTTGCAGTCGGTCGGCGCGAAAAGCCGAGCCCGGATCAGGAGTTGTCGAGCACCTCGCGCAGTCTGGCGGCGAATGCCGCCGGGTCGTTGTTGGGCGACATCGGGCTGACGGTGAAGCCACCGTGGTCGCCGGGAAACACGCTGGGCTCCACTCCCAGCTCCTTTGCCAGCGCTTCACCGCCGCGGCGGGCGAGTGTGCCCGCTCCCTCCGCGCCGATCGCGGGGACGATGCGGACCGTGGAGGCTCGCAGTGCCTCGAGCTCAGGCTCGAAGGGTGGCATGGCGAGGTTGCGGCTGAGCAAGGCGTCGTCGCGGGAGCCGTCGTCGTCGGTGGGGAGGCCGAAACTGGCTGGATTCGGCGCCGGCCCATCCAGGTAGTCATCGGGAAGCGGCCCGGAGTGCATGACCAGCTGGATGAACTTCGCCATCGCGGGGCCGTAGCCCTCGCGCTGATAGGTCGCGACGATGTCCTCGCTCGCACGGATTGCCATCTCGCGGTCCTCGAGGATCGTGGTCAGGGGCGGCTCGTGCGCGAGAAGCGTGCGGACGTCCTGGGGATACTTGACGATCCAGTGCAGCGCGAAGGCTCCGCCGCCGCTGGTCCCGAACGCGTCGACCGGGCCCAGGCCGGCGGCCTCGACGACACGGTGCATGTCCTCGCCGTGAAGTTCGCCGGTGACGTCATCCTTGGAGGTCAACGTGCTGCGCTCTGCGCCACGGGGGTCGTAGGTGATGACGGTGCGGTCGGTGAGGTGGCTGATCAGCTGCTCGAAGCCGGACGCCGCCATGGGGGAACCGAAGATGAACAGCGGGCGATGCTCGCTCGGCGTCTCGGGCTCGTGGATGTCGTAGGTCAATACTGCGCCGGGCGCCTCGATGGTGCGGGTGGTTGTCTTGGTCATCGGGGGTCTCCTTCCGGTCATGCACATCCTGACCCGTGGAGAGCCTCAAACTAATCGGCAGGACCTAGGCAGTCCGTCGGTCGCCGGCTGTGAGCCGCAGCAGCGCCGTGACGAATTTGTCCCAATCCGCGGGCGGCGGCAGCTCGTGGCCAACGCCTTGCAGCGCCAGTAGCGTCGCGTTCGGTATCGCCACCGCTAGCGCCTCGCCATGCGCTAGGGGGAATAGCGGATCGGCGGTCCCGTGCACGACCAACGTGGGCGCGATTACGTCGGCAAGGCTGCCGTGAGGCTCACGGCCGGGCTCGAGCCGCGCATGGTTGACCATCGCCGCGATGTCGATGCTGCGCCCAACGATCTGCTCGACGACCGCGCGCACCCGGGTCTCGTCGAAGCCGCGCCTCATGAACGCTCGCTGATCCTCGATCAGCCTCTCGACCACGGCCGCGCGGTCGGCCCAGTCCAGCTCCGGTTGCTCCCGGGCCGCTTCGAAGTGCGCGAGCAGCTCGGGCTCGACATCCGGCAACCCCGCGGGTGCGCCGGGCAACGCCGCGGTGGTGTCGACCAGGGTCAGGGAGCTGACCCGGTCGGGTGCTTCGACGGCGATGCACTGCGCGATGGCGCCGCCCATCGAGACACCGACGAGGTGGGCCTGGTGTTTCCCGAGCGCGTCGAGCAATGCGACCGCGTCGTCGCGCAGGTCGGCGCCGGTGTAGCCCGGCCGCCCGGGCGGATACGTAGTGGAACCACCGGTATCACGGTGGTCGTACCGAACGACGTAGCGCTGCCCGGCGGCGAGACGCTCACATAACCCGTCCTCCCACCAGTCCATCGGACTAGACATTCCACCGATCAGCAGGACCGCCGGGTCCTCGGGCTCCCCGAACGTCTGGACGCACAACTCAACTCCGTTGGCGGGGACGATGCGCTTAGTGCTCATGATCGTTCCGACCCGCATTCTGCTCGTAAGTCATCGGAGGCCGGCTGAGGGGCCGTCCGTCATCGGCAGGGCGTGGTGCGCAGTGCTGCGCAGGCGGCGGTATGACGCACCGAGAGTTGCGTTTGCCGCTCTCCGGGAATGGGCGATGGACCATGTGGGGTCAGGGTCGCGTCTGGTGATGGGCGATGAGTGCGTGTTGCTGGTCGCCGGCTGATCCGTTGGGGGAGACGTGCACAGTCGCTGTGGCGAGCTTGGGGATCTGGTGCAGGAGTCGGTGGTGTGCGTCCGTGGCGATGGCGTGCGCCTCGGTGAGGCTGAGGTCGGCGTTGACGGTGATGTCGGCTTCGGCGCGGATCCGGTGGCCGCTCCAGCGTGCCTTCACCTCTTCCACTGCGTCGAGACCGGGGGTGGCCAGCAGCGTCTGCTCGATTGCGTCGACGAGCTCGGGCTCGATGGCGTCCATGAGACGGTGGTAGATGTCGCGGGCGGCGCCTTTGAGGACGAGCAGGATGGCGGCGGTGATGACGAGGCCGATGATCGGGTCGGCCTGAGGGTAGCCGGCGAGGACGCCGAGGGCGCCGAAGACGACGGCGAGCGAGGTGAAGCCGTCGGTGCGGGCGTGCAGGCCGTCGGCGACGAGCGCGACGGACCCGATCTTGTGGCCGATCCGGATCCGGTAGATCGCGACCAGCTCGTTGCCCGCAAACCCGATGAGACCCGCGGCCACGACGACCCAAACGTGTTCGACCGGTTGCGGGTCGGCAATCCTAAGCAGCGACTCCCATCCGGCGAGGGCCGCGGAGAGCGCGATCATCGCGACAATGAAGATCCCGGCCAGGTCCTCGGCGCGGCCGTAGCCGTAGGTGTAGCGCCGTGTGGCCGGCCTGCGGGCGATGGTGAAGGCCACCCAAAGAGGGAGCGCGGTCAGGGCGTCGGAGAAGTTGTGGATCGTGTCGGCCAGCAGCGCCACCGACCCGGTGACGGCCACGATGACGCCCTGCAGTGCGGCAGTGACGCCGAGGACGACCAGGCTGATCTTCACCGCACGGATGCCCTCGGCGCTGCTCTCCAGCGCGGTGTCCACCGATTCCGAGGCGTCGTGGCTGTGTGGACGGAAGACGTGCAGCAGGCGACCCAGCACACCGTGCTCCGCGTGGTCGTGGTCGTGCTCGTGCTCGGCGTGGTCGTCGCGCTGTGACCCTGTGGGGTGGCCCATGGAACCTTCGCTCTCGGGTGCTAGTGCTCGGCCGAGTCTAGCCAGACATGAACGGTCTTTCATCTTTGAGGCCTGGCTACCATGCAGGCATGGGTCACCGCAGCCAGGGAGCAGCGTCACAGGTCCGCTGGGACCGGGACACGGCCGTGGCCGTGGCCGCGACGCTTCAGGCGCTGGCGACACCCAGCCGGCTGATGATCCTTGCGGTCCTGCAGTCGGGTCCGCTGAGCGTGGGGGAGCTCACCGAGGTCGTGGGGATGGAGCAGTCGGCGGTCTCCCACCAACTGAGGCTGCTCCGGGAAGCGGGCTTGGTGACCGCGGAGCGGCGAGGCCGCCAGGTGCACTACGCGTTGTTCGACGACCACGTCGCGCTGATGATCGACCAGGCACTCGACCACGCCGAGCACCTCCGCCTCGCCGCCGAGCAGCGTCACGCGGAGGCTGCTGCGGAAGGTGCGTGACCCACGCAGGCCAAATGAGAGCCACACGACACAGCGTGGGCAGCCGCGTTGAGAGCGATGGGCCGGGCGCCTGGACCGAAGCCTGGCCGGGCACCGGTCCTAGAGGCAATACAACAAGCAGCCGCGTTGAGGTCCACGCGCCGACTGGACTGACGGGTCAGCGATGCGCGCCTACGGCAGCCGTCGCCTACGCGTCGTGTTGTGCATGGAGTAGATGCGGCGTAGCGTCGCATGTACCGAGTCTTCTTCGATCTCCGCAGGCAGCGGCGGCATTCCCGGCGAACCACGCACGCGGGAGCGGTACACCTGCCGCGCTCTCCCGGGAAATTTCTGGTGCCGGCCGTGCTGCCGCAACCCAATCGAGCAACGCTTTGGTCCCACGGAACACAGTTCCCGGCAGAAGTCGAGAGCGTTCCAAGGACACGTCACTTCGTCTGCACCCATCTGATCGACCACCGGTTCCTGTACCTGGTGGAAGACGTACGGCTGGTAGTCAGCGAGCTCGCCACCAATGCCGTCCGGCATGCCAACACGCCGTTCGCGGTGACGCTGTCGCAAGTCGATCAGTCGGTGTTGTTGACCGTCACCGATGGCTCGCCCGCCCTTCCGGTCCGCCTCGCGAGAGACGTCCTGGACACGGGTGGACGTGGCCTGTCCATCGTTGACCTCGTGTGTCGGGACTGGGGCGTCACCCGGCTACCAGGCGAAGCCAAGTCGGTGTGGGCGTCCTTCGCGCTACGAGTGGACCTGCGGCACCAGCAGGGTCGACATGCTTAGGGACGAGGACTTCGAGGCTCACCTCAACGCGGCCCTCGTGACAAGGCCGACCATCGAGCAGGCGAAAGACGTGCTCGTGACGCCTCGCTCCGCGACTCCGGACCAGACCTTCGCCGAGCTTCGCTACGCCAGCCAGACGCACAACGTCAAGCTGCGAGAACTGGCCGGAGCCTTGGTCGATACCGCCGCGGGTCGGACGCCAGGCGATCCGGAGCTCAGGAAGGTCATCTGGCACGAGTGGGGCACGTTGCTCTCCGAAAGCACGGGAGGCCACCGCCCGCTGATCCGACTTCGGTACTGAACCTGGCGCGTCCAGAACGGTTTGGAGAGACGCACGGTTTGCCGCAGGTAGTGAAGCTCTATCGGCCGATGCTCGGGTGGCGCGGGATGACCCGTCCTTCCCCCTCAGTTCCGCTCATTTCGAGCCGCAGGGGTGGATGTCCGGCTCAGCCTGACCTTCCGGGTCCCGGTACACGCGGGGCATAGCAGCTGAGTGCTTGCGACCATCACCGCCGCCGCTGCGCACACCACCCATGGAGCCAGGATGACTGTCCGATCCGTTTCGCGTCCATTGCCTAACCCAAACGCACTCTTCTGGCGCTGCGCGCGCGGTCGTGCCGATGAGCGATAGAGCGATGACGAGTCAAGCGGGACCTGCGTTGTCGCTGTCCATCGTCTTCGATCGGCGGAGAATCTGGTCGACCACGAGGGCGAGCGGTGCGGTGGCGTCGATCGGGATTCCGTTCTTCGGGGTGTCTTCCTTGCTTCGATGCAGCCGCACAATGAGGTTGCGTTCCGATTGATGTGCGCCGAACTCACCTTCCGACCGCTGATCGAGTCGCCGGTGCAAGGTGTCCAGATCGACCTCCAGGACGAAGACTGCGTCGAACAGGTCCTGAAACTTCGAGAAGTTCCTCGAGCCGCCACAGAAGAAGGTCACTGGCTCATTCTGGTCGGCGACCAGGGCTTGGACTTTGTCCACGTGCCAGATGTGATGCCAATGCGACGGCCCTTTATCCGTAGGCTCACCCGTTTCCGGGTCTCCCTGGTAGGCCAGGTCGGTGTCACCGTTGATGGCGTGGAAGCCGCGGCGGCGTAGTTCCTTGCAGACCGACGTCTTGCCGGTCCCCGAGACGCCCTCTAACAGGTAGTTCCGCATGCCCACCGCTGGACGATATCCGAGCATCCGGCGCGAGGTCATGTGCCTTCTCCTGCTCACCGCTCGGTGGGACACGAACGCCCGCTCTTGCCGCCGACAGGTATAGCTCAATCGTGGCGACGGGCGGTTATGGCTTTGGAGCCCGGCACCAGCACAGCCGGGCGCTATCGCACCACCCGTGGCAAGAAGCAAACCACTTCGATCTGGGCTCCGTGGTGGTCAAGGAGTACTGACCCGTCTGCGTAGATGCCACGCTGCTCCTCACGCTTGAGCACGGGCCAGGCATGGTCGGGCACGGTGGTCCAGCCGATGCGCTCGTGTCCGACCATCACCTGCACGTTCGGAGGATCGTCCGGGAGCAGCCAGCAGTACGCTTCTCCCCAGCCGTGCCGATTGGCCGATGGAAACTGACGGCAGCGTCGGATCGCTGTGGCAGCAGCCTCGTCGACGCGGAGATCGAGGGCCACCTTGTCGACCGGTGGGTGCAACCACCGCAGCACCAGATCGTTGGCCTTGTGTGCGTCACTGAGCTTCCGATGCCCCTCGGGCAGGTCCATCCAGGAGAGATCAAGCCGGCCACCCTCCCGGAAGACGCGGCCGATCTCGACGGCAGATCTAGCGAGGGACCGCAGAGCCGTCCAGGCGATCCCTGGGACTGCTCGCCGGAGTTCACGTTCCAGCGCCGCGGGGGGCACTCCTCGTTCCCACAAGGACAACACGAAGTCACGTCCGGGACCTGGGCTGCTGAAGTCGTCCAATCCCGACGCAGCCAACTGCTCGATGAGAAACGCGGGCGTGTCGTCTCCCGTTCGCTGTCGTGTCTCCCATGCGGCCGCGTAGGCGTCGCGCAGCCGCCCGAGGTCCTTGTGCACGGCGTCACCGTACCGGTCTGTGACCTCGCAGCGAACGCTCTCAAATGCGGCTCTCCTGACTGATCCGTGGGTCATTTCCGGCCGGGGAGGACGGGGCGGTGGCCGCCGAGGTTGAGCATGGACAAGGCGATGAGGGCTTGGGGTGAGCGGAAGCCGAACCGCTGCTGTGGTTCCCGCACAAACACCCGGTCCCGCGGCCCGGTCCCGGGCGCGCGTGCCGCGCTATTCCTAGGCACCGCGCTCGTCACGGGAGCGCGCGGCGCCGGTCCTGGAGAAAGCGGCGGATCGCGGGCTCCGTCGTCAGTGAGATCGCCCGCTCGTAGGCGACGGCCGCCTCCGTGGATCGGCCAGCGTCCGCGAGCAGTTGCGCTTTCGTGGCCCATGCCGGCTGGAACCTGTCGATCAGCGGATCACCGTCACGATCCATCACGGCCAGCCCGGCGCCCGGCCCGTGCACGCGCGCGCGGGCCGCGGCGAGCGCGACGCGTGCCCCGAGGGTCGGAGCGACCTGTATGAGTGCCTCGGTGAGGCGCAGAACCCCACCCCAGTCCACTGTGCCGGTGTGGCGTCGGGCGGCGTGCGCTGCTTGGAGCGCCGCCTCGAGCTGGAAGCGGCCGATCGGTTCGTTCGTTCGTGCGCGGATCTCTGTTGCTCGCTGCACCAACCGGTCGCCGTCGGCAATGAGCTCGGCGTCCCAGCGCGTCACGTCCTGCTCCTCGAGCGGCACGAACACGCCGTCGACCCTCCGCGCGGCCGCTCGCGAGGCTGCGAACGAGATCAGCGACGCCAGACCGCACGCCTCCGCGTCGTCGAGCAGCAAGGCGAGCAACACTGCGAGGTACCGCGCCTCGTCGGCCAGCGACGTGCGCTCCAGCGCGCCAGACACCTGCCACTCGATGGCGTAGGCCCCGTAGATCGCCTCGAGCACGGCGTCGCGACGGTCCGGCAGGTCCGCGCGCGTGGGTACGGCGAACGGGATGCCGGCGTCGCGGATCCGGCGCTTCGCGCGGACAAGCCGCTGAGCTACGGTCGCGCGCGGCAGGGCGAACGCCGCCGCGATCCGGGCGGCGTCGATCCCGAGCACCGTGTTCAACATCAGCGGCGTACGGATCGTGCGGTCGATCGCCGGGTGGGCACAGACGAACAGCAACTCCAGCCGCTTGTCGGGGATCGCGTCGGGGTCGACGGCCGTGAGGACGGCCAGCCGGAGGTCGTCGGAGTCCAGCGGTATCGACGTACGTGCGGCCGCCGAACCGACCACGTCGCGCAGCCGGTTGCGGGCGACGGTGAGCAACCATCCCTCGGGGTTGTCCGGGACTCCCGACGAAGGCCAGGTCCTCAGCGCCCGTTCGAACGCGTCGCCCAGGACGTCCTCGGCCAGAGCGAGGTCGCGGGTGCCGGCCGCGAGCAGGGCGACAAGACGCCCGTAACTGGTCCGGGCGACCTCCGCCGCCCGCACCGCCACGTCCGTCGTAGCGGCCATCAGGCCCCGGGGAACGTCCACTGCGTCCAGGCCCCGTCGACGTACCGCGTCGCGGTGGGACGGATCTCGACGTCGCCGTACATCGCAGACGGCGCCTTCTCGGCCCAGGCGATGGCGGCGTCCAGGTCCGGTACGTCGATCACGAAGGTGCCGCCGAGCTGCTCCTTGGTGTCCGCGAACGGTCCGTCCTGGACCAGGAGATCGCCGGTCTTGCGGCTGATCGTGGTCGTCGCCGAACTCGGCGCGAGCACCTCCGCGGACAGCAGCACGCCGGCGTCGTCGAGCGCCCTCGCGTACGCGTCGAACGCCGCCATGCCCTCCTTGAGGGCTTCCTCGCCGAGCTCCTCGGCGGTCATCTCCGGGTAGTGCAGCAGCAATGTGTACCGCATGGCTCCATCCTTCCTCGTGTACGAGCCTTCAAGGACGTGACGATCGAAGATCCCGCCGATCGACACCTCGCGATGACCAATTGCAGAGACGCTGGCCAAAAAGAGCCTCACCTGCTCTTGGGCGGCAGCGAGCGGGCGTAGGCAACGCCACGCGATACCCACTGCTCGAGCTCAGGGTCGGTGAGGTCGGAGACGATTCGGAGCCAGCCACGCATCTCCCGTCCCCGCATCACCATCGGGATTACTCGCTCGTCGTCGATCCACGCTTCGACATCGTCGGCGTCGACGCGCACTAGGAGCCCTCCCTGTCCGCTGGCTGCCACCGCCATGTTTCCGTTGACGAGGAATGCCAGACCCCCGAACATCCGCTGCTGGGTGAGGCCCTCCTCACCAGCTACGAGATCGCCGATGCGGTCTGCAAGCGCCTGGTCGAAGGGCATGCATCCCATTGTCCGCGGGACCACTGACCACGGCGGCGTGTTGGCGGCTCGACCCGCGTCTTTTCGCCCCGTCTCGAGCACTGATGTCGAGACGAGTGTCGCGATCGTTGATGCTCGCTGGGTGAGTCGCGGCCCTGAGCCGAAGGTGCGCAACCCTGCACCTCCTCGTCACCATGCCGAGGCACACCCCTTGACAAGATTTATTGTCAAGCGCATGGTGGCGATGTGCAGGACGTCGAGGTCATCGAGAGCACGGAGGCAGCCGCCGCCGCGCTGGATCCGGTACGGGCCCGACTGCTCGGCGAGCTGGCCGTCCCGGCCTCCGCCGCCGGGCTCGCCGCCCGAGTCGGCATCGCGCGCCAGAAGGTCAACTACCACCTCAAGGCGCTCGAGGCGCACGGCCTGGTGGAGCTGTCCGGCGAGCGCCGGCACGGGGGCATCACCGAGCGGGTACTGCAGGCATCGGCGGCGTCCTACGTCGTGTCGCCGGCGGCCCTCAGCGCGTCCGCCGCCGATCCGGACGCCAACGCCGACCACCTGTCGGCAAGCTACCTCGTCGCGCTGGCCGGTCGGGTGGTGCGCGAGGTCGGCGCCCTGGCGCGCCGGGCCGGCGCGTCCCGCAAGCGCCTGCCGACGCTGACCATCGACACACAGATCGGCTTCCGGTCGGCCGCCGACCGGGCTGCCTTCGCCGACGACCTGACCGCCGCGGTGCTCGACCTGGCCGCTCGCTACCACCACGACGACGGGCGCCCGTACCGGCTCCTCGTCGCCGCCCACCCCCTTCCTGAGGAGAACCCATGAGCACCACCCCGAACGTCCCGTACCGCCTGGAGTTCAGCGTCGAGGTCCCGGGCACCCCGGAGCAGGTCTGGCAAGCCATCGCCACCGCCAAGGGCATGAGCGCCTGGTTCGCGCCGACCGAGATGGAGGAGCGCGA
>DATGYO010000014.1:0-2440 GCA_035297905.1 Nocardioidaceae bacterium
ACTTCGGCGGCGACCCGTCGGCGGAGCGTCCCACCGAAGGGATCATCCGCGACATCGGCAGGCCGCCCACCGGCTCCAACGTGAAGCGCGGCAAGCTGTTGGTGCTCGACCGGCCCCACCCGCTCCTCGTCGCCGGCACCCCGGTGTCGTGGCGTTACGACGCGTCGCGGTTCAGACTGCGCTACACGACTCGTGCCCCCGGCTGCGGCTGTGCGCCCCGCAGCCGGAAGACGGTTGTCTGGGTCTCGCCGATGCATTTCCGCAACGGCTACCGAGTCCGGGTGTCGGGTGCTCGGGTGGTCTCGAGGCCCGGGTCGGCACGGCTGGTTCTCAGGACGCTGCCGCGCGCCCGCACGGTTGCGCTCACCATCCGTCCACAACGGTGATCGGTCACTCCCAGCGCAACGGGAGCCGCTTGACGCCCCTCTGGAAGGAGGAGCGCAGGAGCGCGGGCTCTCCCGCGGGCTCGAGCCAGCGGGTACGGCGAAGCAGCTCGGCGAACATCGTCCGCATCTGGACGCGGGCCAGGTGCGCACCCAGGCACAGGTGCGGGCCGTGGCCGAACACGAGGTGCTCGCGGCTCGCCCGGTCCACGCGAAAGGCACCCGGGTCGTCGAACACGCGTGGATCACGGTTGGCGGACAGGAAGCTGACCACGACCTTCTCGCCGGCGGCCACCGGCTGTCCGTTGATCTCGCAGTCGCGGGTCGCCGTCCGACGGAACACCATGACCGGCGTCCACCAGCGCAGCATCTCCTCCACCGCCGGTTCGACCAGCTCCGGCTGGGAGCGCAGCCGCCGCTGAGCCTCGGGGTGGGTCAGCAGGGCGTGCATGCCACCCGGCAGACCGTTGCGCAGCGTCTCGTTGCCGGCCACCGCGAAGAGCCAGAACATGTTCTCGAACTCCTCCGCATCGATCGCCTCCTCCTGCGCCAGGAGGATCGACATGACGTCGTCGCCGGGATGCTGCTGCTTGTGGCGCGCCAGGAGGTGCGCGTAGGCGTACAGGTCCGGCATCCCCTCCCGGGAGCGCGGATCGGGCATCCGTCCCTCCGCGTCGGGGGACGGCCGCAACGCCAGGGCCGCGCGGGCCAGCTCCGTGCCCGATGCCGGGTCGAAGGCTGCGCTCGTGGCGTAGTCGGGGTCCTGGAAACCGATGACACGGTTGGACCAGTCGAACATCAGCATCCGGTCCTGCGGCGGTACGCCGAGCACGTCGGCCAGGGTGAGCAGCGGCAGGTCGGCGGCGACGTCCTTCGCGAAGTCGACGACCTGCCCGGGTGAGGTGAGAGTCCGGTCGAGGATCTCGACGACGTGCCCTGCTATCTGCTCCTCGAGCCTGGCGACCGCCCGGACGGTGAAGGAGCGCTGGATCGGCTTCCGGAGCCGCGAATGCTCAGGCGGGTCCATGTTCAGCATCATCCGGCGCACGTACGCGAGGTCCTCCTGCGTCGCCGGATCCCGCACCTGCGTGGCTCCGGTGGCCGACGAGAACGTCTCGGGGTCGCGCAGGACCGCCTTCACGTCGGCGTGCCGGAGCACGAGCCAGTACCCGGGACCGCCGGCGAACCCAGGCGTGGGTGGTTCCTCGACCCAGACGACGCCGGGGTCGGTCTCACGAAGCCGGTCGAGCACGTCGAGCGGGGCTCCGCGGACGTAGGTCTCCGGGTCGTGGACCAGCTCGGTCCCGGGTGCTGCCGCCCTCACTTGTCGGAGAGGAAGGCCTCGATCTGGGTCGCCAACCAGACCGGCGCCTCGTGCATCGGGTAGTGGCCGCACGACGCGAGCTCGACCAGCTCGACGTTCGGGTAGATCTGCATCCAGCTCTGCTTCATCACCTCCGCCGACAGCGCCGGGTCGTTCTCGCCGACGAAGCAGGCGATGGGTGTCTCGGGACTCCCGACCTCGGCGAGGTAGTCGTCGTTCACCCACGACTCGACCGCTCCGGCGAACGCCTCCTGCGTTGAGCTGGCGCGGGAGAAGGCGACCATGTCGTCCAGCCAGGCAGCGGAGTTCCGGCCGCCGGTCGTGAAGTCGATGATCGCCCTACGGTTCTCGTCACGCTTCGGGGCTCCGAAGAACAGACCCTGCCCGTCCTCGTCGAGCGGCACCGGGGCAGGGGCGACGGGGGCGACACCCACCAGCGCCCGGACCCGGTCTGGAGCCTGGGCCAGCAGCGAGGCAGCTGCCTTGCCACCCATCGAGTGCCCGATGACGGAGAACCTGTGGAGGCCGAGCTCATCGGCCGCGGCAAGCGCGTCGGCGGCGTACTCCTTCATGGTGTACGAACCGGACTCGTCCCGGCGGGCGCCGTACCCCCGCATCTCCGGGAACAGGTACGTGAACCGCTTCTTGTCCACGACCTCGGGCAGGTAGCCCCACCCGTCCGCGGACCCGAACCAGCCGTGCAGGCAGATCACGGCGTGATCCCCGGTGCCGA
>DATGYO010000015.1:0-19506 GCA_035297905.1 Nocardioidaceae bacterium
GTCCAGTGCCTGATCATGCCGAGCTGGCTGAGGTTGAACGAGACGAAGACGCCGACGATGTAGAGCTGGATCAGCTTGGTCACCTCGGCGTCGAAGGCGACGATGAGCGCGATCGCCATGAAGGCCAGGATCAGGATGCCGTTGCTGTAGGCCAGCCGGTCCCCTCGCGAGCCGAGCTGCCGGGGCATGAAACCGTCCTTGGCGAGGATCGAGCCGAGGACCGGGAAGCCGTTGAAGGCGGTGTTGGCGGCGAGCACCAGGATGATCCCGGTCATCGCGATGACGAAGTAGAAGCCCGGCTGGAAGTTGTCGAACACGCCCCGCGCGATCTGGGCGACGACCGTGTGCTGGTCGTAGTTGGCCGGCACCGGTGTCCCGTCCGGCCGGATCAGCCGGTCGAGGTCCCGCGGGTCGACGTACCTGAGGTTCATGACCCGCGCGAGGGTGATCACGCTCATCATCATCGTGATCGAGATGCAGCCGAGCAGGAGCAGCGTCGTCGCCGCGTTGCGGCTCTTCGGCTTGCGGAAGGCCGGCACACCGTTCGAGATGGCCTCGACACCGGTCAGCGCCGCGCTGCCGGACGAGAAGGCCCGCGCGAGCAGGAACACGAGCGCGATGGTGGTGATGGTGCCCTCGTAGTCCTGGGTCGGGGTGATGGTCAGGTCCGCGCTCTCGACGTCAGGCAGCGTGCCGGTCAGATAGCGCGCCATCCCCCAGGCCGCCATGCCGAGGATCCCGATCATGAAGCCATAGGTGGGGATCGCGAAGAACGTCCCCGACTCCCGGACGCCGCGGAGGTTCAGCCCCGCCAGCACCAGGACCAGTCCCGCCGCGAAGAAGACCTCGTGCCCCGAGACGGAGGGCAGCGCGGCGGCGGCGTTCTGGACACCCGACGAGATCGACACCGCCACCGTCAGCACGTAGTCCACGAGCAGGGCACTGGCGACGGTCACACCGGCGTTCTGGCCGAGGTTGACGCTCGCCACCTCGTAGTCGCCGCCGCCGCTGGGGTAGGCATGGACGTTCTGCCGGTACGACGCCACGACGGCCAGCATGACCAGGGCGACGAGCAGAGCGATCTTCCACGAGTAGCTGTAGTAGGTCACCCCAGCGACGGAGAGCATGATGAAGATCTCGTCCGGTGCGTAGGCGACCGACGAGAGCGCATCGCTCGCGAACACGGGCAGCGCGATGCGCTTGGGCAGCAGCGTCTCCCCCAGCTGCGTGCTTCTCAGCTTGCGCCCCAGGAGGATCCGCTTGGATACGTCGGTTACACCCACGAGGGAAGGCTAAACCACGACGCGCGGCTCCCTGACGCGCCGCCTGTCCGGGCCGGTGTAGCGTCGTCCACGTGCATGTCGTGATCATGGGATGCGGCCGTGTCGGCTCCACCCTTGCCCGCAGTCTCGAAGACCGTGACCACACCGTCGCGGTCATCGACAGCAACCCCGACGCCTTCCGCCGCCTCGGCCCGTCGTTCAACGGCACCAAGGTGACCGGCATCGGCTTCGACCAGGACGTCCTCGACCGAGCGGGCATCGAGAAGGCAGACGCCTTCTGTGCCGTGTCCAGCGGTGACAACTCCAACATCATCGCTGCGCGCGTGGCGCGGGAGACCTTCGGGATCCAGCAGGTCGTGGCCCGGATCTACGACCCGGGTCGCGCCGAGGTCTACCAGCGGCTCGGTATCGAGACGGTGGCGACCGTGAAGTGGACCGCGGACCAGGTGCTGCGGCGGATCTTGCCCGCGGGTGCGGAGCCCGACTTCCGCGACCCCTCGGGCACCATCCGCCTCGACCAGCTCCGGGTCAACGAGGCCTGGATCGGTCGGCGCACGGTCGACTTCCAGCTGCAGTCCGGGAGCCGGATTGCCTGGATCGACCGCCTCGGCGAGGGCATGCTGCCTACTCGGGAGTCGGTGATCCAGGAGGGGGACTTGCTGCACCTCGTCATGCGCGAGGAGAACGCGGACCGGGTCTACTCAGTCTTCGAGAACGGGCCGGAGGCCGAGTGATGCGGGTCGCAATCGCCGGAGCAGGTGCGGTCGGTCGCTCGATCGCCCGGGAGCTCATCACCAACGGGCACAAGGTGCTCCTCATCGACAAGAACCCCGAGTCGATCAAGCCCGACCGGGTGCCCAGGGCGGAGTGGCTGCTGGCCGACTCCTGCGAGCTGTCCTCGCTCGAGGAGGCTCGCCTCGAGCACTGCGACGTGGTGATCGCCGCGACGGGCGACGACAAGGCCAACCTCGTCACCGCGCTGCTCGCCAAGACGGAGTTCGGGGTGCCGCGCACGGTCGGCCGGGTCAACCACCCGAACAACGAGTGGCTGTTCACCGAGGCCTGGGGCGTGGACGTGAACGTCTCCACCCCCCGCATCATGTCCGCCCTCGTGGAGGAGGCAGTCACGGTCGGGGACCTGGTGCGCCTCTTCACCTTCCGCAAGGGCAACGCGAACCTCGTCGAGATGACGCTGCCGGAGGACTCGCCGTTCGTCGGAAAGCCGATCGGCCTGATCCCCTGGCCGGAGAACTGCTCCCTCGTGACGATCCTCCGGGACGGCCTCGTCTACACACCGACCGGGGAGCAGCCGATCGAGTCCGGTGACGAGCTTCTGTTCGTCGCCGCCGCGGACTCCGAGACCGAGCTGCAGTCGCTGCTCGCCCCGGCCGAGCACCGCTGACGAGACCGGCGGCGGTGGCTGCCGAGACGGGCTAGGTGCGGGGATCCTCGACCGGTTGGTCCTGCACCGCTGCCACGGGCGTGTGGTCGCGGGCGAGCAGCCAGACCATGGCGGCCAGCGCCGAGAGCTGGAGCGGCCAGCCCATCAGGATCTTGGAGAAGCCGAGGACCGCCACTGCGGCCTGCGGCTCCATCGCCCCGTTGGTGCCAGCCAGGTAGAACGGCAGCTGGAAGGCGACACGCACCACGCACGGCAGGACGAGCAGCCAGGTGAGGTGGCTGGTGAGCCGGACGACCTGGTGGTCGCGATGCCAGGCGGTGGGGTCGCCCGCCACGCTGCCGACCATGAACCCGACCAGCGGCCAGCGCACGAGCACCGACAGCGTCAGGCCGAGCGCGTAGGCCCCGTTGTAGATGACACCGGGCAGGAAGTAGGCCAACGCCTGGTCGTTCTCGTCGCCACCCCCCTGCGCGCTGCGCCAGGCGAAGAACGCTCCGATGCCGATGCCGAAGAGACTGTTGAGCACGAACTGCACGCTCGAGTGCTGCACCAGCCGCACGATCAGCAGCACCAGCGACGCGGCCACGCTCACGACGAGCGCGAGCTCGAGCTCCTTGGAGCTGAGGAACGTCAGGGTGAAGAGGATCGTGGGTACGGCCGCCTCGAGCATGCCCCGGCGCCCACCGAGGGCGGTCGAGAGCTGAGCCCGGACCACCGCCTCGACGGTCTCGTTCGCGATCGGCCTCGTCACGGGGACTTCAGCTCGTAGCGCGGGTTGTACATCACCCGTGCCTTGTCCTGGACACCGATCCGCCCCTCGACCCGCACGGACCGGCCGGGCTCGATTCCCGCGATGCGACGCCGCCCCAGCCAGATCAGGGTGATCGAGCCCGAACCGTCGTACAGGTCGGCCTCGAGCGCCGGCACGCCGCCACGGGGACGGAGCGTCACCGTGCGGAGACTGCCCTGGAGCTCGACGTACTCCCTGTCCCTCGCCTCCGCGATGGACTGACACCCTGCCTTGGCGGTGTCGCTCCGCAGCTCTCTCGCCTCGAGGTCGTCACTGCTCGCCCAACGGGAGAGCGTACGCCGGAGGCGGCCCTTCACTTCCGACATGTAGCCAGCCTAACCAGCGCCCTCAGAGATCCGGGCCGGAAACGGGCCGGGCGTTGCCCGGCATGGTCAGCGGCAGCGGCTCCCCCGGTGCCATGGGCCCGGTGCCGCGGACGACCACGACGTCGCGCAGCGCCGTCTCGATGTCGCCGTCGGGGCGCGGCTCCACCGCCGGTCGGCCGAGGAACGTGGCGCGCAGCAGCCACCGCGGCCCCTCGATGCCGAGAACCCGGGACGGCTGAGTCCCCGACTGCCCGTCCGGGGTCTGCACCGGCATCATGACGTGCAGCTCCTTGCCGTAGTCGCCGTCGGCCTCGGTCGCCGTGCCGCCGCGCCGGGCGGTCTCGGCAGCGATCTGCTTGCGGACGTCGTCCCAGATGCCCCCGTGGCGGGGCGCCGCGAAGGGGCGGAGCTCCGCCGCACCCTCGGGTCCGACGATGAGCACGGCCGCCACCTCCTGGGTGGCCTCGTCCACCTGGAGCCGGAGCTCGAGGCCGGGCCCTCCCTTCACCACCAGGCCGCCGAGGTCGACTCGCGTGGGATCCTCCTCCTCGAGCTCGACCTCGGACGAGTCCCAGGGACCGCCCGGACGCGTGCCGGCTGCCGGCTGCGGGTCCACCGGGTCGGGCGGCGTGCTCTGCTCCGCCTTCGGCACGGTCTCGCCGGGCTGCTCGGCGGTCTTGCGTCGGAACTTCACTGCTTCTCCTCGGGCGCACGGGACTTGTCGGCTGCGAAGCCTCCGGTAGAACCGTAACCCCCGTCGCCACGCGCTGATCCCGGCAGCCGCTCGACCTCGACGAAGCGGGCCCGCTCCACGCGCTGCACCACGAGCTGTGCGATCCGGTCCCCCCTCCGCAGGCTGACCGGCTCGGCCGGGTCGAGGTTGATCAGCATCACCTTGACCTCGCCGCGGTAGCCCGCGTCGACGGTCCCCGGGGCGTTGACGATGGAGATGCCGCAGCGTGCCGCCAGGCCCGAACGCGGGTGGACGAGCGCGACGTACCCGTCCGGCAGCGCGATGCTGATGCCGGTCGGGACCATCGCGCGCTCGCCGGGCTCGAGGTGCACGTCGACGGTGGTGACGAGGTCTGCGCCGGCGTCGCCGGGGTGGGCGTACGACGGAAGCGGGACGTCGGCGTCGAGCCGCCGGATCAAGATCTCCACGTTGCCCTGCATGGTGGCCGACCCTATCTGCAGGCACCGACGTGCCCGGTGGCAGGCTTGTCCCCGACAGACCCCTCCCCCTTCAGTGAACGAGTGAGCGAGTGACCGGCGTGAGTCCCGAGACCAGCGTGCTGTACGACGAGCGTCTGCACGTCCCTCTCCGCTGGTGGGTTCAGGCCATCATGGCCCTCGCGATCGTCTGGCTCGCGTTCATCGTTTCCCTGCCGCCGGCGATCGCCTGGGTGGCGACCGGAGTGCTGACGGCCGCCGTCTCCGCCCTGCTGCTCGGCTACGGGTCGGCCCGGGTACGGATCGAGGGAGGTGTCTTCCACGCCGGCCGCGCACACATTCCGGTCACCCTGCTCGCAGACCCGAACCCACTCGACCGCGAGGGGACCCGGCTCCTCGCAGGCCGGGACGCCGATGCGCGTGCCTACCTGCTGCTGCGCCCGTACCTGAAGCGGGCGGTTCGAGTGGCGGTCACCGACCCGGCCGACCCCGCGCCTTACTGGCTGATCTCGACGCGGCGCCCGGAGGAGCTCGCCCGAGCGCTGTCGGCCGCGGGATTGCGCTGAGCCGACGCTGGGTAACCCCGCCGTGACGAAGTGGCACACTTCTCTGAGAGCGACACCTACACAGGAGGAACCCTATGGCCTCGGGCTCGAAGGTCTGGAGCGCGTACGCGCTCGGCGCGACGGTTGTCGCCGGCATCGCGGCACGCAAGGCGATGACGACGTCATGGAAGGTCGCGACCGGCAAGAACCCGCCGGCCAACCCGGCGCACCCCGACGTCTCGCTCGGGGAGGCGGCGGCCTGGGCGGCCGTCAGCGGCGTCGCCGTCGGCCTGGCCCGCATGCTGGCCTCGCGGAAGGCGGCCGACTACTACCGCAAGTCGACCGGCCATCTCCCGGCGAACCTCGAAGAGGCAAGCGCCTGAGACGACGCTCCGTAGCCTCAGACGCATGGCAAAAGGCCGGCTCCCCCGTGGGGGGCCGGCCTTTCCTCTGTCTTCAGAGGTGTGGATCAGGCGCAGTCGCGGCAGATCATGCCGTCAGGGTCCGCGAGCTGGCTGCGGTGGTGGACCAGGAAACAGCTCATGCAGGTGAACTCGTCCTCCTGGCGAGGCTTGACCTCGACGGCCAGCTCCTCGTGCGACAGGTCCGCGCCCGGAAGCTCGAACGACTCGGCCGCCTCGGCCTCGTCCTCGTCGACCTTGCCTGAGTTCTTGTCGTGGCGGCGAGCCTTGAGCTCCTCGAGGCTCTCTTCGCCTTGCTCTTCGTCTGTCTTGCGTGGTGCGTCGTAATCGGTGGCCATTGCTTCTCCCGCCCCGCTACCGGGGTGTCATCCTCGAGGTCGTGTGCGATCAGGTGCGGATTGTGCACCAAACCCGGGGGCGTGCGCACGTTGATTCCACAAGTTGTCGCGAGTGTCACACCGCCCCACTGGTGTGCAGCGGGTCAACTCTGACGGTCCCCGGTCTATTCCCCCTCAGCCGCGAAAAATCCGCAGGTCTTCGCGAGAGCGTGAAAGTCGTCGAACCCCGCCGCAGGTGCCGCGACGACACACGTCGTTCCACCCACACCTGTCCGGGTTTCCACCCTGGCGCCCGCCTCCTGCGCCACGAGGCCGCCCGCCGCCATGTCCCAGGGGTTCAGGCCCTCCTCGACGTACCCGTCGAGCCGTCCGGCGGCCAGTCCACACAGGTCCAGCGCGGCCGAGCCCAGCCGGCGGATGTCGCGGACGGTGGCGAGCATCCGCCCGATCGCGGCCGCCTGCAGGGTGCGTACGTCGCGAACGTAGTTGAAGCCCGTGGCGACCAGCCGTTGCTCGAGGGGCACGACGTCGCGCACCTGCAGCCGGCGGCCGTCGAGCATCGCCCCGCCTCCGCGGGTGGCCGTGAAGACCTCGCCGCTGGCGACGTTGACGACCACACCTGCGACGGGTTCACCGTCCACGCTTGCCGCGATCGACACGGCGTACTGCGGGATGCCGTACAGGAAGTTGACGGTCCCGTCGATGGGGTCGACGACCCAGGTCACGCCGGTCGTCGAGTCCGCCGAGCCGCCCTCCTCACCCAGGAAGCCGTCCCCGGGACGGGCCTCGGTCAGGCGCGAGTAGATCAGCTTCTCGGCGGCTCGGTCGGCTTCCGTCACGACGTCGACCGGGCTGGACTTGGTGTCGGCCACCTCGACCCCGGCGGTTCGCCGCTGTCTGACGAGGGTGGCTGCCTCCTCGGCGACGGTACGGGCGAGCTCGAGCAGCTCCCGGTCCATCACCCGCTCAGTCCTCACCGCACAGGGCCGGACGGGGCCCGCGTGCGTTGGCGCAGCATCCGCGGGGGCACACGTCCCACGACGGCTCGAGGCTGCCGACCGAGGCACGTGCGACGTCCTCGCCGCGTTCCACAGCGGCGCGCTCGAGCAGCAGGTCGCGGACCATGGAGACGAAACGGGGGTCGACGCCGGCGGTCGCGGCACGGACGAACTTCAGCCCCAGCTTCTCCGCCGTCGCCCGGGCCTCGGTGTCGAGGTCGTAGACGACCTCCATGTGGTCGGAGACGAAGCCGATCGGCACCACGACCACGCCTCGCGCACCCTTGCGGGCCAGCTCCTCGAGGTGGTCGTTGACGTCCGGCTCGAGCCAGGGGATGTGCGGCGCGCCCGACCGGGAGCAGTACACAAGGTCGCTGGCGTAACGGTGGCCGGTCTCCTGGCGGACACGTTCGCCGATGACGTCCGCGACGCTGAGGTGCTGGCTCACGTACGCCCCGCCCTCGGGCCCGCTGGCGTCGTTCATCGACAGCGGGATCGAGTGAGTCACATAGAGGACGTGCGCGTCGTGGCGGACGTCGTCGTCGAGCTCGGCAAGGGCGGCGAGGGTCGCGTCGACCATGGGTTCCACGAAGCCGGGGTGGTTGAAGTAGTGGCGCAGCCGGTCCAGCCTCGGCGCGCCCTTTCCGACCGCGGCGACGGCGTCCGCGAGGTTCTCGCGGTACTGACGGCAGCCGGAGTACGACGAGTAGGCGCTCGTGACGAGGCACGCCGCCCGACGTACGCCGTCGTCGGCCATCTGCCGGACGGTGTCAGTCAGGTAGGGGTCCCAGTTGCGGTTCCCCCAGTAGACCGGGATGTCGATGCCCGCCGAGGCCAGGTCCTCCTTCATCGCGGCCAGGAACTCGCGGTTCTGGTCGTTGATGGGGCTTCGGCCACCGAACAGGAAGTAGTGCTCACCGACCTCCTCGAGGCGCTCGCGAGGGATCCCCCGGCCCCGCGTCACGTTCTCGAGGAACGGGACCACGTCCTCAGGCTTCTCCGGCCCGCCGAAGGACACGAGCATCAGGGCGTCGTACGGCGCCACGTCTGGGTGCATGCCGTCATCTTAGGATTGCGCTCCAATGCTCACTGCCTATCGCCGAGTGCTGTCCGTGCCGGGAGCTCTCGCATTCTCGCTGACCGGCCTCGTCGCACGGCTACCCATCTCCATGGTGAGCCTCGGCATCGTCATCCTGGTCTCGACGAGCACCGGCTCCTACCGCCTGGCCGGGGCGGTCGCGGCGGCCTACCTGGTCGGCAACGCCGGCTTTGCGATCGTCCAGGGGCGGATGACCGACCGGCTCGGGCAGAGCCGGGTGCTGCCGTGGACGATCCTCGTCTTCGCGCTCGCTCTCGGCCTGATGACGTGGTCGGTCGAGGCCGGCTGGCCGACGCCGCTCCCCCAGGTCTTCGCCGCCATCGGCGGTGCGGCGCTGCCACAGATCGGCTCCTGCGTCCGGGCTCGCTGGTCGCACAACGTGCGCGACAAGAGGCAGCTGCAGACGGCTTTCGCCTTCGAGGCGGTCGCCGACGAGGCGGTCTTCATCCTCGGCCCGATCCTCGTGACCGTGCTTGCCACCGCGGTGCATCCGGCGGCCGGTCTCGGCACGGCGGTCATGGCAGGACTCGTCGGCACGCTGGCGCTCGCAGCGCAGAGGGGCACGGAGCCACCGGCTCACCGGACCGCCGTGCAGCACGGGGCGCGGGTCGCCATGGGCTGGGGCGTGCTCGGCCCCCTGGTCGCCGCCGCCGTCACGATGGGCGTCGTCTTCGGGGGCGTGGAGGTGGCGACCGTCGCCTTCACCGAGGAGCTCGGTTCCAAGGCGACCTCGGGCCCGCTGCTCGCGGTGCTCGCTCTGGGCAGCCTGCTGGCCGGGTTCGTCTCCGGCACCGTTCGCTGGCGCTCTTCGAACGCGGCGCGCTTTCGTTGGGGAATGCTCGCGCTGGCTGTCGCCCTGGTCCCACTGCCCTTCGTCGACGGCTGGGCGCTCATGGGGCTCGTGCTGTTCGTTGCGGGGTTCGCGGTTGCCCCGACGCTGATCGCGATCGTGGCGTGGATCGAGGAGACCGTGCCGGCCCGAAGGCTCACCGAGGGCATCTCGGTGATGACGACCGGACTGTACGTCGGGCTCGCTCCGGGCGCGGCCGCGGTCGGAGCGGTGGTCGACCGGCAAGGCGCGTCGGCGAGCTACTGGGTGGTGGTCGCGGCTGCCTGGGTCGGTGCGCTGGTCGCGCTCGGCACCCTGCTCAGTCCGGCGGCGCCATCGCCCAGCGGATCGTCCGGGTGACCGCGGTCCCCGCGCGGTGGACCACGAGTGCCTCGAGCCGAGGCAGCCACGGCAGGGACAGGTGGTCCCTCGCCCACTTCGGGAGCAGCGCCACCGCCGGTCCCGCGATCGCGGCGTAGGCGGGGCGGGCCAGCGGCGGCAACGGCGGTGTGCGGAGGATGAACCGGGCTGCCTCGAGCGCCTCGGGTGTGGGCGAGAGCTCGGGCCGGTACTCCTCGATCTGGGCCGCGAGCTCTGCCTCGCTCCTCGGCGGGTCGACCGCGCCGAGGGCCTCTGCCACGCGCGCGGTCTCAGCCACGTAGCGGTCCCGGCCCGCGGCATCGAGCGGCCTGAGACCGAACCGCTGGTGGGCGCTGAGGAAGCTGTCGATCTCGGCGATGTGCACCCACCTCAGGAGGTGCGGGTCGGAGGCCGCGTAAGGACGGCCGTCGGGCGCCGTACCCTTCACCGTCTTGTGCACGGCACGGATCCGCCTGACCATCGCCTCCGCGTCGTCGGCCGGCCCGAAGGTCGTGACTGCGAGGAAGTGGCTCGTGCGCTGGAGCCTCCCCCACGGGTCGCCCTTGTAGCCCGAGTGCGCTGCCACTCCGGCCATCGCCAGGGGGTGCAGGGACTGGAGCAGGAGGGCGCGCACACCACCGACGAACATCGACGCGTCGCCGTGCACCTGTCGGATGGCCGATCCCTCGGGGAACCAGCGCGGGCCGGGCGTGCCGTGGATGCGCTGTCGACGGGCCGGTCCCTCGGGTCCGGCGACACGGGCGAAAAGCCGCTCACCGAGCCGGCTGCGGACCTCGTGGACCACGGGTGTCGTCACGTCTTCGAGTATGACCGGGGGGTGGTAGGAGCCCGGCCGGCTCAGGTGCTCGCCGGGCCGGTGGCGCGCGGAGCGTTCCAGCCGCGCCACACGGCGACCAGCCGCCAGGTCGTACACAGGACGGCCGCAGGGATCCCATAGGTCCATGTAGGAAGCCCTGTGGACGCCCCCGCGACGGCGACCGATGCGCCGACGAGGGCAGGGGTGGCGTAGAGCTCGCTGCGCAGCACCACCGGTACCCGTCCGGCAAGCACGTCGCGCACGACACCGCCGCCCACCGCGGTGAGGGTGCCCATCAGCGCTGCAGGGATCGGCCCGAGGCCGTAGTCGAGGGCCTTCAGCGCGCCGGCGACGCAGAACAGGCCGAGACCCGCCGCGTCGAAGACCGTGACGAGCCGCTCCATCCGGCCCAGTGCGGGGTGGAACCAGAACGTGACCAGGCCGGCCGCCACCGGCACGGCCAGATAGCGCCAGTCCGCAAGCGCCGTGGGGGGTACGGCGCCGATCAGCACGTCGCGGGTGAACCCGCCGCCGAGCCCGGTCGCCGCGGCGAGCACCAGGACCCCGAAGACGTCGAGGCCCTTGCGCACTCCGACCAGGCCACCCGAGATCGCGAAGGCGAAGATACCGACGAGATCGAGCAGGACGAGCAACAGCCCAGTGGCGTCGGTGGAGGATTGCACCCGCAGAGGTTAGCGACCCGCGCGCCGACTGCGCCTCGGCGTGGCCGCGCTGAAGTAGGCTCGTCCGGACACCATGACAGATCAGGAGCAGGCCACGATGCAGGACCTCACACTCGTGGGGCTGACCGAGGACAAGTCGAAGCTGGTCCTCGTCAGCGACTCGGGTGAGGAGTACACCCTTGCTGCGGACGCCAGGCTCCGGGCCGCCCTCCGTGGTGACCAAGCCCGACTCGGCCAGTTGGAGATCAAGATGGACAGCGCACTGCGGCCCCGCGACATCCAGGCCCGGATCCGTGCTGGTGACAGCCCCGAGGCCGTCGCCGACGCGGCCCAGACGACGATCGACCGGATCATGAACTACGCCACCCCGGTGCTGGCCGAGCGCGCGCACATCGCCGACCGGGCGCTGCGGGCGTCGGTCCGCCGCAGGGGCGGTGACGGCCCGGGCGGCATCCTCTACGACGCGGTGTCGGAGCGGCTCCGGGCGAAGAACGTCGACCCCGAGTCGGTGGAGTGGGACTCCTGGCGGCGTGAGGACGGCCGGTGGACGGTCGTCGCGGACTACCACGTGGCCGACCGGGACCGGCGCGCGAAGTTCACCTTCGACGTGCAGGGGCGCTACGTCGTCGCCGAGGACGACGAGTCCCGATGGCTCGTGGGCGAACCGACCATGCCCAAGCCGCAACAGCCACGCGGTGCGACGAGCGCCCGCCGGCTCTCCGCGGTCGGGTTCGAGCAGGAGCTTCCGCTGGGCGACGACGCCATCGAGCTCGTCACCGGCGCCGACCACACTCTTCCCGACGCCGACGAGAGCACGGTGGACCTCACCCAGACCGCGCGCGAGCTTCGCGGCACGTCAGGCGGCGGCACGACGGGAGGTACGACGGTCAGGGCCGACGAGCTCGCCGCGGCCGGCGACGCCGACTGGATGGCCACGCAGGCCAGCGAACGGCCCCTGGGACGAGCCCAGGGCCGGGAGCAGGGCCGGGAGCAGAGCCGGCCGGTGCGGGAGCAGGAGCCGCAGACCGAGCCGGTCGACCGCGACGAACAGCCTGTGAAGGCAGGCAAGGCGGACTCCGCCGACGCGCCCGAACCCGTGGAGACCTCCGAGACCACAGAGCCATCCGAGCCGGCGACGAAGAAGGCCGGGCGCAAGGGCCGGCGGGCCTCGGTGCCGAGCTGGGACGAGATCATGTTCGGTGGGGGGCGCTCGGAGTAGGAGGAGCGCTAGGCTGCCGGGCAACCCTCGACCCCACACACACGCAGCGGACGGCACGCATGACCTACTTCGTCACAGGCGCCACCGGCTTCATCGGCCGACACCTGGTCCGAGAGCTCCTCGACAACCGCGACGGCGAGATCTTCCTCCTGGTCAGACCGAGCTCACGGCCCCGTCTCGAGGCCATGATCCGCAGCTGGCAGGCCGCCGACCGGATCACCGTCGTGCCGGGCGACCTCGGCAGCCCCCTCCTCGGCGTCGACGAGCAGTGGATCGAGTCGCACCGCGGCAGCATCGACCACTTCTTCCATGTCGCGGCGCTCTACGACATGACGGCGTCGGACGAGCTCAACGAGGCGCTCAACGTCGGCGGCACCCGTTCGGCACTCGACCTCGCGGCCGCGCTCGACGCGGGCACCCTCCACCATGTCTCGTCCGTCGCGGTGGCCGGCGACCACCAGGGCGTCTTCGACGAGGACATGTTCGACCAGGGGCAGGGACTTCCGTCCTCCTACCACCGCACGAAGTTCGAGTCCGAGCGACTCGTCCGTGAGGAGTGCCAGGTGCCGTGGCGGGTGTACCGCCCGGCGATCGTCGTGGGGCACTCCGAGACCGGCGCCATGGACAAGCTCGACGGGCCCTACTACTTCTTCCCCCTGCTCAAGCGGCTTCGCGACACGCTCCCCCAGTGGCTGCCCGTGCTCGGCATCGACCTCGGCGACACCAACGTCGTCCCGGTCGACTACGTGGCCAAGGCGATGGAGCACATCGCCCACCAGCCCGGGCTGGACGGCCAGGCGTTCCATCTCGTGAACCCGGAGCCTCAGCCGACCGTCGATGTGGTCAACGCCTTCGCCGCCGCGGCCAAGGCCCCGCAGTTCGTGGTCGCCGTGGACCGACGGGTGACCGGCCTCCTTCCCACCAGCCTGCTGCCCAAGGCGCTGCAGCTCGGCCCCGTGCACCTTGCCCTGCGCGAGACCATCGGGCGGCTCGGCGTGCCGCCGGAGGTACTCGGCCACGTCTCGTTCCCGAGCCACTTCGCCGTCCGCCGTACCCTCAAAGCCCTGCGCGGCTCTGGCATCTCCTGCCCCGACCTCGACAGCTACGCACCGATCCTGTGGAGCTACTGGGAGGACCATCTCGACGAGGACACCGCCCGCAACGAGACGCTGCGCAAGGCTCTGGGCGGCCGGACCGTGGTGATCACCGGCGCCTCGTCCGGCATCGGCAGGTCCACCGCCCTCAAGGTGGCCCAGGCCGGCGGCGTGCCGATCCTCGTGGCTCGCGGCAAGGACAAGCTGGAGGACACCAGGTCCGAGATCGAGCGGGCAGGTGGCGTCGCCCACGTGTACCCCTGCGACCTCTCCGACATGGAGGCGATCGACGCCCTGTGTGCGCAGCTCTGTGACGAGCACGAGACGATCGACTTCGTCGTCAACAACGCCGGCCGTTCGATCCGACGCTCGCTGGCGCTGAGCCAGGGTCGCTTCCACGACTTCGAGCGGACCATGACCCTGAACTACTTCGGCGCGATCCGGCTGGTGATGGGTGTCCTCGAGAAGATGCGTGAGCAAGGCGGCGGTCACATCGTCAACGTCAGCTCGATCGGCGTGCAGACCAGCCCGCCCCGCTTCAGCGCCTACGTTGCGTCGAAGGCAGCGCTCGACTCGTGGAGCAACGTCGTCAGCTCGGAGGTGTTCGGCGACGGGATCAGCTTCACCACGATCCACATGCCGCTGGTCAAGACGCCGATGATCGCGCCGACGAAGATCTACGACAAGTTCCCCACGATCACGCCCGCGCAGGCCGCTGACATGGTGCTCCGCGCGCTGGTCGAGCGGCCGCACGAGGTGAACACCGCCCTGGGCACGCTCGGGGCGGTCGCGCACACCCTGGCGCCGAAGACGACGTTCCGGGTGCTCCACATGGCCTACCAGGTCTTCCCGGACTCTGCGGCGGCGCGCGGTGACGACGAGGACACCGGCCCGACCTCGGAGCAGATGTTCCTGGCCCGACTGCTCAAGGGCGTGCACTGGTAGCCGGCCCGACGTGATCGGGGCCGTGGGTCGGTACCCCTGATCCGACCGACCCACGGCCTCGCCCAGGTACAACGAGGCACGCCGGGTCGGGTCACGCTGGTCCGGGCCGCCGGGGTGGACGGCTTAAGGCCCGGTCGCCACCGGACGGGTGCCGTCGTGGACCCACTCGCTCCACGACCCCGGGTACAACGCCGCATCGAGGCCGAGGGCCTCGAGCGCCAGCACGTCGTGGGCGGCGGTGACGCCTGAGCCGCAGTACACCCCGACCTCGCGGCCGGGCCGGACACCCGCGTGCTCGTAGACCGCGGTGAGAGCGCGCGCGTCCTTGAATCGGCCTCCGGGTGCGTCGAGATTCGCCACCGTCGGCACGTTGACCGCTCCCGGGATGTGACCTGCGACCGGGTCGATGGGCTCGGTCTCGCCACGGAAGCGCTCGGGCGCACGGGCGTCGACCAACGCCCCCTCCTTGGCCACCCGGGCGGCTCCTTCCGCGTCCAGCACGGGCATCGCGCCAGGACGCGCCTCGAAGTCACCCGGCTCCACCTCGGTGGGCCCTTGCTCCGCCGTCCCGATGTCGGCGAGCCAGGCCTGCCAGCCCCCGTCGAGGACCTTGACCTGACGGTGTCCGTGGTAGCGCAACAGCCACCAGCACCGTGCCGCGGAGGTGCCCGCTACGGCGTCGTAGACCACGACGGGCACGCCTCGGCGCACACCGCAACGGCGCATCGCCGCCTCGAAGCGCGCAACGTCAGGCAGCGGGTGGCGCCCGCGCGAACTCGGCGGGTCGGCGAGGTCGGTGTCGAGGTCGACGTACGACGCCCCGGGGATGTGCCCGCGCAGGAACTCGTCGTACCCCGGCGGTCCTCCGAGCTGGTAGCGCACGTCGAGCACCACCACGGGCTCGCCCAGGTCCGCGAGTCGGCGCGGCGTGATCAACGGGGAGTGCGGCACGGGGACTGGGCCTCTCAGTCGAACGGGAGCGGGTCGGGCACCATGGAGACCGCCTTGGCGCGAGCAGCGGTCAGCTTGCGGCGGTGGTGCTGGCGGCAGAGCACTTCGTAGCCGACGACCGGACCGTCCGTCTGCGGCGGCTCGTCAGCAGCCTCGGTGTCGCCGACGACGATCTGCTCACCCTCGGTGACCATCACGCCGTCGGTCGTCCGCGCGTTGTGGGTGGCCCGCTTCCCGCACCAGCACAGCGCCTCGACCTGCAGCACGTGCATCCGGTCGGCGAGCTCCACCAACCGCCCGGATCCCGGGAACAGCTGGGACCGGAAGTCGGTGAGGATGCCGAAGGCGAACACGTCGATCTGCAGCTCGTCGACGATCCTGGCGAGCTGCTCGATCTGCAGCGGCGTGTAGAACTGGGCCTCGTCGCAGATCAGGTAGTCGATGCGCGCGCCATGCGTGAGCGAGTGCACGACGTAGCTCCAGAAGTCGAAATCGTCCTCGACCTCGAGCGCCTCGTGGGTGAGCCCCAGCCTGCTCGAGAGGGTGGCCTCACCCGCCCGGTCACGCGTGGTGAAGATCCGCCCAGACCGACCGCGCGCGGCGTGGTTGTGGTTGGTCTGGAGGGCGAGCGTGGACTTACCCGAGTCCATCGTGCCGGTGAAGAATTGGAGTTCAGCCACGGGCGAGCATCATGCCATGTCAGGCGACGAGAATCGGGATCAGCATCTCGGCCGACGTCAGCGAGCCGTGCAGGCCCACCAGCTTCGTCTCGATGGGGAACGCCGACCGGCTGAGGACCGCGTAGTCGTCACGGCAGGCGACCAGCACGTCGCCGATCCGCGGGCGTACGTCGGAGGTCAGCTCGCCGAACCACCCGAGGGCCAGCGCCTCGTCGCGGCTCAGCACCTCCGCCCGGTCGCCGAGCGTTTCACGCCATGCGGCTGCGACGTCCTGCACCGCCCCGCCACGGCAGTACAGCTGCCGAAAGCGCGCCTCTCCACCGAAGAGGGCGACCCCCTCCCGCAGCTCGTCGTGATCGTCCACGTCGATGCGACGGTCGGCGGGCGAGTCGACCATGCCGTGGTCGGCTACGACGACGATGCGTACGTCGGAGGGCAGCGAGTCGCGCAGGTGCTCCGCCGCCGCGTCGATCATCGAGAGCTCCTGCTCCCACTGCAGCGACCGGATGCCGTAGGCGTGGCCCGTCCAATCGAGGTCGCCGTCGTACATGTACGTGACCGAAGGCGAGCACCCCGATGCGGCGACCACGGCGGCGAGCCGCTCCCCCACCTTGTCGGCACCCACGAACTCCGCGCCACGGCTGCCGGCGACCGTCAGGCCCGACTCGGCGAAGCTCCGCTTGTTGACGACCGTGGTGTGCACGCCCGCGGATGCCAGCCGCGCGAAGGCCGTCGTGTGAGGCTGCCAGTCGCGCGGCTCGACGTCGGCGTCCCACAGCAATGCGTTGAGCAGCCGGTTGCTCCCGGGGATCCGGGAGGTGTAGCCCACGACGCCGTGCGTGCCGGGAGTCAAGGCCGTGCCGAGCGAGGTCAGGCTGGTCGCCGTCGTCGAGGGCACGCCGGCGGTCGCGGGCGCCTGCGCGTCGAGGAGAGAGTGCAGGAAGGGCGCCTCCTCGGGATGGTCGCGCAGCAGCTCGTACCCCAAGCCGTCGACGAGGAACACCACGTAGCGCTGGGCTTCCGGCAGGACCAGCGAGGTCTTCCCCAGTCCTGCCTCGACCCCGAGCGCCGCGGCGACGGCCGGCAGGACGTCCCCCAGGGACCGGTCGTGATAGGCCGGTGCCACGAACTCCGTGCTCATCAGGTGGGTGAGGTGCCGGCGGTCGCAGCCGAGAGCGCCTCGGCGAAGGCGAGGACGTGGCCCACGGCCTCGACACCGTCGGCGGCGGCAGACACCCGGATGGAGAAGTCGTCGGAGGCGACCACACCGGTGTAGCCGTGGTCCGCGTCGCAGTTGGGGTCGCTGCACCCGGCCGGCTCGAGGTCGAGCCGGCCGACCCCGCCCCAGCCGATGGTGAGCACGACCTCGTTGGCACCCGGCGGGGGCACGGGCTTGCCGACGTACGACGCGGGGTTGGCGACCATGCGGTTGACAACGACCGACCGGACGGTGGAGAGCATGACCGCCTCGGTGGAGGTCGAGGTGTACGGCGCCGGCAGCAGGTCGTCGGGCTCGTGCTCGTCGGTGTGGGCCACGATCAGCCGGGTCGGCGTGAGCACGACCACCGTGACGTGCCGGCGTACCTCGTCCCTGTCGATCGTCGGTTCGTGGTGGACGAGGTAGGAGACCACGCGCTCTCCCGCCACGGCGGCGTTCACCGAGTCGGCCACGACGTCCGGGTAGTACCCGGAGTTCTCGATGGCGGCGCGCAGATCTGCGTAGCGGTCAGGCATGTCACTCAGTGTTTCATGCGGCTGCCGGGTTTCACGCGCCTGGCGGGTTTCACGCGGCTGCCGCGTCTGACGCAGCCGTCGCCTCTCAGGCAGCAAGGACGACCTCGTGCTCCAGCCCGTCCTGGGCGCGGGTCAGGTGTCGCCGCAGGTTGAGGAACAGCAGCGCCGCGACCGCCGTACCGCCAACCGTGAACCCGACCCACACATGCGCCAGGTCGTTGCCGATCAGCATGCCGCTGAGCGCAGGACCGATGATCATCGCCACGGTCCAGGTCATGCCCTGGAGCGCGTTGTACCGGCCCCGGACCTCCTCGAGCGCCAGGTCGTTGACGATCGCCGGCGCCAGAGGCGCCCACAAGGTCTCGCCGAGGCCGAACATGCCCAGGCCGACCACGACCAGCATGACCGCGACCCACCCGTCGACCGCGTCGGACGAGGCGATGACCGCCCACGACGCCGACCACACGAGGGCACACAGCGCGAGCATGGACGTACGACGGCGCCCCTTGATCAGGCGCAGCGTGATGAGCTGACCGACCACGATCGCGCTCGTGTTCGCGCCGAACGCCCACCCGAGGGCACGTGCTGGGATCTCGGCGACGTCGACGGCGTAGGCCGCGAAGCCGGCCTCGAACTGCGCGTAGCCGAAGGTGATGACCAGGACCGAGATCGCAGTGACCCTCAGGAGCGTCCGGTCCCGAAGCACCACTCCCCAACCGGGCTGCGGCCCGAACTCCCGCTCGGCGGTCTCCCTGCTCATCGCACCGGTGTTCCGCGGCAGGCTGAGTACGACCGCGATGTACGCGAGGTAGGACAGCGCGTCGAGGAAGTACAGCCGCTGGAACGACGACGGGTCGCTGACGTGGATCAGCATCGCGCTGATCACGCCACCGACACCGAGGCCGGCGTTCAGGAGCATGAACTGGAAGCCGTACACCCTCTCGCGAGATTCCTCCGGCACCAGCCGGGTCAGCATCGCCGTGGCCGCCGGGTAGAGCCCTACGGTGCCGAGCGTGATGAAGGACGCGACCGCGAAGGCGTGAAGGCTGTTGTGGACGAACGCCAACGAGGCGACGCCGACCGCCTCGGCGGTGAGCCCGATGAGCATGACGGGGCGCGGCCCGCAGCGGTCGATGAGTGTGCCACCGAGCGGCGAGCCAAGGAACCCGAGAAGGCCCATCCATGCGAAGAGCAGCCCGACCGTCGAGGTCGAGATGCCGCGCACCTCGGCGAGGTACACGTACAAGAACGGCATGGTCAACCCGCTGCCCAGCGCAGAGCACGCGATGCCGACGAACAACCGTCGCACCAACGGGTCGAGGCCGTTGGAAGCAGCGCCGGGCTGGGCGGTCAGGTCGGGAGCAGTGGTCACAGCGGGAAATTCTGAGGTAAGAGACAGGACCCGCGCTAACGAATTACGGCATCAACCCCGTGATGCCGGACACCACTTGAAGCTGCGGCGGGCACATTGAGCAAGTGGTGGGTCCGCCGCTCACCTGCGGGCCTGAGTTGGCCCTCCCTGGGGCTCGCGAACAGGCCTGCTTTCGTCCACATTGACGGACCGCGCTCGGTATTCCACGCTTGTCGAACAGGTGTTCGAATAAGGGGTGGAATTCTCATAGCTTGGTCCTGTGACCACGACGGACCAGCGCACCGAGCGCACTGCGGGGACGGGGGCCGAACCGGCCGACCCGGCCGATGCCTCGGGGTGGGCGGTTCCGGGTGTGGGTCCGCGTCGTCCGGTGCTGTCTGCGGCTGAGAGCGACCGTACCGACCGGCCGAAGGACCTGAGGACCGAGATCGCCGACTCCGTGGGCGTGG
>DATGYO010000016.1:0-7782 GCA_035297905.1 Nocardioidaceae bacterium
GGACCCAGATCGTCTCGAAGGCGGCGATGATCGCCGACATCCCGATCGTGATGGGAACGAAGAGGAAGTGGTAGACGGTGATGATCCCGAACTGCCACCGGGCGATGTCGACGACGTCCACGAGGGGTCCTCTCGGAGTTCAGGGCGCACGCAAGCAGCGCCGAGTTGCTCCGAACGTAAGGTGCAAATCCCCATGCAGGGCAGGGACTTTGGACCCGTACGCCGGGCACGGAGGTCCCGAGAGGCGGAGACCCGGATCACACGGGCCGGATCACACGGCCGGGTCACACGGGCCGGATCCGGCCGCCTAGATCACGCCCTGGGCGAGCATCGCGTCGGCTACCTGCGTGAACCCGCTGATGTTCGCACCCGCGACGTAGTCCCCGGGCAGGTCGTACTCCTCCGCGGTCGTGACGCACCGCTCGTGTATCCCCACCATGATCTCGGCGAGGCGCTCCTCGGTGTGCTCGAAGCTCCAGGAGTCGCGGGAGGCGTTCTGCTGCATCTCCAGCGCGCTCGTCGCCACCCCACCGGCGTTCGCGGCCTTGCCGGGCGCGAAGAGCACGCCCGCGTCGGTCAGGATGCTCACCGCCTCGGGGGTGGTCGGCATGTTGGCGCCCTCGGCCACGACCTCCACGCCGTTGGCGACCAGGGTCTTCGCTGCGTCGGCGGGCAGCTCGTTCTGGGTCGCGCAAGGAAGCGCCACGTGGCAGGGCACGTCCCAGATGGAGCCGTCGGAGACGACGGAGACGTCGCCGCCCTTGGCCTCGGCGTACTCACTGAGCCGCCCGCGGCGTACCTCCTTGACCTCGCGGAGCAGGTCGACGTCGATCCCCGCCTCGTCGACGACGTACCCCGAAGAGTCCGAGACGGCGACCACCGTGCCGCCGAGCTGGTGCACCTTCTCGGCGGCGTAGATAGCGACGTTGCCCGAGCCGGACACGACGACCCGCTTGCCGTCGAAGGAGCCGCCGCGAGTGGCGAGCATCTCTTTGACGAAGTAGACAGTGCCGTAGCCGGTCGCCTCGGTCCGAGCCTGCGAGCCGCCCCAGCTGATGCCCTTGCCGGTCAGCACGCCGGACTCGTAGCGGTTGGTGATCCGCTTGTACTGCCCGAACAGGTAGCCGATCTCCCGGCCGCCGACGCCGATGTCACCGGCAGGGACGTCGGTGTACTCGCCTATGTGCCGGTAGAGCTCGGTCATGAAGGACTGGCAGAAGCGCATGATCTCGCCCTCGGAGCGGCCCTTCGGGTCGAAGTCCGACCCGCCCTTGCCGCCGCCGATGGGCAGACCGGTCAGGGCGTTCTTGAAGATCTGCTCGAAGCCGAGGAACTTCACGATGCCCAGATAGACGCTGGGATGAAAGCGAAGGCCGCCCTTGTAAGGCCCGAGCGCGGAGTTGAACTCCACGCGGAAGCCGCGGTTGATCTGCACGTCGCCCTCGTCGTCGACCCACGGCACCCGGAAGATGATCTGCCGCTCCGGCTCGCAGATGCGCTCGATGATCGAGGCCTCGACGTACTCCGGCCGCTTGTCCACCACAGGAGTCAGGCTTTCGAGCACCTCGTGCACGGCCTGGTGGAACTCCACCTCGCCCTGGTTTCGGCGCAGGACGTCGTCGAAGACGGGCTGGAGGGCGGGGTGCAGTGTCTCCACGGAGGACCTCTCTCTCGACACCAGCGGTGCGGCGGTGCGCGCTCCGTACCCCACCCGGGCGACTGCATTCGGCTCTGGCCCCACGGGAACCTGGCCACGAATAGTCATGCACATAAGGGAGTTTTCGTTCCGAAACGGCGTCGGTGCTCTACCAAGGACTAGTCCGTTGGACCTATGCTGCGACCAAAATCACTCCCGCGTGAGCCGCATCACATCTGGGTCGACGCGGCCCACCGGGCCGTCCTCCAACGGGAGCTGGTCATCGTGTCGACTATCTCGAGCAGGTCCGAACAAGGGCGACCAGGCGGTGGGGTGGAGAACCCCGACCGCAGCCCGTGGGTGCTGCTCCTCATCGTGCCGGTCGTGATCCCCTTGATCACCGCCATCTACAACAGCGTGGAGCCGAAGCTCTTCGGCATGCCCGCTTTCTACTGGATGCAGCTGGCGTTCGTGCCGCTCAGCGCGCTGTGCACGGCCGTCGTCTACTTCAAGACGCGGAAGCGGTGAGCGGTCATGAGTGACCACATCGTCGAGCTGGTCATCTTCGTCTTCTTGTTCCTCGTCATCGCAGCCATGGGCTTCATGGCCTCGCGGTGGAAGGCAGGGGAGACCATGCACCACCTGGATGAGTGGGGGCTGGGCGGACGCAAGTTCGGCACCTGGGTCTCCTGGTTCCTCATCGGCGGGGACCTCTACACCGCCTATACCTTCGTGGCGGTCCCGGCGCTGATGTTCGGTGCCGGCGCGATGGGCTTCTTCGCCGTGCCGTACACCGTGGTGCTCTACCCGCTCGTGTTCCTGTTCCTCGCCCGGCTCTGGTCGGTGTCGCACCGGCAGGGCTTCGTGACGTCGGCCGACTTCGTGCGTGCCCGGTTCGACTCGCGCACCCTGGCACTCGCCGTCGCGGTGACCGGCCTCATCGCGACCATGCCGTACGTCGCTCTGCAGCTCGTCGGGGTCCAGGCCGTGCTGGCCACGATGGGCATCGGTGGCAAGTGGCCGCTGACGATCGCGTTCCTCGTGCTGGCGTTGTTCACCTACACCTCCGGCCTGAGGGCGCCCGCGCTGATCGCGTTCGTGAAGGACACGCTGATCTACCTGGTGATCATCGTCGCGGTGATCTACATCCCCATCAAGATCGGCGGCAACTCCGTGATCTTCTCTGCCGCCTCCGAGAAGCTGGCCGGCTCGCCCGACGCGGGGCCGATCCTCGCCGGACCCTCCCAGATGCTCTACATCACGCTGGCCCTGGGCTCCGCGATGGCCCTCATGCTCTACCCGCACTCCACGACGGCGATCCTGGCAGCCGGGAGCAGGGACGTGGTGAAGCGCAACATGGCGCTCCTGCCGCTGTACTCGCTGATGCTGGGCTTCCTCTCGCTGCTCGGGTTCATCGCGATCGCGACCAACGTGAAGCCCGTCGCGGGCGACACCAGCGGCAACACCATCGTCCCGGTGCTGTTCGACCAGCAGTTCCCGGCGTGGTTCGCGGGCATCGCGTTCGCCGCGATCGGAATCGGCGCGCTCGTGCCGGCGGCGATCATGTCGATCGCGGCCGCGAACACCTTCACCCGCAACATCTACAAGGAGTACTTCCGGCCTGACGCCACGCCGAAGGAGGAGACGGCGGTCGCCAAGATCGTGTCGCTGGTGGTCAAGTTCGGCGCCCTGGGCTTCGTGATCTTCCTGAACCCGTCGTTCGCGATCGACCTGCAGCTGATCGGCGGCGTGATCATCCTGCAGACCCTGCCGGCGGTCGGGCTCGGGTTGTACACACGGTGGTTCCACCGGGGCGGCCTGATCGCGGGCTGGGCGGTCGGCATGGTCACGGCCGTCGTCCTCCTCTACCAGGTTCCCAAGGTGGACCCGTCAACCGGAGACGTGATCAAGGCGCACTTCGGCGGCTCTGGCTACGCCCTCTCGAACTTCGGGTTCGACACCGACATGGCGATCTGGGCGGGGTTCCCGGCCCTCGCCGCGAACCTCCTGGTCGCGGTCTTGCTCACCCTCGCGCTGCGTGCGATGAAGGTGTCGGACGGGGTCGACGCCACGCGCCCGGACGACTATGTGGCAGAGGCCGGGGAGCCGGGTGTCCAGCCGCTCGAGCCGGTGATCGGCTGACTGGTCGCGCGGGACCTGTCGCGCGTTCTGGCCGCCCCCCGTGGCCAGAACGCGCGACGTCGGAGGGTCAGCCCCGGCGTGTAACACCTGAGACTGGTGTGACCTTCGCTTAGGCTCCTCACCATGGCGACCCGTACGTCTTCCCCACCGGCGTCGCGAAAGAGCAGAGGAACCAGCACTGCTCCTTCGAGGACCCGGTCGTCCGGCAGCCAGACCCGACGGAAACCCTCGTCGTCGACCCGTTCGTCTTCCAAGGCGAAGAGGCCGGCGCCCCGGGCGGTCCGAAACGGGCCTGGCCCTATTGCCATGCTCTTTGCCGCTCTCGGCAGGGGGCTCGTGGCTGCGTGGCTGGGCGTGGCCCACGGCATCGGGGCGACGGTCCGCCACATTGGACACACCGCCCGTGACCTCGAGCCCGAGCATCGCCGCGACGGAGCCGGGCTGTTCATGATCGGGCTCGCCGTCGTGGTCGCCGCGGCGGTGTGGTGGCAGCTCCCCGGAGGGTTCGGCAACTTCACGCGCACGGTGGTCAACGGCTCGGTCGGCCTGCTCGGCTGGTTCGTCCCGCTGCTGCTCGTCTTCGTCGCGCTGCGCAACCTCCGCAACCCCGACAGCAACGGTCCTGCCGGCCGCCAGGTCATCGGCTGGTCGGCCCTCCTCTTCGGCGTCCTCGGTCTCGTGCACATCGCCAACGGCATGCCGAAGCCCCGTCTCGGTGACACCGCGGAGCTGCAGCAGGCCGGAGGGGCGCTCGGCTTCGTGATCGCGTCGCTGTTCATGGACCTGCTGCGCAGCACCCTGGTCGTCGTACCACTGCTCGTGCTGCTCGCGATCTTCGGCGTGCTCGTCATCACCGGCACGCCGGTCTACCAGATCCCCACCCGCCTGGCCGCTGCTCGCGACCGCATGCTGGGTCGTACGCCGGAGGTCGCTGACGGAGAGGGCACCGCCGACGAGCCCACGCAGCCGCTCAAGCGCAGCTCCCGCCGCCGGGTCGGCTCCATGGCGGACGACGACGTCGACCCGGACCTCGGCGACAAGCCGTACGACACCCCGGTGCTCGAGGACCGCGCGTTCAAGAAGCGTGGGAAGAAGGACGTCGACGCCGAGGCCGCGGCCGAGGCAGCCCCGACCGGGGAGAAGGGCGAGCTCGAGCCGCCTCCGCACGCTCCGCTGCCCGCCCGGGTCGAGCAGCTCGCGCTGTCGGGGGACGTCACGTACTCCCTGCCCGCCAACGACGTGCTCAAGCCCGGCAGCCCCCACAAGCCGCGGTCGAAGGCGTCCGACGCCGTCGTCGCCCGGCTGACGGAGGTCTTCGAGCAGTTCGACATCGACGCGCAGGTGACCGGCTACACGCGCGGTCCGACGGTCACCCGCTACGAGGTCGAGCTCGGCTCGGCGGTGAAGGTCGAGAAGGTCACGGCGCTCGGCAAGAACATCGCCTATGCGGTCGCCTCGGCCGACGTGCGCATCCTCTCCCCGATCCCGGGCAAGTCCGCGATCGGCATCGAGATCCCGAACACCGACAAGGAGATCGTCTCCCTCGGTGACGTGCTCCGCTCGGGCAACGCCCGCAACGACCACCACCCGATGATCGTCGGCCTCGGCAAGGACGTCGAGGGCGGCTTCGTGGTCGCCAACATGGCGAAGATGCCCCACCTGCTGGTGGCCGGTGCCACCGGCTCCGGTAAGTCCAGCTTCGTCAACTCGATGATCACCTCGATCCTGATGCGCTCGACCCCCGACGAGGTGCGGATGATCCTCGTCGACCCCAAGCGTGTGGAGCTCAACGTCTACGAGGGCGTCCCGCACCTGATCACACCGATCATCACCAGCCCCAAGAAGGCCGCCGAGGCTCTCGCCTGGGTGGTGCGCGAGATGGACATGAGGTACGACGACCTCGCGGCCTTCGGGTTCCGGCATGTCGACGACTTCAACAAGGCAGTACGCGCGGGCAAGGTGCAGGTGCCGGCGGGCAGCGAGCGCGTGCTCGCGCCGTACCCGTACCTCCTCGTGGTCGTGGACGAGCTCGCCGACCTGATGATGGTCGCCCCCCGAGACGTCGAGGACGCGGTCGTCCGGATCACCCAGCTCGCCCGGGCAGCAGGCATCCACCTCGTGCTCGCCACCCAGCGCCCTTCGGTGGACGTCGTGACGGGGCTGATCAAGGCCAACGTGCCATCGCGTCTCGCGTTCGCGACCTCGAGCCTTGCGGACAGCCGCGTGATCCTTGACCAGCCCGGCGCCGAGAAGCTCGTCGGGCAGGGTGACGGCCTGTTCCTGCCGATGGGCGCCGGGAAGCCGGTGCGTGTGCAGGGCTCCTGGGTCACCGAGGCCGAGATCCACCAGGTCGTGAACCACTGCAAGGCCCAGCTCGAGCCGAGCTACCGCGACGACGTCACCGCGCCGCAGCAGAGCAAGCGCGAGCTCGACGACGACATCGGCGACGACATGGACCTCGTGGTCCAGGCGATCGAGCTCGTGGTCTCCACGCAGTTCGGCTCCACGTCGATGCTGCAGCGCAAGCTTCGCGTCGGGTTCGCGAAGGCTGGCCGCCTGATGGACATCCTGGAAAGTCGCGGCGTGGTGGGCCCGAGCGAAGGCTCGAAGGCCCGTGACGTCCTGATCAAGCCCGACGACCTCGACGGAGTTCTCGCAACCTTGCAGGGGGAGCAGTGAGCGCAATGCCGAACGACTTCAACGGCCCGGCCGAACGCGACGAGACGGACCGAGCGGGGGCGGACCGACCTGACGTGGAAGGCCCGGGCCGCGACGGGTCCGACGAGGCTGCTGTCGCCGGCACGCCGGTCGTCGTGCGCCGTCACGCCGGCATCGCGGCCCTCATCGGGGCGGCGGCATCGGCGGTGGCGATCGCCTACCTCTGGCGTGCGTCGCAGACCACGACGGCGCTCGACTGGACCCTGTGCGGCGTGATGGCGGTCATCGCGGCGTACTACCTGGTCTCCCTCGTCGATTCGCGCACGCCCCTGCTCGTCGCCGACGACCTCGGTGTCCGGATCCGCCTGGGTGACGAGTGGCGCGGGCTGCCGTGGGACGCGATCGGCCAGGTCGTCGTGCACCCGCGCAAGGGGTTCCTGCGCGACGGTCGTCTGGTGTTCGTCCCGCGCAGCCTCGCCCGTGCCCTCGAGGGCCTCGACGCGAAGGGCCGGCGCCACGCGGCGCTCAACCAGAAGATGTACGGCGCCGCGCTCGCCGTGCCGGTCGGGACCACGACCCGTGTCTCGACCGCCGGCGAGCGCAGCGTCGCCGAGGAGATCGCAGCCTTGGCGCTCGGTCGTGCCGACGTGGTCGAGCTCGCCCCGCGTTCGCCGGAGGTGGCGGAGCCGAGGACTGACGATGGGGCGGCTCAGGCGGACGTCGAGGCGGCTGAGGCTGCTTGGACTGCCGAGGACCTCCGTGAGGAGCCCGGCGCACAGGGTCCCGCAAGGGTCCCTGCGCAGGATCGTCGCGAGGTCTTCCCGAGGCTGCACCCCGGCGAGGCTGCCTCCCCGGCCGAGCCCCGACTCGAGACGACAGCACCTGTCCGGATGGACGAGCCCGTCGTCGAGCGCCCCGGGTCGTCTCCTGCGACCCAGAACGCTCGCGCGACCACCGACGCGGGGAAGTCCGCCGAAGGGGCTGCGGCGGAGGACTCCGCGACGGGGGAGCCCGCATCTCGCGCTCCACGCCGCAGCATCCTCGGCGGCATCGGCATGATCGTGTCGCGAGTCGCCAAGGGCCGCTCCCACGACATCGACGGCGAGGGCCCGATCCCGGGGGCCGGGGACGTCGACAGGCCCGACGCTCCGGCGACGCCGGCGCCCATGTCTCTCACTCCCACCGCGGCGCTGCGCGAGACGCGCCCGGGCCTCCGTGCCGAGGCCACCTTGAACCTCCCGACTGCCGGGAGCACCGCGCTGGACCCGTCGGCGGCCGACCAGGGCTCGCGGGCGGACATGCCCGAGGGACGTGAGCTGCGTCGGCCCGGAAGCGTTGACCTGGTC
>DATGYO010000017.1:0-18272 GCA_035297905.1 Nocardioidaceae bacterium
AGCGCGATCCAGCGACCGGTTCAACGCGCGAGCGGACTGCGCCGGTGATGGATCCATCCCGACTCGCCGCGACACATCTGGCTGCGTTTTCGGAGCATATGTGCCGTTTGTGACGACAGTCACTGGGTAGGGCCTATGTGACTTCGTCTCGGGAGGCTCAATGTCTGTTCGTCCGCTCCTCGGATTCGCTTCTCTCGCTCTCATCGCCACCGGACTCGTGTCCGTTCCGGTTTCGTCCAGTGCAGCGGTCGCCCGAGCCGAGGGGCCGGCGCCGGGGGCTCCCGGTGGAAAGGCGGACTGGACGGAGGCCGACAAGACCGGCTTCGGCACGGCCCGCACACGTGGGAGCAACGTGTGGTTCACCCTGCAGGACGGCCGTGCCAGCGAGATGTACTACCCGGACCTCTCCACGCCGAGCGCGCGTAGCCTCGAGCTGGTCGTGACTGACGGACGGACGTTCACCGACCGCGAGTCCCGCGACACCAGGCAGCGCACCACGCGGCCCGATGCCAGGAGCCTCGGCTTCACTCAGGTCAACACCGCGAAGTCGGGCAGGTACCGAATCACCAAGCGTTTCGTTACCGACCCACGCCGTGACGCCGTGGAGGTACAGATCCGGATGAAGTCGCTGGACGGCAAGAAGTACAAGCTTTTCGCGCTCTACGACCCGGCGCTGGACAACAGTGGGATGAACGACCGCGGCCGAACCGCTGGCCACGCGCTCGTGGCCACCGACAACGACTCGAAGCTGTCGAGCACGCTCGTGTCTCGTCCCCGCTTCGGCGTCACGTCGACCGGCTACCTCGGCAAGAGCGATGGCTGGACCGACCTGAGGAAGGACCACCGACTCAACCACCGCTACAGCACCGCGGGTCCCGGGAACATCGTGCAGACCGGCCAGATCTCGGGCGTGACAGGGCGCCCGGGCCACCAGCGTGCGACGCTGACCCTCGGCTTCGGCAACAATGCCGCCCAGGCCCGACGTACGGCCAACCAGGCGGCCCGGACCGGGTTCGCCACCACGGCGCGCCGCTACGACGCGGGCTGGCACAACTACCTCGACTCGCTGAAGCGGGTCCCCGCCAGCGCCGCCGGGGTACGACGTCAGTACCTCGCCTCGGCGCTGGTTCTGGCCGCCGCTGAGGACAAGCAGAACCGCGGTGCCTTCGTCGCCTCTCCGAGCATGCCGTGGGTGTGGGGCGACGAGGTCGAGGGCCTGTCGTCGCCGTCGGGTGCCTACCACCTGGTGTGGTCTCGCGATGCCTATCAGTTCGGTACGGCGCTGTGGGCGGACGGCGACCGGGCGGCGGCGCGACGCATCGTCGACTGGCTGTTCAAGGTGCAGCAGAAGCCCGACGGCTCGTTCCCGCAGAACTCCGACGTCACCGGCAAGCCGGTCTGGACGAACCTGCAGCTGGACGAGGTCGCCCTGCCGATCGTGCTGGCTCACCTCGTCGGACGGGACGACGCGTCGACGTACGCCGGGGTGAAGCGCGCCGCGGACTTCATCGCGAACTTCAAGGACCCGGAGACCGGGCGCAGCGCGCCGTACTCCCCGCAGGAGCGCTGGGAGAACCAGTCCGGCTACTCGCCCAACTCCATCGCTGCACAGATCGCCGGACTCGTGTGCGCCGCCGACCTCGCACGCCGCAACGGCGACGACGCGTCCGCAGCCCGCTGGCTCAAGCTCGCGGACGAGTGGCAGGCGAAGGTGAAGAGCTGGACGGTCACCAAGACCGGTCCGCTGTCGGATGCGCCCTACTTCCTGCGCCTGACCAAGGACGGCAACCCCAACGCGGGCACGACGTACTCGATCGGCGATGGCGGCCCCTCGGCAGTCGACCAGCGGAAGGTCGTGGACGCGAGCTTCCTCGACCTGGTTCGCTTCGGCATCGAGCAGTCCGACGACGCCGACGTGCTGTCGACGCTGCCGGTAGTCGACCGGGAGCTGAAGGTGAACACGCCCAACGGCCCGTTCTGGCACCGCTTCAACTTCGACGGGTACGGCGAGACGCGCACCGGGGGCGAGTGGACGATCACCGACCCGGACACCCACACCACGCTCGGGCGGGGGTGGCCCCTGCTCACCGGGGAGCGCGGTGAGTACGCCGTGACCGCGGGCGGGAACGGGGCTCGGTACCTCAAGGCGATGGCCGCGGCGACCGGTCCCAGCGACATGCTCGCCGAGCAGGTCTGGGACGGCCGCCCGCCCACCGGTCGGCGCTGCTGCCGCGCCGGTGAGGGCACCCGGTCCGCCACCCCGCTGGTCTGGTCGCACGCCGGGCTGGTGCGCCTGGCCTGGACGATCCAGAAGGGCAGCCCCGTGGACCAGCAGGACGTGGTGGCCAAGCGGTACGCACGCTGAGGTCGTAGCGTCCGCCTGCCCGGGTACGGCGCGCGCGCTATCCGGAGGTCGCCGCGGTGGCTGTCGACGTACTGCAAACTGGGCGCCATGCCTGAGGACTTCGTGGTGGCGCGCAATCCTGAGCCCGACAGCAAGTTGCCCTACCTGCTGCGCATCCCGTTGGGCGAAGGGATCCTCCTCAAGGCACGAGAGCCTTGGCCGAGGACGAGCAAGGTCTACTGCCATCGAGTGGAGGAGTGGCCGCACGACGCCGAGATCGTCGAACGGGTGCCCACTCGATCGTGCGTACGCCGAGGAGCCGCCATCGATCTGGTCCTGGATCGAGCTCGCGAGAACCGCTCGCAGGTCGTCTTCACTCGCATCCGTGGAGGACGTCCCGCGATCTTCTGGCAGACCGCCCGGACGACGAAGCAGGCTCGACCAGCGGTCAACCTGCCGACGGCTCGCGGTTCAGGGGTGGCCGATCTCGAGATCGTTGTCGACAGTCGTGAGCGCTACTGCTACACGTTCAAGGAGCAGCAGGCGGTCACGCGTCGGGCGCTGTTGTCGGCGGGCGACTACGGCGTGATGGTCGGCGACGCCCTGTTGGCGGTCGTGGAACGCAAGAGCCTCGCCGACCTGCTCTCCTCGCTGACGAGCGGGAAGCTCAGGTACCAGCTTGCCGATCTTGCAGCAGTGCCTCGAGCGGCCGTGGTGGTCGAAGACCGGTACTCCCAGGTGTTCAAGGCCCAGCACGTCCGGCCCGCTGTCGTCGCCGACGGCTTGGCCGAGTGCCAGCTCAGGTGGCCGAGCGTGCCGATCCTCTTCCTCGAGACCAGAGCGCTGGCACAGGAGTGGACCTATCGCTTCCTCGCCGGTGCGCGGGCTGCTGCCGAGCATGAGTACGGCGGCGAGCTGGCCGTGCGGGACCTCGTCCCCGCCTCTCCTCTGGCGCCGGCCGAGCCCACTCCGACCGAGGTCCGCGCCTGGGCTATCTCGCAGGGGATCCCGGTATCCGACCGCGGTCGTGTGAAGCGGGAGGTCGTCGAGGCCTTTCGGGCGGCCCGTTTCGAGTAGGCGGATGGGAGTTAGACTGCGGCAAACCAGATCAGACGCGGGCGAGTAGCGCCGCGAGGGCCACAGCCGGGACTGCCCAGGCCAGCGAGCGCAGCGCTCCTTCGAGGGGCGTCAGCAGCGCAGCGCGGTCGAGCGCTGCGACACCTCCGTCGACCCGCGTGACGGTGCCGCTGACGTCGGCGGTGCGCCGGCGGAGCTCGCGTGCCGGCGTACTCAGGTGTCGCTGTGCGTACGAGGTGCCCACCCCGGCAAGAGTCGCCGCCACAGCCGCGCCGAGCAACGGCCAGGTCATGTCGGGCGCCTGGGCGACGAACCCGACGATGACGGGAAAGCCGCCCCAACCCCAGGCGAACGCCCAGTCGGCATGCAGCCGGCCGTCGAACAGCTCGAGGTTGTAGCCGCCGACGAGGACCGCGCCGATCGGAATGGCGACCGCCAGCGGCCAGTTCACCGGTCCCCAGAGGAATGCGCCGATGACGCCGAGCGTGCAGGCACCGGCGAGTGCCAGACCGGCCAGGATCTTCAGGGTCCGGTCTCTGATATGCGTGCGAAGCGGGCGTCCTTGCAGTTCATCGAGTGCGTGGGCCGCGAGACCCACCGCGAGGAAGAACGCCAGCACACTGACCCCCAACACGGCGAGGTCGACCGACGGCGCCATGGCAGCCCCGAGTACGACGTAGCTGAGATGCCAGAGGGTGTACGGCGGATGCAGCAACGTCCACCAGTCGGCGACTCGACCACCGCGGCGTGCGTAGAAGGCCGGGGCGGCGGCACCCGGCTCAGCCATCGCGCTTGCGTCCCCACATCACGAGGCCTCCACCGACGCTCATCGGTCGTGTGTGCACGTCGATGATCCCGGCGGCGTGCCACATGTCCACATGTGCCGCGAGCGGATATCTCCGGTAGTGCTCCTCGATGGACGGCCCGAGAAACCGGCCGACGCCGGCCCACTCGCGTCCGCCGCCGAGGAACCCGGCCGTCGGCAGGACCACCCGGGTGTACAACCGCCAGGCCGGGAGCCAGACGGGTGGCGACGGCACGAAGAACTCGAGGCTGGACACCACGCCTCCAGGGCGGACGACGCGTGCGAGCTCGCGCAGGGTGGCCGCAGGGTCGGAGACGTAGCGGAGGAGATAGGTGAACGTGAGCGCGTCGAATGTGGCGTCGGGGAAGGGGAGCTGCTCGGCGCGCCCGCACAGCATGTCGATTCGGTCGTCGAGCCTGCGACGGCTGACCCGCTGGTGTCCGATCCGGAGCATCTCCTCCGTCAGGTCGATACCGGTGACCTGGGCGTCGGTCCGCTCGGCCAGCATCATCGCCACACCGGCGGTGCCGGTCGCGACGTCGAGGACCTGCTTGGGCGCGGGCTTCATCGAGGTGACCGCGTCGACCATCGCCGTGCGCCAGCGGTGGTTCTGCCGGAAGGAGAGGATCTCCTCCAACACGTCGTACCGCTTCGGCAGGCCGTCGAACAGCTCCCGCGCGAAGAGGTTCGGCTGGGTGCGGGAGCGGTCGACTGCGCGCATCGCCGTACCTCAGCCGCCGCTGCCGTAAGGACGAGTGATGATCTCGAGGAAATGGCCGCCCGGTTCCTCCCAGTACACGCCGCGACCGCCGTCGTTGGTGTTGACCTCACCCGGCCGTCGGCGACCAGGATCGGCCCAGTAGGTCAGCCCACGCTCCTCGATCCGGCCGAAGATCTCGTCGAACTCCGTCTCGCTGACGAGGAACGCATAGTGCTGAGGGTGTGCAGGGCCGTGGTCGTCGGCAAAGTCGAGCGACACCCCGTTGTCGAGCTCGACAACCAGGAACGGTCCGAAGGGCGTCGGCGCGGGAAGGTCGAGCAGCTCCGCCAGGAGCGTCGCGGACACACGCTTGTCCGGCACGTTGACGATGGTGTGATTCAGGTGAACCGCCATGGCGCCGCCTCCCCTCGCTCCACGGTAGCGTCGTTGGCGCCTGTTGTGCGCTGGGAGCTCGTTGGGACCGAGGCGCCTGAGCTACCTGACGCGTGTCTTCATCTGGCTGGCTACCGTGGAGAGGTGACGTCTGCGCGACCGGAGACAGGGAGATCTTCTCGGGCGCTGGTTGCTGCGCAGGTGATCGCGGTCTTCGTCGGTGTGCTGTACGTCGTCGAGCTGGTCGACACGATCCTCGGCAACCGCCTCGACGGTGCAGGTGTGAGGCCCCGCGAGGTCGACGGTCTGGACGGCATCATCTTCGCCCCTTTGCTGCACGGAGGCTGGGGCCACCTGGTGGCCAACACCGTGCCTCTGCTCGTGTTCGGCTTCCTGATCCTGCTTTCAGGGGTGGCTCGCTGGGTTGCGGTCACCGCGGTGGTCTGGGTGGTCGGTGGCGCCGGCACCTGGCTCACCGGCGGTGACCACACCGTGCACCTCGGGGCGTCCGTTCTCGCGTTCGGGTGGCTGGTGTACCTGCTGGTGCGCGGGTTCTTCTCACGGTCTGCGGGCCAGGTCCTGCTGGGCCTGGTGTTGCTGATCCTCTACGGCGGTGTGCTCTGGGGCGTGCTACCAGGGACACAGGGGGTCTCCTGGCAGGGCCACCTGTTCGGGGCGGTGGGTGGCGTCTGTGCCGCGTGGTGGCTCGGTCGCCGCGACCGGGAACGTGAGCGGCCGCAGGCCCTGCCCCGACCGTAGGGTCCTGCACTTTCCGACAACGACGCCGCTAGCTGCGTGCGACGAGCCAGACCGCGGCGTACGGCGGGAGCTGGACTGCCTCGTCGCGGATGTCCGGCGCCGACCCGGTGAGGTGGTCCACGACCTTCGAGGGATCGAGCCCGAGGCCGTGAAGCACCTCGAGCGGCACATGTCGCGGCTCGGCCTTCATGTTGTAGGCGCCGAGCATCGTGCCGAGAGGGTGGCGCCGCGCCACGAGGAACACCGAGGGGTCCCGGGGATCCAGCACCTCCGCGGACACCGACGCGTGCAGGTGCGGGAGTGTCGCCCGAGCCTGCACGAGGGCACGGATCCCCGTCTGGATCCGGTGTGAGTCCGCCGGGATCGGCCAAGGCATGCGAGGCCGGTGCGCCCAGCGGTTGTCGCCGGCGTGCTCGGGCGTCACGACCCAGTCGGGGTCGTTGAGCAGGCCGAGCTCGTCACCCATCCAGATCACGGGCAGCCCGCCGAAGCCGAAGAGGATCGCATGGGCCAGCAGGATCCGCCACACGGCGTACTGGTCACCGGCCTCGAGCCCGGCCAGGGACGCCAGCGACCCGGAGATCCTCTGGTCGCCGGTCGCTTCGTTCTCCTGGAAGACCAGCCCGCGTGCCCACGAGCCCGGAAACTCGCCGGAGTAGAAGTCCGACAGGAACCGACGATGTGCGTGACCGTCGAGCCCGACGGCGGCGGCGTCCTCGTCGGAGATCGCCCAGCCGATGTCGTCGTGGCAGCGTGCGTAGGTGATCCACGCCGTCGTCGACGGGGGCGGGGGCAGCTGCTGCAGCGCCCTCGACCCCAGCACGACGTCCTGCGCGGCCAGCATCGACCAGATCTGCACCATCAGGCTGTTGTGGTACGCCAGGTCACTGACCTTGCCGTAGTGCTCACCCTGTCCCAGATAGGCCAGCAGGTCGGACGGTCCGACGATCGCCTCGGCCTTGAACACCACCGCGGGACACGCGATCCGGGTGAGGGTGCGAAGCGCCTGGGTGAGCGCGTGCACCTCGGGCTGGTTCTGGCAGTTCGTGCCCAGGCGCTTCCAGATGAAGGCGATCGCGTCGAGCCGGAGGACCTCCACACCGTGGTTGGCCAGGTTCAGAATGATGTCGGCGTACTCGCAGAGCACGTCTGGATTCGCCCAGTTCACGTCCCACTGGTAGTCGTTGAACGTCGTCCAGACCCAGCCGGCCAGCTCGTCGTCCCAGGTGAAGTTGCCGGGGGCGAAGTCGGGGAACACCTCCGGGAGCGTCCGCTCGTAGGCGTCGGGTATCTCGCGGTCGGGGAAGGCCAGGAAGTAGTCGCGGTAGCGCTGCTCCCCGGCTCGCGCCAGCCGCGCCCACTCGTGCTCACGGGCGACGTGGTTGAGCACGAGGTCCAGGCACAGGCTGATGCCCTCCTCGCGCAGCTTGCGGGTGAGCTTGCGCAGGTCCTCCATCGTGCCCAGGTCCGGGCGGACCGCGCGGTAGTCCTGGACTGCATAACCGCCGTCGTTCGGGTTCGGGCGGGGCTGGAGCAGGGGCATCAGGTGGAGGTAGCCGACACCGAGCTCCTTGAGATACTCGGCGCGCTCGGCGACCCCGGCCAGGCTGCCCGCGAACCGGTCTGCGTACGCGGCGTAGCCGACGAGGTCGGGCCGCTGGAACCAGTCGGGGGCGAGTGATCGGCGGAGGTCGAGGCGGTGCAGCTCGTCCTCGCGTGAGGCATAGGCGGAGGCCGCCAGGGCCACGAGACGCCGTACGACGGTCTCGGGATCGTCGTACAGCGGCTCGACCGCCTCGCGCAGATCCGGAAGCCACCGCTCGAGCCGGGCCTCGAAGACCTCTCGTCGAAGGTCCGGCAGGCTGTCGAGACCATCGAGGCTGACGTCCAGGGGCGACCGCGACCGAGGGCTCATGGGCACACAGTGTGCCCGCTCCGGGTGCGGACCTGACAGAGGCTCCGGGCTAGGCGCGCGCCACGCGGAACCGCCACCCGTAGAGACGTGTGCGTGCCTGGCGCGTCGCACGTCGGCTGTCGCGTCGGGCGGTCCGCCGTGCGTCGTCACGCGGGGTGGCCCCGGTGGCGGCGAGTAGGTCGGCGTAGTGCGCGTCGGCCGCGGCCTGCGTGATCCGAACAGATCCCATGGAGTGGCTCCTCAACTCACGATGCGGGTCAACTTCTGTGAGTGACGCTAAGGACTGAGGGGGACGTCCCACATCGGGTGGATTCCCTATCCGTGGCCGTGGCGGCGGGGTGCGCGGCGACTAAGGACCCGGCGGGATGACCTCTTCGGCGATGTTCGGTGTGGCCGCCGGGTGCTCCACGAGCGCGAGGATGCGGCTGGCCATGAAGCGGGCTGTCCGCACAGGGGTACCGCCACGGGTCACCTCGGTGACCTCGACGATCCCTCGACCGGTGTGGATCTCGACCCGCCGTCCTGCGCGCGTGGCCACGACCTCGTACGTGCGGACCTCGCCGCCCGCATCGATGACGATCTCCACCCGGTCGCCGCGCACGTGCTCACCGTAGCGTTCGGGGCGGGGCGCCGGAGGGGTCTTGGTGGTCGCGGAGCCCTACGGCCCGACGTAAGGCTGGCGCGGCGGCTGATAGCGGCGCCTCGAGTCGCGAGCGGTCGTCAGCAAGTTGCCCAGCTGGTCCTGGGTCAGCAGCTCGTGGGTCTCCAGATTCTTGAAGGACCCGGTGCTGCCGACCGCCACGCTGACCGCCCCCGCCGAGATCGAGTTCGGGGCGTCGAAGATGCACATCCCGTCGTGCGGGCCGAACATCCAGTAGATGGCCTCCATCGTGCCGTCTGACGCCTCGACCACGGCCCGCGCCTGAGCGGCACGATCCCTCGGCTTCTCGACCATCGCGTCCCAGGCGTCAGACGTGTACGTGAAGAACAGCGCGTACTTCGGCATGGCTTCTCCTTTGATAGCCCCGATGCGTCCGCCTCCCGAGCCGCGGCTCTCCGTCTCAGTCTCCCCCCACCGCACCCGCGGTCAAGTCACGGCGAATACACAGTCTGCGTCTTGCTGCCTGCCCGGCGAGCGCGGTTAAGTGCTCATATCTCGCCGCTGTGAAACCAGACGGAGGTCGCCATGATCGGTCAGTCCCGGGGTTCGTCGAGAGGACGGCGCCGACTAGCCGGCGTCGCCGGAGCGGCCGCACTGGCGCTCCTGGCCGCTTGCGGCGGCACCACCGGCAACGAGACGTCCGGAGGCGGGGGAGGCGGAGGCGGTGGCGGGGAGCGTCCGCTGATCTACGGCGTCTACGCGACCCCGCTGGAGGAGCCCTGGGACGGGGCGATCCACTCGGCGCTCCAGAGCGCGGTCGAGGACGGGAAGATCGAGTACAAGCACGTCGACAACCTGAGCACCTCCGACGCCATGGAACGGGCGCTGCGCGACATCGCCACCAACGAGAAGCCGGCCGCGATCATGGGTGACGCCTTCGCTGCGGAGGAGGCCGTGCGCAAGGTCGCCAAGGACTACCCCGACATGCCGTTCGCGTTCGGCTCCGGGGAGAAGCCGGCCAGCCCCAACATGAGCGTCTTCGACAACTGGCTGCAGGACCCGGCGTACCTCGCAGGCATGCTCTCCGGCGGCCTCACCAAGAGCAACGTGATCGGCGTGGTAGGCGCCATGCCGATCCCGGAGGTCAACCGGATCGTCAACGCCTTCGTGCTCGGCGTGAAGGAGACCAACCCCAAGGCGACTGTGAAGGTGTCGTTCATCAACACGTTCTTCGACCCGGCTGCCGCGAAGCAGGCCGCGCAGGCGCAGGTCTCCGCGGGTGCAGACGTGCTCTTCGCCGAGCGCGACGGGGTGATCTCCGCCGCAAAGGAGGCGAACCTCCCTGTCGTCGGCATGATGGTCGACCAGAAGGACGAGGCCCCGAAGAACGTGGTCACCTCGCTCATCTGGCACGTGCGGCCCACGGTCGACCAGGTCGTGGAACAGGCCACCGGGAAGCCGGAAGCCGTCGACCTCGGCAAGTACTCCTTCATGAAGGAGGGGGGCAGCGAGCTCGCGCCGATCAACACCGACGTCGTCGGCGGTGTCCCGCAGGATCTGGTGAAGCAGGTGGAGCAGAAGGAGCAGGCGATCAAGGACGGGTCGTTCACGACGCCGATCGACGAGTCGGCCCCCAAGGGCTCGATCGACGTATCGAAGCAGTGACCTCCACCCGGCCGCTCCTGGAGCTGAACGGCATTACCAAGCGGTTCGGCGACCTCGTCGCGAACGACTCCGTCAGCGTCTCGGTCGCGTCGGGCGAGGTGGTCGCGATGCTCGGTGAGAACGGTGCCGGGAAGTCGACGCTGATGAAGATCGTCTACGGCCTGGTGCGCCCCGACGCGGGGACGATCAGCATGGACGGCCGGGTGCTCGACATCGGGTCCCCGCGGGATGCCATGGACGCCGGCATCGGCATGGTCACGCAGGAGTTCTCCCTCGTGGAGACGATGACGGTCACCGAGAACGTCGCGCTCTCCTCGGTCGGGCTCGGCAGGGTCGACGTACGCGCTGCCCGTCAGCGCGTCATGGACGCCATGGACCGCGTCGGTGTGCACATCGAGCCGGAGCGCATGGTCTCGACGCTCTCGATCGGCGAGCGGCAGCGGGTCGAGATCGTGAAGGCGCTGTTCCACGAGTGCCGCGTGCTGATCCTCGACGAGCCCACCGCGGTGCTCACACCCCAGGACGTCCGTGCCCTGTTCACGACGATCGGAAGGCTGCGTGGCACGGGCCTCGGAGTCCTCTTCGTCTCCCACAAGCTTCGCGAGGTCGCGGAGATCTCCGAACGGGTCGTCGTCCTGCGCCGCGGGCGGCTGGTGGGGGAGCGGGTCACCGCCGAGGCGACGACGAAGGAGCTCGCCGACCTGATGATGGGAACCGCGGCAGCACCCGACCAGGACACCGCCGCTGCGGTCGGTCTGCCGGTCCGTGAGAAGCCGGCGGTGGGTGGCTCCGAGCCAGGGGGTACGGCGGAGCAGGTGCCTGTCCTGCGCATGACGGACGTGACCCTCGAGCGCGAGGGGCGGCCGCTGCTCGACCGGGTGAGCCTGGACGTGATGCCGGGGGAGATCGTGGGCCTCGCCGGGATCAGCGGGAACGGCCAGACCGAGCTGATGAACGTGCTCGCCGGCACCGACATCCCGACGGACGGACGCATCGAGGTCGACGGCACCGACGTGACCCACCTGGACATCGCCGGACGCCTCGAGGCCGGTCTGGGTCGGCTGACCGAGGACCGGCGGGGGAGCGTCCTCCCGCAGCAGAGCGTGGAGCACAACCTCGTGATCGAGGACCTGCGGTCGTTCACCCGTCGCGGGATGCTCGACAAAGCGGCGATCCGGACCCACGCGGAGGGGCTGATCGAGCGCTTCGACATCCGCGCCGCCCCGACCGACGCGGTCGCGACCCTCTCGGGCGGCAACATGCAGAAGGTCCTGCTGGCCCGGGCCCTCGCGCGCCGGCCCCGGGTCCTCGTCGCCGCGCAGCCGACCCGGGGACTCGACATCGGCGCCTACCAGTACGTCCACACCCAGCTCCAGGAGCTGCGCGGCTCCGGAGCCGGTGTCCTGCTCATCTCGGAGGACCTCGACGAGCTGCGGAGTCTCTGTGACCGCATCCTGGTGCTGTTCCGGGGTGCCGTGACCGGCGGCCTGGCGGTGAAGGACGCGACCAGCGAGCGCCTGGGCGCGATGATGACCGGCGAGTCGGTGGCCGTATGAGGCTGGTGCTCCGCGGCCACGAGCCTCGCTGGGTGGCGCCGGTCGCCTTCGTCGTCGCCGTCCTGGTGACCGTCGCGCTCAGTGCCATCCCGATCCGGCTGGCGGGGGCGAACCCACCGGCCGCGTTCGAGCGGTACCTCGTCACGCCGCTGAGCTCGACCCTCGGCATCTACGAGGTGATGTTGACCGCGACGCCGCTGCTGTTCACCGGCATCGCCGTGGCGATCGCCTTCCGGGCCGGCTACTGGAACATCGGCGCCGAAGGACAGTTCCTCATCGGAGCCGTCGCCACGACCGCCCTCGCCCTCAACTTCCCGGGCCTGCCTGCAGTGGTGGCGCTGCCGCTCGGGTTCGTCGCCGGTGCCCTCGGCGGGCTGGCATGGGCGTGGCTGCCGGCGTGGCTCAAGCGACGTGGGGAGATCGACGAGGTGGTCACCACGCTGCTCCTCAACCCGGTCGCCCTGCTCGTCGTACAGGGCCTTCTCAACGGGCCCTGGCGCAACTCGCAGACCGGGTTCACGGACTCCGACCGGTTCGGGTCGGGATACGACCTGCCGTCGCTGGTTCCCGGAACGCGGGTCCACTGGGGCTTCGGCGTCGCCATGGTGGTCATCGCGATCACGTGGTTCGTCTTCGGCAAGACCGCGGTCGGCATGCAGGTCCGGGCTGCGGGGCAGGCGCCGGAGGCGGCGAGGTTCAGCGGGATCCCGGTCGACCGGCTGCGGTTCCGCAGCGCGCTGGTGTCGGGCGCGATCGCCGGCCTCGGGGGTGCGTCCCAGGTCATGGGCGTGCAGCACCAGCTGACCCAGGGCATCTCCAACAACTACGGCTACACCGGCGTCATCGTCGCCACCCTGGGCGGACTCACGGCCCTCGGCGTGGTGCTCGTCGCCGTCCTCCTGGCAGACATCGCCGTCGGCGCGGAGAACGTCTCGCTCGTCCTGCAGGTGCCCACGCAGCTCGGCGCGATCTTCGGCGCGCTCCTCCTGCTGACCGTGCTGTCGGCGATGAGCCTGCGGCAGTACCGGATCTCGTGGTCGGGACGGCGGCGTCGTAGGACGCCTGCCGCTGCCGAGGAGTCGTCGTGAGCATCAACGTCCTGGCTCTCCTCAGCGCGACGCTGACCATCGCCACGCCCCTGGTGTGGGCCGGGATCGGCGAGCTCATCGTGGAGAAGACCGGCGTGCTCAACCTCGGCATCGAAGGCACGATGTACTTCGGTGCGTTCACCGGGTTCCTGGTCGCGTTGCGCAGCGGCTCGCCGTGGCTCGGTCTCGTCACCGCCATCGTCTCGGGGGTCGTCGCCGGGCTGCTCATGGCGCTGCTCACCGTGACGCTCGGCCTCAACCAGCACGTGTCGGGACTCGGCCTGACGCTGCTGCTCATCGCGGTGTGCGAGTTCACGTTCCGCCTGCTGTACGCCGGGAAGCGGCCGACCCTGGACAACAAGTTCCACGTCTGGCTGCCCGACGTACCCGTGGTCGACCAGCACTGGCTCACCTACGTGGCGTTCCTGGTGCTCGCACCCGGCGCCTGGTGGGTACTGCGGTCCACGGGCATGGGCTACCGGATCCACGCGGTGGGGGAGAACTTCGAGGCCGCCGACGTGGCAGGCATCTCCGTGACGGCGACCCGCTATGTCGCGCTGATGGTGGGCGGGGCGCTGATGGCGATCGGCGGCGCGTTCCTCACGCTCTCCGTGCTGGGCAACTTCACGCTCGACATCATCAACGGCCGCGGCTGGGTGTGCATCGCGTTGGTGATCTTCGCGAAGTGGCGGGTCTGGCCCGTGGTGCTCGGCGCGCTGATCTTCGCCGGCACGGACGCCCTGCAGCTCCAGCTTGCGATCACCACGGCCTTCAGCTCGATCCCGCGCGAGCTGATGCTCGCCCTGCCGTACCTCGCGGTCATCGCGGCCCTGGCCGTGTGGGGTCGCAAGGTGCACTATCCGGCGTCGTACCTCAAGGCCTACCGGCGCGGGTGACCCTGACTCACGCAGAAGGAGAAGCGCATGACCGACGAAGAGCTGCTCGCACTCGCCCTGGCCGAAGCCCGGGTGGGCCTGTCCGAGGGTGGTATCCCCATCGGAGCCGCGCTGGCACAGGGCGACCGGGTCCTCGGCGTCGGCCACAACCGACGCGTGCAGCTGGGCAGCGCGATCCGGCACGGCGAGACCGACTGCCTCGAGAACGTCGGCCGGCTGCCTGCGACGGTGTACGCCGAGTCGACCATGGCGACCACGCTCTCGCCGTGCGACATGTGCACCGGCGCTATCCTGCTGTACGGCATCCCGCGGGTGGTCATCGGCGAGAACGAGACCTTCTACGGCGGGGAGGACTACCTGCGCTCCCGCGGCGTCGAGGTGGTCGTCCTCGACGACCAGCAGTGCATCGCGATGATGGAGCAGTTCATCGCCCGGAACCCCGAGCTGTGGAACGAGGACATCGGAGAGCCGAGCTAGGTCCGTGCAAAGTCCCGGATCCGGCTCAGGCGTCCTCTGGCTCGAGGATCGCGGAGATCGCCGCGTCCACGTCGATGCGCTCGGACTCCGTGCCAGGCACGACCGCGCTGGTCATCCGCTCCACGAAGGCGGAGAGGTCGGCCGTCCTGGCCTGGACGTGCGCCTCTCCGTCGGGCGAGCGCAGCTCGATCATGACCACGGCGTTGCCGCCGGAGTCGAGGCCCGGCCACACGTGGACATCGCCAACACCTGCGGGCTCGTAGAGTCCCACGCGCAGGAGGTCGCGGCCGAAGGTCCAGCGGACCTGGTTGCCGCCGGTCATGAAGACCGTGGTCACGGCGTACGGGTGACGGGGGTCGTACTGGAGCTGGGCCGCGACAGGGGCCGTGGCCCCGGTCGGGTGGACCAGATCGACTGTCACGGCTTGGGACACGATCGGTGGTGTCGTGTTCCTCGAGTGCTGCATTGAACGCCTTCCGCAGATGGTTCCCGTACACAGGCAGGGTTTCCGCGTCGGGACCGTCTCAATCCTCATCCGCGAACTCCTTGCTGTTACCACCTGCCATGGCGCCTGGAGTGTCCGAGTTTGGCCCGGAAGAGGCAGGCGAAATTGTTTGAACCACTTGCTGCTGGAGTCGGCGCAGCTCAGGTCGACGAGACCGCTCCGGGCGGTCGAGGCAGGGTGCAGGATGCTGTCGGGGCTCACCGCGCACGACCACCCCGCAAGGAAGCCGATTCTGTGCAGAAAGGGACGAAGTCATGCCGGATCAAGCCGAATGGCAGCGGCTGGTGAAGCGGATCGAGGATCGCAGGCAGACCGTGGACGCGTACCTGCGGTCGGCGAGGCCCCGTGCGGAGCGGTTGACCTACGTCACGGTGATCAGCAGCGCGTTGGCGGCAGCGTTCACTGCCGGACCAGCCGTGGGTGGCTCCAAGTTCACCGACCGGGTGGCGGAGTCCCTCGAGCTCGGCAGTCCCGAAGCCGTGTGGCGCCCCTTGTGCCTGTTCGCCATGGTGGTCTCGATCGTCGCGGCTATCTCCGCGAACCTGAGCAAGTCCAAGAACACCGAGGCTCGCATCGTCAGCGCCGAGGCCTGTAACGCGGAGCTCGAAGGTCTGCAGACCTTGGTCGAGTTCAAACAGGTGTCCCTGGAGGAGGCCGTCAAGCTGTACCAGCAATACGTAGCCAGAGTTCCCTTTGTCGCCGAGAAACCCAGAGGATGACGTTCCGGGGACGTGTCAGCGTGCCGGCTTGGCGCGCGCCAGGGCGGCCGCCAGGACTGCGACCTTCCCGTTCGGAGCCAGCTCAGCCAGCTGACGCGGGTCGGTCGGTAGCCCCAGCCGGTCGGCTGTCTTCAACGCCCGGTCGTCGAAGTACGGACTGACCTCCGGCCACTCGTCCTGCACCTCGCGGCAGAAGATCTTGGCTCCGGTCGGGCCGATGCGCGGGAACGATGCGATCACCCCGGCCAGGTCGTCCGCGGCGTTCGGCCCGCTCGGCCGGATTCGTCGGAGGTCACCGCCGTACTCGTCGATCACCTGCTGCGACAGCTGCTCGAGCTTCGTCGCGGTGCTCTCGTCGTACCGCCGGTAGCCGCCACGCCCGAGCGCATCGACCCGCTGCTGCCAGGTCGACTCGCGCATCCGCTGCGGCGTGCGCCAGCTCGCACCGAACAGCTCCCGTGCTGCTGCCACCGCGATGTCGGCTGAGATCCGCGCCGAAGAGAGCATCGTGAGCACGAGCAGCTGGAACAACGGGGAGGGCTTGTCGGCGAGCGCGATGCCGGCCGCCGCGGCATAGGTCTCCCCGTGCTCCTTCAGCAGTTCGTCTACGAGTGCCTGGTGGGACATCGACGAGGCGTACCCCGGTCCCGTCGCGGACAAACCGACTGCTGAGACGGCTCAGGCGCCGTCGGCTGCGGCGAGGATGCGCTCGGCGTGCTCGGGGCTGAAGAACTCTGCAGGTGACATGGCCCCAGCGTTGACGCGGGCGAACTCGTCCATCGCCTCCCGGTTCCCATGGGCGGCGCCGAGGAGCTGCTGCATCTCCGGTGGAGGCGGCTCCAGGGTCGCGAGCCCACAGGTGAACTCGTACATGGGCAGCACCTGGGAGTCTCGTCGAGCCTGGTATCCATCCATGGCGTCCTCGAACGAACGGGTGCCCGAGAGCGCCTCGTCGAGCCCGGTCGCGCAGAGCTCAGCGTCCCGGAAGGCGTCCTGGATGCCCTGGGCGGTGATGAAGTCCTTGTTGTAGCCAGCGTCGCCCACCAGCGCCCATCCGGGGCCGTACGGCTTGCGGAAGTAGTTGGGCACTGCGGTGCCGGCGAAACGTTCCTCCCGGTGGGCTGCGCCGACGCGTTTGGCCAAGGAGGGTTCGAGCTCGAGCGTCTTGTAGAAGTTGCCCTCCACGTCCTTCTTGTTGGTCGCGAACTCGGCGTGCGGCCAGCCGGCGATCACCATGGTGAGCCCGTCGTTCGTGGGCCACGCGGCCATCCCCCTGTTCGGTCGAACGTAGGTCTCGAACCGCCCCTCCATGGGCATCCCGCTGAAGTACGAGTAGTAGGCGGCGAGCAGCGGTGGCCTCTCGTCGTACTGCTCAGGTCGCGCCACCTGGGCGACCAGCGATCGTCGGCCGTCCGCACCGACCACCACGCGTGCGTGCTCAGCCACCGTGCGGCCGTCACGTCCGTGTCCCCGGATGCCGCTGACCCGTCCGTCCTTGATGACGACGTCCTCGACGGTGAAACCTTCGCGGACCTCGGCGCCCGACTCGCGCGCCGCGTCGACCAGGAGCTGGTCGAGGACGATCCGTCGCGGCGCGTACGAGACAGGAGCGCCGTCGATCGCGGGCGATCCCGCGAGGGTGAACGGTCCGAAGTCGAAGGCGTAGGTGTGGATCGGTGGACATCCGGTCGCCACAAGACGGTCCAGCAGCCCCCAACGCCGCAGCGCCAGCACGCCAGGTGTATGGACCAGATGGGTGGAGACGGTGTCGCTCGGGAAGGTCGCCCTGTCCACGACCAGGACCCGGTATCCCTTGCGCGCCAACAACATGCCTGTCGGCGACCCCGCGCAGCGCGCGCCGACCACGATCACGTCGTACTGCTTGCTGGTCATCGTTCCCGACCTCCCGGCGTCCATGAGCTCGATGGTGAGGCTCGACCACGACGCTAGGGAGCGAGGACCCTCGGCGCATGCGGCGAACTCACCAAGTCGCCGGATGGGTAGTTCTGCCCACGATCGCGGAGGGCTCGTGTCGGGGTGAGGGGCGTCTACACCAGGCCGTGTTCGTAGGCGTACGCCGTGGCCGCCGACCGCGAGGACAGCCCGAGCTTGGTGAGGATGTTGCTGACATGGCGAGCGACCGTCTTCTCGCTCAGGAACAGCTCGGCGGCGACCGCCCGGTTCGTCTTGCCGAGGGAGACCAGCCGGAGCACCTCGAGCTCACGAGGGGTCAGCAGGCCTCGTGCTCCTGGCGCTGTCTTGAGAGTCAGCTTCTCCGTGCGGGTCAGGTCGGGCAATGCGCCGAGGTCCCGGAACACGTTGCACGCGGCGTCGAGGTGCATCTGCCCCGTGTCGTGGTCTCCGAGGAGGCGACAGGCGACCCCCATCAGCACGCGGGTCCGGGCCACGTCGTACGGCGCTGTCAGCGTCTGCCAGATGCCGCAAGCGTGACGTAGCCGATCGAGGGCGGTGTCCGGGCTTCCTTCGGCCAACAGGACGGCGCCTGTGGCTTGTGCGGACATCGCCTGCAACAGCGGTACGTCGACGTGGATCGCCCAGTCGGCGAGCTCCTCGGCGCCGGAGCGGGCGGCGTCGACGCGACCGGCGACGAGCATGATCTCGACGTGCGCGGCGAGCAGCCTGGCCCGGGCAAGATCGCCGGCTGCGCCCTGAACGTCGTCAGGCTCCGAGACCAGACGGCGGATCGCCGCGACCGCGGCATCGACCTGGCCCTGCGCAAGCCGAAGCAGCGACAGCCCCGGCTGTGGCTCC
>DATGYO010000018.1:0-11964 GCA_035297905.1 Nocardioidaceae bacterium
CGCCAGTAGCCCACGTCGTGGTCCCCCGGCTGGAACCCGCCCGCGGGAGGGACGTCGAAGCCCGCGACGTAGTCGTGCGTGGCGGCGTAGAAGGGGTCGCCCTCGCCGCAGTCGATGCGCACAGGGATGCCGTCGAGGCTGACCTGACGCCCGAAGACGGTCGCCTCCGCGAAGTCGTCGGCGTTGTCGAACGCCACCGGAGCCGTGTCCTCGTAGCGGTGCCACAAGGCAGGGCTCTCGGCTGCGACACCCGCCACCCGGCCGGGTCCGAGCATTCCGGCGAGCCTGAGGGCGCCGTACCCACCCATCGACCAACCCAGGAACCCCAGCCTCGACACGTCGAGGCCGTGGCCGGCCAGCAGGGGCAGGAACTCGTCGGTCACCATGGCGCCGGCGTCCTCGCCGCTGTCCCGGGGATGCCAGTACGTCTCCCCACCGTCCACGCTGGCGAGGGCGAACGGTGCCGCGCCCTGGCGTACGGCGGACGCGAGGAACCGGTCGAGGGCGAGGTACCTGGGGCTGAAGACGGAGGCGTGGTCGTTGCCGCGGCCGTGCAGGACGACGGCAACGGGCAGGTCGCGCGATTCGACGGGAGGGAACGCGATCGTCCAGCCGCAGCGCAGCCCGAGCCGCGCCTCGGAGACGAAGCCGCCGCTGACGGTCCGCCCAGGAGTGGTCCTAGGCACGGCCCCGTCCGGGCCGTCGTGGCCGAGCTCGCGGTAGACCCAGGAGCGCCCGGGAAGCACACCCTCGTTGACGCCGATCCCGACTGCTGCGGCTCCTCCCGCGACCAGGCCCGCCCCGAGCAGGAAACCTCGTCTCGAAACGTGATTCACGTGAAACGTCGCCAGTTCAGTCCGCCGGTGTGCCACAACATCCGATGACCCGCCGTCCCCTCAGTCACCGTCACCCTAGGCTGTCTCGTCCGAAAGCCAGGGAGGTGTGGATGGGACGCTCACTCCCGTGAAGAACGTATACGGCCAGGGCGCCGGCGGTCGAGTACGCCCGACGCCACGACGCGACTCTCGCCGTGGGTCGGCTGGAGGCGCGCGACTCCGACGGGCTCGGACAGGTCAGCCTGTCGCCGAGCAGCATCCAGGCTGCGACGGGTCTGACGCGGCTCGTGCTGCCCCACCCAACGGGTCCAGCATCAGCTTCCGGCTGGCCGAGAGCGGCGCCACCGTCGTGGGTACGTGCCTGCGCAACCGAAGCGCCGTGGCCGCGTGGGTGCAGTCGCGGCTCCTCGAGCGCGGGGCGTCGAAGGAGACCGTCGTGGCTGCGGGAGAACGGTGGAGCGACGGCAGCCTCCGCCCGTCCGTCGAGGACCTCTGGGGCGCCGGGGCAGTCATCGCCTTGCTGGGAGAGCTGGGTGTCGGCGAGCTCAGTCCCGAGGCGAGAGGGGCGGCGGCAGCCTTCCGGGACGACGCCCTCCGGGAGTGCAGCGGTGGCGTCGAGCTGAGCGACGCCGGCTTCGGTGACGACGTGAGAGTCGCCGCCCGCCTCGACGCCAGCAGGTGCGTCCCGGTCCTCGACGCAGCTCGCTTCGTCGACGCCGTTGGGTGAGCCGCTCAGCGGGTACTAGGCCTGGCGACACTCCGGCTCGCTCTCGAGCGGGTCATGCCCAGGCGGCCTCAGGGGCGGCACATCGATTACGACGAGGAGACGGCATGCGGACCTGGCTCACGAACGCGCTCGGGATCGACGTACCCCTGATCCAGGCCCCCATGGCCCGGGTCAGCGACGGGCGCCTGGCGCGGGCGGTCTCCGAAGCGGGCGCGCTCGGCATGATCGGGATCGGCCCCGCGGCGTCGCCTGAGTGGATCGCCGCGCAAGCAGCGGTCGCGACACAGGGCGGGAGGCCTTACGGCATGGGCCTCATGGCGTGGGCACTGGAGAAGAACCCGGCACAGGTCGACGCGGTCCTGGAGTCCGATGCCGCGGTCGTGTCGGTGAGCTTCGGCGCGTTCGAGGAGCCCGTACGTCGACTCGCGGAGGCCGGGAAGGTCGTCACGACCCAGGTGGGCAACCTCGACGAGGCGCGGCGCGCCGAGCAAGCCGGCGTGGACTTCGTCGTCGCGCGCGGCGGGGAGGGCGGCGGTCACGGGCGCAACGACATCGCCACCCTGCCGTTGCTGCAGATGGTCCTCGACACCGTCGAGATCCCCGTGGTCGCAGCCGGAGGGATCGCGAACGCTCGTGGGCTGGCCGCCGTACTCGCCGCTGGTGCCGCCGGCGCCTGGACGGGCACCGCCTTCCTGTCCTGCACCGAGAGCGCGTTCCGGCCAGCGTCGCGGGAGCGCCTGGTCGCAGCCGGCGACACGGCGACCGCCTATGGACGTGTCTTCGACGTCGCTTCGAGGGCCGCGTGGCCCGAGGAGTACGGCGGCCGCGCCCTGCGCAACGCGTTCTTCGACGAGTGGGAGCACCGCGAGGACGACCTCGCGGCCGACTCGGCCGCGTTGGAGCGCTACTCCTCGGCGACGCAGCAGGCCGACTTCGACACGACAGCCGTCTACGCGGGTCAAGGGGCCGCGCTGCTGAAGTCCGAGACCTCGGCCGCGAACGTGGTCGCGTCGTTCGCAGGAGCAGACGACCTGTTGCGCGCTGTCGTCCGTGAGTGACCTCAGCTCGGGTCGCGCCGCTGGAAGTCGCCGTCGTAGTTGTTGCCCGGCCAGGCGGAGAAGGACGCGCCGTAGGCCTTGTGGTCGCGTCGGGCCTCGGTGATGGTGGCCGGGAAGTAGCCACGGGTGTAGGGCTGGAGCAGCTCACCGGCCTCCCAGTACGGCACCCGCCGCCCGTCGACCACGAGGACCCGGACGTGCGGGTTCTCGCCCGCAACCTGTCGCGCGGCGTCCTGCGCGCATGCCGGGACGGTGCGGGTGCCCCGGCCGGGCTGGGTCCACAGCACGTCGGTGGTGGCGGGTCCGTGCTGTGGGTTGAAGAAGCAGGGCGTACGACGTTCGGGGACGGGACGACCTTCGGCGCGGGCGAGCACGCAGGCGAGTGCGTAACGGCCCGTGTTCAACGTGTCGACGATGCGGCTGACCTGGTCGGCCGAGTCGATGTGGTCGGCGGACCGCTGCGCGGACTCGTAGGCGTCGAGCGCGGTCTGATAGTCCCGCCTGGCATCCTCGTCGAGCTCGTGACCGCTGACCTGACGGTCGAGCCGCTGCAGCTCCTCGCCGAGCAGGATGACGTCCTCCTCGGCGAGGCGCCGCACGACGTCGAGGTCGGCCTTCGCCCGCTTGCGCTCGAACAGCTTCGTGCGGACTCGCGCACCGGCGGCGACGGCACCACCCACGACGATCAGTCCGAGCAGCAGCTCCATGGGACCCCCGTTCCACGCTCTGGGCTCAGTCTAGGTACGTCTGATGCGTTTGCCCGGCTTATGACGACTTGGAGCCAGGCAGGCGCCCTCGGTCCGTCTCCCCGTCGTCGAAGTCCGGTCGCGGCTACCGTGCTCGTGTGCCGAAAGGATCAGAGGATGCCTGGCGGACGGTACGAGGAGGAAAGACCATGACGTTCGAGATGCCCGAGACCACCGCCGAGGAGCTCCGCGCTACCCAGCTCAGTCGCCTGCGCGAGACTCTGACCCTGGCCTACGACAAGGTCCCGCACTACCGCAAGGCCTTCGACACGGCTGGCGTGCACCCCGATGACCTCGAGGAGCTCGCGGACCTGGCGCGGTTCCCGTTCACGACCAAGGCTGACCTGCGCGACAACTACCCGTTCGGCATGTTCGCCGTGCCTCGGGAGCAGGTCTCCCGCGTCCACGCCTCCTCGGGTACGACGGGCAAGCCCACCGTCGTGGGCTACACCATGGAGGACCTCGACACCTGGGCCGACCTGATGGCCCGTTCGATCCACGCCGCCGGTGGACGGCCCGGCGATGTCGTGCACGTGGCCTACGGGTACGGCCTGTTCACCGGAGGGCTCGGCGCGCACTACGGGGCCGAGCGGCTCGGCTGCACGGTGGTGCCGGTCTCCGGCGGGATGACCGAGCGTCAGGTGCAGCTGATCCTCGACTTCGAGCCGCGGGTGATCATGGTGACCCCGTCGTACTTCCTCGCCATCCTCGACGAGATGGAGCGACAGGGCGTGAACCCGCGCAACACCAGCCTGGAGATCGGGATCTTCGGCGCCGAGCCCTGGACCAACGAGATGCGACTCGAGGTCGAGCGGCGCAGCGGCATCGACGCGGTCGACATCTACGGGCTCTCCGAGGTGATGGGGCCCGGGATCTCCCAGGAGTCGGTGACCACGAAGGACGGGCTGCACGTCTGGGAGGACCATTTCTACCCGGAGGTCATCGACCCGGTCACGCACGAGGTGCTGCCTGACGGGGAGGAGGGCGAGCTGGTCTTCACCAGCCTCACCAAGCGGGCGATGCCGGTGGTCCGCTACCGCACCCGCGACCTGACCCGGCTGCTGCCCGGGACGGCGTTCCCGGCGTTCCGGCGGATGCAGAAGGTCACCGGCCGCACCGACGACATGATGATCATCCGGGGAGTGAACGTCTTCCCCACCCAGATCGAGGAGCAGATCCTCAAGGTGGAGGGGCTCAGCCCGCACTACCTCTGCGTGCTCACGAGGCCGGGGAACCTCGACGTGCTCACCGTGCAGGTGGAGGCGCACGAGGACATCCCCGCCGCGCGGCGCGCGACCCTTGCCGCTGAGGTCGCTCATCACGTGCACGGCAGCATCGGCGTCTCCGTGCAGGTCGAGGTGGTCGATCCCGGTGCGCTCGAGCGGTCCCTCGGCAAGGCCAAACGCATCTCCGACCGCCGGTAGTTCGGGGTTGAACCCCGGGCTCGTGGGCACGATCGACGTACTCGGGAGTGAGGGAGCCAGGCGATGACGGCAGCAGAGGTCAACGGCGCTGTAGACGGCGGATCCGTCTCATCGGGCGTCGGAGCGGCGCTCCGGCGCCTGTGGGAGGCGACCGTCGGTTATGCAACCGGAAAGGCGTCCCACCAGGTCGGGGACTGGACTGACAAGCTCACCGACTACGCCGCATCCGGTGGAGCGGCCGACCGTGCCGGCTTGGAGGGCGTGAAGGCCTCCCTGGTCGGGAAGAACCCGGTGTGGGCGGCCGCCAAGGGCGCCTGGCTCGGAGCCAGCGGCAAGGTCAGGGTGGCGATCGTCGTCTCCCTGGTGCTCCTGGCGGTGCTGTCCCCGGTGGTCCTGCTCCTGCTCGTTCTGGGGCTCCTCGTCGCGGGGATCGTCGCGGGAGTCCGAGCCGCTGCCCGCTGACCACTGAGCCCGACCTGGCCGACCGGTGGCGAGATAGCCTGCCGAGCATGAGCGACCAGCCGACCCAGGAGCTGCCCGAAACCACCGTGCTCGCCATGTTCCGTGAGCGTGTGGCCGAGGCGCCGGACGCTCCTGCGCTGAGCTACTTCGGCCGTGACATCGGCCGGCGCGACCTCGACGAGCTGAGCGACGTGGTCGCTCGAGGTCTGGCCGACCTGGGCGTCTGGGAGGGTGACCGCGTAGCCGTCTCGCTCCAGAACACCCCGGCCTTCCCCATCTGTCTGTTGGCCGCCTGGAAGCTCGGCGCCATCGTCGTCCCGGTCAACCCGATGCTCCGCGGCAAGGAGCTCTCCCACCTGCTCGGTGACTGCGAGCCGCGGGTGTTCGTGTGCCACCCCGACATGAAGGAGCTCGTCGACGAGGTGCGTGCCACGACGGCACAGGACCTCGAGGTGGTGGTGTCCCTGCCCGGCGACTTCGCGGGCGACATGCCTGGGCCCTGGTCGACCGAACCATCGGGAAGCAGCGGCGCTCCCTCCATCGAGAGCCTGCTGGCGGGTGCCCCGCACGGTACGACGGTCACGCCCCGGCCCGACGACGTCGCCCTGCTGACCTACACGTCGGGAACCACTGGTCCGTCCAAGGGGTCGATGAGCACGCATGCGAACCTGACCTACCAGGCCGTGGTGTCCGCCACGTGGTTCGGCCTCAGCCAGGACGACCGGATCCTCACGACCGCGCCGTTCTTCCACATCACGGGCCTCGGCCTCCACCTCGCCGTCGCTCTCGGCAACGGCATCCCGATGGTGCTCACCTACCGGTTCGAACCGGCGACGGTGTTGCGCCTCCTCGACCGCTACCGGCCGACGTTCACCATCGGTGCCATCACGGCGTTCATCGCGCTCGCCGACTGCGCCGAGCCCGGCAACGAGGCGCTCTCCCTGATGAGCACGTGCTTCAGCGGGGGCGCGCCGGTGCCCGAGACGGTGGTGGAGAGGTACGAGCGTGACTTCGGCGTCTACATCCACAACATCTACGGGCTGACAGAGAGCACGTCCGCCTGCATCTCCGTCCCGCGGGGCGTCCGTGCGCCGGTCGACGAGACATCAGGGGCACTCTCCATCGGCGTCGCGCTGCCAGGCACCCGCGTCATGGTCGTCGGGGAGGACGGCGCCGAGCTCCCGCGCGGGACAGCCGGTGAGCTCGTCGTACGCGGTCCGTCCGTCGGCACCGGCTACTGGAACCGGCCGGAGGAGACGGCCAACGCGTTCCGTCCCGAGGGCCTGCACACCGGTGACGTCGGGGTGATGGACGAGGACGGCTGGATCTTCGTCGTCGACCGCAAGAAGGACCTGCTCGTGGTGAGCGGCTACAAGGTCTGGCCGCGCGAGGTGGAGGACGTGCTCTACCTTCACCCGGCCGTGCGTGAGGCCGCGGTCGTGGGTCGGCCCGACGACTACCAGGGCGAGTCCGTGCAGGCCTTCGTCGCCCTGCGCAGCGGCCAGAGCGCCACGGCCGAGGAGCTCCAGGCGCACTGCCGCGAGAACCTCTCGGCCTACAAGTGCCCGCGCACCATCGAGTTCCTCGACGACCTGCCGAAGACCGCGACCGGGAAGATCCTTCGTCGAGAGCTCAAGGAGGGGAACCGATGACCGGCTCGAACACCGTCGGTACGACGCACGAGGCACCGCTCTGGGAGCCGTCCGCGGCGGACGTGGCCCGCGCCAACCTGACCCGGTTCCAGGACTTCCTGCACACGACCCGCGGGTTGACCTTCGACGACTACAACGCCCTCTGGCGGTGGTCGGTCACGGACCTCGAGGGGTTCTGGGCAGCCCTGTGGGAGTTCTTCGACCTCGACGAGGTGAGCGGCTACGACTCTGTCCTGGGCGACGAGTCGATGCCGGGCGCGCAGTGGTTCCCTGGCGCCCACGTGAACTTCGCCGGCTATCTCCTCGCCCAGGGGGAGCCGGACGCGGTCGCGATCGTCAGCGTCGACGAGTCGGGTGCCGTCTCACGACTGACCTGGGCCGAGATGCGTTCCCAGGTGGCAGCCCTGGCGGCAACGCTCACGCGACTCGGCGTCCGGGCCGGTGACGTCGTCGCGGGGTACGTCCCGAACATCGGGGAGTCCGTCGTCGCCTTCTTGGCGACCGCCTCGCTCGGGGCGATCTGGTCGTCTGTCGGGCAGGACTACGCCCCCTCCGCTGTCGTGGACCGCTTCGCGCAGCTCCGTCCGAAGGTGCTGGTCACCTCGGACGGCTACCGCTTCAACGGGCGCGAGCACAGCCGCGTCGAGGCGGTCGACGAGATCCGCGAGGGACTCGGCACCGTGGAGCACGTGATCCTGGTGAGCCGGCTCGGTGCGCTCCCGCAGGGTGACTGCCTCCCGTGGGAGGACGCCGTCGCCGGCGGCGCATCGCTGGAGCCGGTGGACGTGGCGTTCGACCACCCCATGTGGGTGCTCTTCTCGTCGGGCACCACCGGTATCCCCAAGGGGCTCGTGCACGGTCATGGCGGTTTCCTCGTCGAGACCCTCAAGCAGATGGTGCTGCACTGGGACCTCCGCGTCGACGACCGGGTGTTCTGGTACACCTCGCCGAGCTGGGTCATGTGGAACCTCCAGCTCTCCACGCTCGTGACCGGAGGAAGCATCCTCTGCTACGACGGCTCGCCGACCCATCCGGACCCGTCGACGCTGTGGCGGCTGGTCGCCGACCACGCGATCACCTTCTTCGGGACCAGCCCGGGATACCTGCAGGCCTCGGAGAACGCCGGCGTCCGCCCCGCCAAGGACTTCGACCTGTCACGGCTCCGGGCCATGGGCTCGACCGGTTCGCCGCTCGCGCCGTACCTCCATCGCTGGGCCCGCGACGAGGTCGACGCCCTGCCGCTGTGGTCGATGAGCGGCGGGACCGACATCGCGGGCGCCTTCGTCGGAGGGGCGCCGACGGTCCGGATCTGGCCCGGCGAGATCTCGGTCCGCTGCCTCGGCGTGGCGATGGAGGCGTGGGACGAGCAGGGGCACCCGGTGTACGACGAGGTGGGCGAGCTCGTCGTACACCGGCCGATGCCGAGCATGCCGGTGTTCCTCTGGGACGACCCCGACAGGAGCCGCTACACCGAGGCGTACTTCTCGACCTTCCCCGGCGCCTGGCGCCAGGGCGACTGGATCACGATCAACGAACGCGGCAGTGTCGTGATCCACGGCCGTTCGGACTCCACCCTCAACCGCAACGGCGTGCGCATGGGCAGCGCGGACATCTACGCCGCCGTCGAGACCATCCCCGAGGTCACCGAGGCCCTGGTCATCGGTGCCGAGCAGGCCGATGGCACGTACTGGATGCCGCTGTTCGTGGTCCTCGACGACGGGTTGGCGCTCGACGACGCGCTCGTCGAGCGCATCCGGCGTGCGATCCGGGAGAAGGCGTCCCCTCGCCACGTTCCCGACGAGGTGATCGCCGTCCCGGGCATCCCGCACACCCGGACCGGCAAGAAGCTCGAGGTCCCGGTCAAGCGGATCCTCCAGGGAGCGCCGCCGGAGACAGTGGCGAACCCCGATGCGGTCGACGACGCCACCCTGCTGCGTCCCTTCGTGGATCTGGCCGCGGAGCGGTCAGCCCCAGCCGGGCCAGGCCGCCCGTAGCGCCAACTTGTCGACCTTGCCGTAGGCGGTCAGCGGGAGGGCCTCGACCTGGCTGATCGCCTTGGGACGCTTGTAGGCGGAGAGCTTGCCGCGGCAGTGCGCTCGAACCGACTCCTCGTCCAGCGGCGTGTCCGTGTCGGGAACGATGAAAGCGACGACTGCCTCACCCCAGTCGGGATGCGGGACACCGACGACAGCGACCTGGCCCACACCGCTGACCTCGCGGACCGCGGCTTCCACCTCTGAGCAGTAGACGTTCATGCCGCCGCTGATGATCATGTCGTTCTTGCGGTCGAGGAGGTACAGGTAGCTCTCCTCGTCGAGGTAGCCGATGTCGCCGGTGTACAGCCAGCCGTCACGCAGGGTCTTTGCGGTCGCGTCAGGAAGCCGGTGGTAGCCGGTCATGGTGAAGGCGGTCCGGGCCACGACCTCGCCCTCCGTGCCGACCGGACAGTCCCGACCTTCCTCGTCGACGATGCGCACCTCGCACATCGCCGTCGGCTGGCCGCAGCTGCGAAGACGCTGCGCGTGCGCAGAGTCGGTGACATGCGCCTCGCGTGGGAGGCGGGTGATGAAGTTCGGTGCCTCCGACTGGCCGTAGAGCTGCATGAACACCGGCCCGAACCGGTCGAGGCCCTCCGCGAGGCGCTCGGGGGAGATCGGAGCCGCGCCGTAGAGGATCGTGCGGAGGGACGAGTGGTCCCATCCGCCTCGGGCAGCCTCGTCCAGGAGCCGGTAGATCATCGTCGGAACCATGAACAGGTAGCTGACGCCATGCATGTGTATGGCCTCGAGCACCTTCCTCGCGTCGAACCCCTTCTCGACGTACGTGAGTGCGCCCGCGGTCAGAGCGGTCTGGAGGAGGAAGCCAGCGCTGTGGGGCAGGGGCGAGGAGAGCAGCAGCCGCTCGTCGGACCGGATCTCGGTCTCGATCCGGTGCGCGAGCAGGTTGAGCGCGAGCTGTCGCTGACGATGGACGACGCCCTTGGGTCGACCGGTCGTTCCGCCGGTGTACATCACGACGCCCACATCGGAAGGCGAGATCTCGACCGCTGGGGCAGTCGACGGGCGTCCGGCGAGCGCCCTCTCCCAGGCGAGCACTCCGTCGCTCTCCGGGGACCCGACGGCGATGACCGTTCGCAGGTCCGCCTCGGCTTCGAGCACCGCGAGCGCCGCGTCGATCTGCGAAGGCGTCGTCAGCGCGACGACGGCCTCACTGTCGCGCAGGATGTAGCAGGCCTCGTCCTGCGAGAGCATGTCGTTGAGTGGCACCTTCGCCGCGCCGAGCTTCAGGACGGCGAGGTCGGCGACGACGTACTCCGCGGAGTTCGACATCATCAGGGCCACCGGCGTGCTCGCCGCGACGCCGAGCTCGACGAGCGCGTGGGCCAGCTGGTTCGCAGCCTCCTCCAGCTCGGAGTAGGTCCAGGTGCGTCCGTCGGCCACCACCGCGGGCCGGTCGGCGTACTTGCGCATCGCGCCCGCCATCAGCGAGCGGAGGTCGAGGGGGAAGTCGTTCACCGCAGCCGTTCCAGGATGGTCGCGTAGTTGGCGACGGCCGTGCCGCCCATGTTGAAGACCCCGGCGCGCGTCGCGTCGGGAACCTGCATGTCGCCGGCGGTGCCGGTCAGCTGCATCGCGGCGAGGACGTGCTGTGAGACGCCGGTCGCTCCGATCGGGTGTCCCTTGGACTTGAGCCCGCCGGACGGGTTGACCGGCAGCTTGCCCCCCTTGTGGGCCCAGCCTTCCTCGACCACGATGCGGCCCCGTCCCGGGTCGGCCAGCCCGAGCATCTCGTACTCGATCAGCTCCGCGATCGTGAAGCAGTCGTGCACCTCGAGCAGGTCGAGATCCCAGACGCCGACCCCGGCCGTTGCGAGCACGCTCTCCCAGGCGCGGCGTCCGGCCTCGAACTCGGTGGGGTCGCGTCGCGACATGGGCAGGTAGTCGTTGCGCTGTGCCATGGCACGGACGGCGACGACCCTCGAACCTTCGGCGGCCAGCCCGGGCGCGGTGAGGACGACCGCGGCCGCGCCGTCCGAGATCGGGGAGCAGTCGGTCCGGCGGAGCCGGCCTGCGACGAGCGGATTGCGCTCCGAGACGGTGTTGCAGAACTCGTAGCCCAGGTCCTTGCGCAGCTGGGCGTAGGGGTTGTCGACACCATGGCGGTGGTTCTTGGCCGCGATGCTTGCAAGCGCGCCGCTGTGGTCGCCGTACCTGTCGAAGTACGCGGTGGCGATGTCGGCGAAGATCTCCGCGAAGCCGACCGGGGAGTCTGACCCGGCACGGTCGTAGTCCGCGCCGAGGAGCGCGCGTCCGGCTGTCCGCGGTTCGCTGTCGGTCATCTTCTCCACCCCGACGACGAGGACGGTCCTCGCCTCGCCGCCGGCGATCGCACGCACTCCCTGCAGGAGCGCCGCCGAGCCTGTGGCGCACGCGTTCTCGACCCGGGTCGACGGCTTGAAGCGCAACGCGTCGTCGACCTGCAGCGCGAGGGACGACGTGAAGCTCAGTGCGCTGAGGCCGGCGTTGTAGTGACCGACGACGACCTCGTCGATGTTCGCCGGCTCGAGACCGGAGCTCTCAATGGCCTCCCGGGCAGCGGCCGTGAGCAGTGACTCGACCGTCTCGCCTTCGAGGCGACCGAACCGCGAGTGGGACCAGCCCACGATGTCCGCGCGACGCTCCATCGTTCAGCGTCCGTCCACCGAGGCGGTGACGCTCATCGAGTCGGTCATCGGGATGACCGCCGTGAGGCCGCCGTCGAGGGGGATGTTCGCGCCGGTGATGAACCGAGCCTTGTCGCTGGCGAGGAAGCGGACGGCCTCGCCGACGTCCCAGCCGCTGCCCTCGATCCCGCCGGCACCGAGCGGCGCGACGTTACGGCGACGGACGCGGTCCTCTTCGCTGAGGCCCTGCGAGTACACCATCGGCGTGTGCAGGAAACCGGGGACGAGCGCGTTGACCCGGATGCCCTCGGGTCCGTGCATGGCAGCCATCGCACGGGTCAGGTTGGTGACGGCGCCCTTCGTCGCGCTGTAGATGATCGAGGGGTGGGCGCCGAG
>DATGYO010000019.1:0-35347 GCA_035297905.1 Nocardioidaceae bacterium
CCACGGCAGGGGCCGGGGGTGTGACGTGTGCAAGCCCGCCGTCGCCTCGATCCTCGCCAGCCAGCTCAACGGTCACGTCCTCGACAAGAGCACGGTGGCGCTCCAGGACACGAACGACGCCTACCTCGCGAACATCCAGCGCAACGGCACCTACTCCGTCGTCCCACGGGTGCCGGGCGGCGAGATCACGCCGGAGAAGCTCATCGTGATCGGTGAGGTAGCCCGAGACTTCAACCTCTACACGAAGATCACCGGCGGCCAGCGGATCGACCTCCTCGGTGCGCGGGTCGAGCAGCTCCCTGCGATCTGGCGCAGGCTGGTCGACGCCGGCTTCGAGTCCGGCCACGCGTACGGCAAGTCGCTTCGCACGGTGAAGTCGTGCGTCGGCTCGACCTGGTGCCGTTACGGCGTGCAGGACTCGGTGAAGCTGGCGATCGACCTCGAGAACCGCTACCGCGGCCTGCGCTCCCCGCACAAGATCAAGGCGGGCGTCAGCGGCTGTGCGCGCGAGTGCGCCGAGGCCCGCGGCAAGGACTTCGGCGTCATCGCGACCGAGAAGGGCTGGAACCTCTACGTCGGCGGCAACGGCGGCGCCAACCCGGCCCACGCACAGCTCCTCGCCGGCGACCTCGACACCGAGACGCTGGTCCGGTACGTCGACCGCTTCCTCATGTACTACATCCGCACCGCGGACCGCCTGCAGCGCACGAGCGCCTGGATCGCCTCGCTCGACGGCGGCCTCGACAGGGTGCGGGAGGTCGTGGTCGACGACTCCCTGGGTCTGGGCGCCGAGCTCGAGGCCGACATGGCCCGGCACGTAGACACCTACTTCGACGAGTGGCGGGCGACCATCGACGATCCCGAGAAGCTCCGGCGGTTCGTGTCGTTCGTCAACGCGCCCGGCACTCCCGACCCGACGGTCGAGTTCACCACCGAGCGGGAGCAGATCCGGCCGGTGGTCGCAGGCGCGTCCATCCCGGTCGGTGCCCCGTGACGACCACCGGGGCCTGGACGCCGGTGTGCCCGCTGACCGAGCTCGAGGTCGAACGGGGTGCGGCCGCCCTGGTCAACGGGCAGGCGGTGGCGATCTTCCGCACCCACGACGACCAGGTCCACGCCCTCGCGAACCAGGACCCGTTCAGCCGGGCCAGTGTCCTCGCCCGCGGCATCGTCGGCACCCGCACGATCGACGGGGAGGACGTGCCGTTCGTCGCCTCGCCGATGCACAAGCACGCCTTCGACCTCCGCACCGGCCAGTGCCTCGACGAGCCGCAGGTCGCGGTGGCCTGCTACGAGGTGCAGGTCACCGACGGCGTGGTCCACGTGGGGCCGAGGAGAACCTCGCCATGAGCGGGACCACGACCGGCGATGCGCTCGGAACGCTCTCGGGGTTCCGGGTCGGCATCACCTCGGCGCGCAAGGTGGAGGAGCTCACGGGCCTGCTCGAGAGGCGTGGGGCGGAGGTGGAGTCGGCGCCGGCCATGGCGATCGAGTCCCTCGACGACTCCGAGCTGCGCGAGGCGACCGAGTCGGTGATCGAGAACCCGCCCGAGCTGTTCGTGGCCACCACCGGGATCGGCCTTCGTCGCTGGTTCGACGCCGCGACGGCGTGGGGCCTGCTCGACGACCTGGTCGTCGCGCTCGGGCAGGCGGAGGTGGTCGCTCGCGGCCCCAAGTCGGTGGGCGTGCTCCGAGCCCACGGGCTGCGCGAGCAGTGGACGCCTCGGTCCGAGTGCATGGAGGAGGTCCTGGCCCAGCTGCGCGGGAGGAGTCTCGCCGGCAGGCGGATCGTCGTACAGGAGCACGGGCGGTCGCTCTCAGTCGTCGCCAACGCGCTGAGGCGACAGGGCGCGGAGGTCCGGGTGGTGTCGGTGTACCGCTGCGCGCCCGCGGACGACCAGGCGGCGATGTTCCGGATGGTCGACCTCGTCGCCGAGCGCAAGGTCGACGCGGTGACCTTCACGAGCGCCCCGGCCGCCGAGATCCTGATGGATGTGGCGGTCGCGAGCGGGCGGCGCGCGGAGGTGCTCGAGGCGTTCCGCGAGGACGTGCTCGCCACCTGCGTCGGGCCCGTGACCGCAGCCGCGTTCGAGATGTGGGGAGTTCCCTCCGTCCGACCGAGCCGGGCGCGGCTCGCGGCGATGGTGAAGACGCTCGAGGTAGAGCTGCCCAGCCGACGTCGCGGGACCGAGATCGCCGTGGGGGCGCACAGGCTGCTGCTCCACGGTGACCGGGTCTGCGTGGACGGCAGCGACGTCCTGCTCTCGCCGGCGCCGCTCGCCGTGCTCCGCGCGCTCGCCGAGCGGCCGGGTCATGTCGTCTCCCGACGGGAGCTGATGGAGCACCTCCCGACCGGTCTGGCGAGCAGCGAGCACGCGGTGGAGGTCGCCGTGGCACGGCTCCGTGCCGCGGTCGGCGCCCCGCTGGTCCAGACGGTGGTCAAACGCGGCTACCGCCTGCCCGTCACCTGAGCCACAACCCGAGGAGGATGCGTTGAGGCAACGTCTGGTCGCGGTCGCGCACGGAACCCGAGACGTCAAAGGGGTGCGCACGATCAGGTCCGTGGTGCGTCGCGTGGCGTGGCGGCTGCCCGAGGTCGAGGTCGTCGAGTCGTACGTCGAGCTCGCCGAGCCGTCCTTCGCCTCCGTGATGGCGACCGCGACGGGGCCCACGGTCGTCGTACCTCTGCTGCTCTCCACCGGCCACCACGTCAACCACGACCTCCCTGAGTCGGCGAGCCTGAGCGGGTTCCCGGTGACCATGGGCCCGCCGCTCGGGCCGCACCCGTTGCTCGCCGCCGCCGGCGCGATGCAGCTCCGTGCCGCGAAGGCCGTGCGCGGGGATGCCGTGGTGCTGGTGGCGGCGGGTTCCAAGGATCCGGAAGCGGCCACGCAGGCGGTGGTCGCCGGACGGCTGCTCCAGGGGCACTGGGGCGCGCCGGTGCGGGTCGCGTTCCTGAGCGGATCGGGGCCCAGCGTGCCGGAGGTGTTCGAGCAGCTGCGGGCGTGCGGCCATCGGCGGATCGCGACGTCGCCGTACCTGCTCGCACCGGGACACTTCGCGAACCAGGCCGCCGCCCTGGCGCGAGCCAACGGGACCACGGCGGTCGCGGACGTGCTCGGCCCGCACCCGCTCGTCGCCGAGCTGGTGGTCAGGCGCTACGTGGCCGCGGCTGCTGCAACGTCACCGGCAGGTCGCCCGCGCGTTGCCTGAGCCTCCTCGACGAGATCGCCGAGGACACGGGAGACCAGCCGGTCGCGCTCGAGCGGGAGCATGTGGCCGGCGCCTGGAGCGACGGTCAGCCGTGCGCCCGGGATCTTCTCGGCGAGCAGTGCCGCGTGCGGGGGCGGCGTGAGCAGGTCCTTGTCGCCGACCATCACCTGGACGGGTACGTCGGCGAGAGGCCCGAGTCCCTCGAGGCGGTTGTGGCGCATGACGTCCTCGAAGAAACCGCACATGGAGGCGGCGGGGGTGTTGATGATGCCCTCGACCGTCAGCATGTGGTCGCGCAGCCGCATGTCGTCGCCGAAGAGGAACCTGCGCGCGACCATGGCCTCGATGACCGGGGCGCGACGGCGTCGACGACGGCTGAGCATCCTCGAACGCATCGCGAGCATCGTCGGGATCTGCTCCCGCACTCGGTCGCTCACGCGCGGCAGGCCGAGCGTCACCTCGTGGAGGGAACCTCCGGAGGTGGCCACGAACAGCACGCCGCGGACCCGCTCCTCGAAGATCTCGGGTCGGTGCTCGGCGAGCGCCATCAGCGTCATGCCGCCGATCGAGTGCCCGGCCAGGACCAGGTCGCCGGTCGGTGCATGGGTGTCGATGATGTCGGCGAGGTCGCGTCCGAGGTTCTCGATCGTCGCGGAACGGCGTGGCGTCTCGTCGGAGGCCCCGTGCCCGCGGTGGTCGTAGGTGACGATCCGGATCGAGTCGCCGAACCGCCCACGCAGGTCGCGCACCTGGTAACGCCAGGACTCGTGGTCGGAGGTCCAGCAGTGCGCGAGTACGACGGTGAGGCCGGCGTCGTGGGGCCCCTCGACCTGGAGGTGCAGGTTCAGGCCGTCGTGGGTCCGCAGCCCGGCGACGCCGGAAGGATGACCGTGGTGGCCGCCGGCGCTCATGCGCGAGCCCCGACGAGACGGCGGACGAGCTTCGGCGCGCGGCCGCTCTGCGCTCCCGGGCCCGCAGCGGGTCTCCGGCTCGCCACCGAGTAGCCGACCGCGACCGTGCCGAAGAGGCCGGCGAACAGCACGCCGATCACGCCGTAGGCAGCACCCCAGAGCCAGCCGGGGACGCCCTGCTTCTCCTCGCGGCGGAGGATCGCCTTCTCCTCGACGAACTTCCGCGGGCCGCTCGTGGCGGGGTACGCCTTCGCCGGGATGGCCGGGTCGGCCGGCAGGTACACCGGCGCGGCGGCCAGATCGTGCAACGGCGTGTGCAGGCGGATCAGGGTCTTCCAGCTGCCGCTCACGGGCATCGGCTCGCTGGTCCGCCATGTCGCGGGGCCGACGGGCTCGAGCTTGCCCCGCACGTTCCCGCCTCCCTGCCAGGACAGGGCCTCGAACCAGTAGGCGTCCTTCACGACCTTCGGATCGGTGCGCACGGTGAGGTAGGCGCGGCCGTGGTGCACCGTGCCGACCGCCACGTCCGCCGTACCTGCCTCGGGGGCGTCCGGGGGCACGTTGACGACGAAGACGGCCAGGACCGCGAGCGCGGCGGCGAGGGCCCAACGGCCGCTGTGCGCGGCAGGTGCTGGGTCGGGCTCGGGCACGTCCTCGCCGGCGACCGCGGTGAGCTGCTGGTGCATCCAGGTCACGACCATGCCGGTGCCCGCGCCGGTGATGCCCGCGAACAGGACCGCCCACGGCATCATCTCGGCCGGCCACGGCATGGGTCGGGTCGCCTGCGTCCAGAAGTACTCCACGACCAGCATGCCCATGGTCATCGCGACACCCGTCCCGGCGCCGTACGCCATCGTCGGCCTTGTCCACCGGGCGAGGAGCGCGGCGACGACCGCGCCTCCGAGCAGGAGTGGCGGCCACGGGGTCAGCGCGTCGAAGGCCCAGACGTTGAGCGCGACGAGGACCAGCTGGAGCGCGGCCTGCGCGACCCAGATGGAGACCACCCAGCGCAGACCGCGGTGCATCGCCAACCCGAACGTTGCGACCGTCGCGACCGTCAGCACGATGGGGTCGTTGACGAGCGGGAACTGCGGCACGCCGAAGGCGAACTCGAGGAGGAACGCGACCGGACCCGCGGCGAGGATCAGGATCGCCACCCACTCGAAGAGCGGGCGAGAGCGCGACGCCGCGACCTGGCGAGCCTCGGCGCAGGTGAGCAGCATCGTGTAGGGCAGCATCAGCGTGCCGCCGATCATCAGCACATGAGTGGGGCCCCACTCGGTGACGTCCTGGCCGAACAGCCGGTGCCACACGTCGTCGAGGGGAAAGCCGAGCAGCGCGAAGAGTGCCACGGCGGTGCCGACCGCCGGCCCGAGCGGAACGCGCCATGTGCGGGTGATCCGGAGGGTACGGCGGGGGAGTCGGACGTCGGAGAGGGCGAGGGCGAGTGCGCCCCCGGCGAAGATCGCTATCAGGCCGATGAAGATGAAGTAGTGCGCCGGGTTGGCGAGAGGCCCCTCGTCGCGACCCTGGGCGATGTGGAAGCTGACGTCCCAGTAGAGCCCGACCGCTCCGGAGAGGGCGCCCGCGACACTGACCGCGAGCGGGAGTGCGAACCACCGCGGGCTTCCGTCGACCCTGGCGACCGCGCCCGCGGCGCGACCCACGAGTGTCGGGTGGCCGGTGCGCTCCCGGACCATGACCCAGAGGATCGCGGCGTACACCGCGGCGGTGAACGTGGCGACGACGAGGACCTGGTCGAACGGCGCGCCGCCGGCGGACGGTGCCTGCGCGGAGAGCTGTTCCGCGAGGGAAGGCATGAGGGCCTCCGTGAGGTCGAGTAAGGCTGGCTATCTGACATTTGGGATGTAACATTCAGCATGGCATATATCGGACACTCGATGTCAAGACCTTGTCCGCGACGCCATGGGAGGGTGACCCGGTGACCGCGCACGCTGACTCCCCGCCGCCGATGACCATCGACCAGCTGGCCGCGTCGGTGAACATGACCGTGCGCAACGTCCGTGCCTACGCAGGACGGGGGTTGATCCCGGCCCCTCGGCTCGTGGGGCGCACGGGCTACTACGGACCCGAGCATGCGAGCCGACTGCTGCTGATCCGCGACCTCGTCGACCGTGGCTACACGCTGTCCGCGGTCGAGAAGGTGCTGCAGCGACAGTCCACGGCGACCGCCGGCCATGCCCTCGACCTCCTGAACACGCTCGAGGATCCCCTCGGCCAGACCGAGGAGCCCGAGGAGATGAGCGTCGACGCGCTGCTCCGCCTCGCGGGGGTGGACCACGAGACGGAGTTCCTCGACCGGCTCGTCGAGGTGGGGCTGGTCGAGCGCCTGGGAGACGACCGGGTCCTGCTGCTGCGACCGTTCGTCGTCCGTGCCGGCGCCAAGGCGATGGCTCTCGGCCTGGACCGACGGTCGGTGCTCGACCTGCTTCCCCTGCTCGGGGAGCACATGCACGTGATCGCGCAACGGTTCGTCGACGAGTTCCGCGCGCAGCTGTGGAAGCCGTTCGCCGACGCCGGCCTGCCCGAGGAGCGGTGGCCGGCGATGCTCGAGAGCATCCGGACGTTGCTCCCGGTCGCGTCGCAGGCGGTGCTCGCGGTGTTCCGCGACGAGCTCAACAAGGTGATCGAGGAGGCGCTCGGCGAGGAGCTCGGCCGCCTCGCCGAGGACTGACCGCTTGCCCGGGGGCCTCAGGGCAGCAGGAGTGCGCTGGCGACCGCGGCGATGCCCTCGCCGCGCCCGGTGAGGCCGAGGCCGTCGGTGGTGGTGGCCGAGACGGTCACCGGCGCGCCGCAGGCCGAGCTCAAGGCCGCCTGCGCCTCCGCGCGGCGCGGTCCGAGCTTGGGCCGGTTCCCGATCACCTGCACCGCGACGTTGCCGATCTCGAACCCCGCGTCCCGCACGCGACGGGCGGTCTCTGCCAGGAGGACGGCGCCGGCGGCCCCCGACCACTGCGGATCGGCGGTCCCGAAGTTGCTCCCCAGGTCACCGAGGCCGGCCGCCGAGAACAGCGCGTCGCAGGCGGCATGAGCGGCCACGTCGGCGTCGGAGTGCCCTTCGAGCCCCTGGGGCTCCTCGGGCCAGAACAGACCGGCGAGGTGCATCGGGGCCCCGTCGACGAGCCGATGCACGTCGGCGCCGATGCCGATCCGGGGAAGCTGCGCGCCTGCGTTCACCAGCCCGATCATGCCTCACACCTGTCCAAACCGCGGCGATGGGCGAACATGAACATGTGACCATCGTGGTGGCCCCTGCTCCCCGGCCTCTCTACGCGCTCGCCGGCCTCGTCGCCGGCGTGGTCGGGCTCGCCGTCAGCCACGTGGCGACGATGCTCCTCACGGTCCGGGCGACACCCCTCCTCGCCGTGGCGGAGGGGATCATCGCGGTGACCCCCGGGCCGCTCGCCGAGCGGCTGATCCGGTTGGTCGGGCAGAACGACAAGACGATCCTCGTCATCGGCGTGACCGTAGTGCTGCTGGCCCTCTCGGCGTGGGCCGGGGTGCTCAGCCGGCGCAACCAGGCGATCGCCATCGGCATCTTCGCCGCGATGGGCGTCCTCGGAGGTGTGGCCGTGTGGGCCCGCAAGGGTTCGACCGTCTTCGACCTCGCGCCGGTCATCCTCGGCACAGCGGCCTGGGTCGTCGTACTCATCCTGCTCGACGACCGGCTCGCCAAGCAGTACCGGGAGCACCAGCCGGACGTGGCGCGCCGGCGGTTCCTCATCACAGCCGGCGTCACGGGAGCGGCGGCCGTCGCACTGGGCATCGTCGGGCAGATCGCCGGTGCCTCGCGACGCGGGGTCGAGACCGCACGGACGCTGCTCCGGCTGCCGGTCGGCCGCGGGGTCGTGCCCGACGGCGCAGACCTCGAGCTCGCCGGCATCACGCCGTGGCGCACGCCGAACGCCGACTTCTACCGGATCGACACCGCCCTGGTCACACCGACGATCGACCCCACCGACTGGCGGCTCCGGGTGCACGGCATGGTGGACCGGGAGGTCGTGCTCACCTACCGCGACCTGCTCGACCGCGAGCTCACCGAGGACTGGGTGACGCTCTGCTGCGTGTCGAACGAGGTCGGTGGCGACCTGATCAGCAACGCGTACTGGAGCGGCGTCCGGATCGCCGACGTGCTCGCGGAGGCCGGCGTGCACCCGGGTGCCAACGCGGTGCTGCAGACCTCGCGCGACGGCTGGAGCTGCGGTACTCCGATCGAGGTGCTCACCGACGACCGCAACGCCCTGCTGGCGATCGCGATGAACGGCGAGCCGCTTCCCGTCGAGCACGGGTTCCCGGTGCGGATGGTGGTGCCGGGTCTCTACGGGTACGTCTCGGCGACGAAGTGGCTGGTGGACCTCGAGGTCTCGAGGTTCGAGGACTTCACCGCCTACTGGACCGAGCGCGGCTGGGCGCCGCAGGGGCCGGTCAAGACCGAGTCGCGGATCGACGTACCTCGTGACGGGGCCGACGTGCAATCCGGCCGCCTGCGGATCGGCGGCTGCGCCTGGGCCCAGCACACGGGCATCGAGCGCGTGGAGTACCGCCTCGACGGGCAGCCGTGGGCGCAGGCGGACCTCGGGCGGGTGCCGAGCGTCGACACGTGGGTGCAGTGGACGGCCACGCTCGACGTCCCGTCCGGCAAGCACAGCCTCGCCGTGCGCGCGACCGACCGGAGTGGCTACACGCAGACCGGTGTGCGCACCGGGGTCGTGCCCAACGGCGCGACCGGCTGGCACACGATCGAGTTCCAGGCACGCTAGAGGTCGACGAGGGGAGCAACATGCGCACGAAAGCACTCACCGCTGTCATGACAGGGGCGGCCGCCGCCGTCGGCAGTGCGGGGACCGACCCGCGGAGCGCCTGGTACACCGGGCTCGACAAGCCGAGCTGGCAGCCACCCGGCTACCTGTTCCCGCTGGTCTGGACGCCGCTCTACGGGCTGATCGCCTGGGGCACCGGCCGGATGATCGACCGGGCCACTCCGCAGGACCGCGCCCGTCTCGTGGCACTCACGGGCGCTGACCTCGCGGTCAACGCCGGGTGGTGCTGGGCGTTCTTCAAGAAGGAGTCGCCGGCGAGCGGGCTGGCGGCGATCGCGCTGCTCGACGCCCTCAACGTCGTCCTCGTGCGCGAGGCGGCCGCCCGTGACAAGGCAGCCGGCGCCGCGCTGCTGCCCTACGCCGTGTGGACCGGCTTCGCGACCGCGCTGAACGCCTCGATCTGGCGGCGCAACCGCTAGGTGCTTCACCAGTTCGCTTCGGCGGGCGCCTGCGGGAGAGGTACGTCGGGAGGCCGGATCACGTAGGTGATGCCGCCGGAGGAGCGCATCCACGCGCGCTCGAACTGCGCGCGGTCGAAGGTCGCGCGCACCTCGTCGTTGCTGGGGATCTCGTGCGACGCCGGGTCGTTGCAGACCACGTTGCCGTGCTCGTCGAAGCCCACCACGACTGCCAGGTGGCCGTAGGTGTCGTACCCGGCGCCCTCGAGCTCGTCGCGGGTGAACGCCACTGCGACGATGAGCGGCACACCGGCCGCGACGAAGAGCTCGGCCTCGGCCAGCGAGCGCAGCCGGGTCACGAACGCAACCGCCCCGAACCGTGCGGCGTAGGCGGTGTTGAAGGACCAGTTGCCCGGCGCCCGGTAGGCGTGGTCGAAGGTGTGCCGAGCCGCGTAGGGCACGAACCTGTCCACGAGTCCGGCATCCACCCAGGCGTAGTCGGACCTGGTCGGACCGAGCCCCCAGTAGTCGAGGACCATCGACGTCGAGGTGGGGGAGCACCACGACTCTCCGCCGTTCGCCCACTGGGGGTACTCCCCGAGGTGGAGCCGCTGTGAGTACGCCGGCACGTCGAGCACCGTGCCGGCTGCTCCGTCGCGGTCGGTCGAGGCGTCGCGCTCGTCGGTCGACCCGTCCGAGGCGACACAGCCCAGCAGGGACACCGCTGCCGTCGCGGTCGAGCCGGGACGGCGGAAGAGCGTCGCCCGCATCTGGTACGTCGACCAGCACCCCTCCTCGTTGAGGGTCAGCCGGTCGACGTCGACCTGGCCCTGCTCGTCGGACTGACCGGGCACGGACGCCGGCGCGATCTCCTGGTCCGACTCCGCCCAGCGCCCCATGACGTACCACGGGGTGCAGTCGCCGTCCCGGCCGGTGGCGCGCAGAGCGACCTCGAGCCAGGTGCCCCCAGGTGTCCGGGCGTTCCACGACGCCACGAGCTCCTTGAAGTCGAACCCGGGTGTCACCTCCGGCGAGGTCCAGACGGCGTACTCGTACTTCTGCGAGGGGACGTCGCGGTGCGGGTCGTCGTACTCCCGTACGCCGCTGGGCGTGCCGAGCACCAGCGCGCCATCGGTGACAGCCGTGCCGTCGTGGCTGCCACCGCCCAGGCCGGCGGCGTCGTGCCAGGACGTGAACCGGATGCGCCGAGTCACCGCTGGGTCACCAGTTGCTGGTCTGGGTCGCCGGGAGGGCGCGGTCGCGGTTGCGGACGACGTACACGAGGCCGCCGGACTTCGGGATCCAGGCGTTCTCGAACTGCCCGCGGTCGTAGGTGCGGACCACGGTGCGACTGCGCGGGGCGGCGGGGTCGTTCACGACCACGTCACCGTCAGCGGTGAACCCGACGATGACGAGCAGGTGTCCGTTCGTGGAGCCGATGGGGGCACCGGTGAGCTGGCCCTTGGCGAACTTCACGGACGCGACGAGCGGGATGCCGGCCTTGATGAAACGCTCGGCCTCACGCAGGTTGCGCAGGCGTGTGACGAAGGCGGAGTCGGCATGGGTGGCGGCGTAGGCGGCGCTGAAGGACCAGTTCCCGGCCCCCTCGAACCCGTAGTCGTACTGGCTGCGGGCGGCGTGGTCGACCCAGCGGTCGGGGTGGCCCGCGGGGACCCAGGCGATCGCGCGGTCCGAGGGCAGTCGGCGGTCGTAGCCGAGCACCATCGACACCGACGTGGGGGAGCACCAGGCCTCGCCGCCGCCGTCGTACTGCGGGTAGTCGCCCTCGTGGATCATCTGCGAGTAGCGCGGCAGCCGAAGGCGGATGCCGCTCGCCACGCCGGGCCTCGAGGTGCGGACGCGGGTGACCGCGGGGAGGTGGGAGGTCATCGCGCCGACGGTGTCGACCGTGGGCGTGACCGTGGTGCCGTCCTTGCGGAGCAGGGTGATGCTCATCTGCCAGCTCGTGAAGCCCATGGAGTACTTGGTCTTGAGGGTGTCCACGTCGACCTGGGCGAGGTCGTCGGCCTGGGCGCCCAGGCTCGTCCGGTGGAACCTCCGGTCACCGGCGGCCCAGTTGGCCATGGTGTACCACTTGCTCAGACGGCCCGACTCGCTGCGGCCCCGGACCTGGATCTGCACCCAGGAGTCGCCCGGCGTCGTGGCGTCCCACGACGGGATCAGCTGGTCGAAGGCGTAGCCGGGGGACCGCCAGGGCGAGATCCAGCGGCCGAAGTCGTAGCGCTTCGTGCGGTAGCCGTGGGGGTCGTCGTAGGTGCGCGTGCCGGCGGGTTCGGCGAGCTGGAGCACGCCGCGCACCGAGCGGGTGCCGATGAACCGGCCGTTCGTGAGCTGCCGCTGCGTGTCCCACTGCTGGTAGGTGATCTGCCTCGGGTCCCGCTGCGCGATGGTGCGAGCGTGGGCGGCCGTCGAGGGGAGGACGGTGAGGGGCACGACGAGCGCCGCGGCGGTCGTTCCCACGAGGATGCGGGAGATCACGCGTGTCCGAGAGAGAGTGCGCACCGTTGAACGATAGAGCAGCGGCGCTCCACCAGGCACAGTTTTCCCAGGAGTCACAGCAGCCACCGGAGGGCGCTCAGGCCTCGAGTCGCGCGCGACCTTTGCCGCCGAACCGCCGGGTGGCCCTCCTCACGCGTTCTTCGAGCTCGGGGTGGTTGCGGAGGTAGTCGGCGGCGCGCCTGCGGGGCTCCCATGCCTCGAGCAGGCTGCAGACGGTCGACACGGGCCCCCGCGAGCCGACGATGATGTCGTGGTAGCGGGCGTCTTGCATGTGCCAGACGTGCATCCACGGGATGTCGGTCAGGACGTTGAGCTCCTCGCAGGTGTCGTCGGCGTACGACCGCGAGACCGCCTCCCAGAAGAGCAGGTTGCCGAGACCGTACTTGGCGTACTTGTCGTCGTAGACACCTTTGGGAAGCAGGAGCGACGCTCCGAACCGGACCATGAAGTTCACGGCGACCGGGACGTCGTCGACGAGGGCCAGATGCCATTCGAGCCACCCTCGGCGAGCGAGACGCCTGGACAGCGCCGAGTAGAACGCGACCTCGGCGGCGTTGCAGGCAACGGTCGTGCCGGACGCAGCCTTCCAGCTGGAGCGCTCCACGCGCAGGAAGTGCTCGAGCAGCTCAGGCTGGGCAGCCTCGGGCCCGGACACGACGTCGAAGGTCAAGCCGTGGTCGCGCGCTGCGCGGTTCCTGGCACTGCGCAGGCTCTTCTTGAAGCTCTTGTTCAACGCGGCCGCGAAGTCGTCGAACGAGCCCGTGGTGTCGACCAGCAGCCCCCGTGCGGTGACCGGGCGCAGCACCCTCATGTCCCGGTCGAGCGCGGGCAGCGCCTGGAGCAGCGGGGAGCAGTCGCGGGCCCCGTGGAACCGTATCCACGCATGAGGATCGAGCTCGCGGGACTTGCCGATGAGCGCCCTCAGTGCCTGCGGCGCGTGGGCGGGCGCGAGCAACGGGGTGCGAAGGGTATGACGCTGGTCCGTGGGTCCCCGGAGACCGACGCCCGTCCAGCCTCGCGTGCGGGTGACCGGCATGACGCCGACCAGCTCGGTGCCTCGGTAGGCGAACAGGCACCACCAGGGCCGGTCCTTGCCACGGGTCTCGAGGAACGCCGCCGTCCACGCGTGGGAGAGCATCGGCAGCCGTTCCGGCGACGAGAGCGCCAGGCGGTCCCAGGCATCTGCGTGCTCGTCGAGTGCAGCCAAGGACGTGGCTACGACGACGTCGACTGCCGGTTCGGTTCTCAGCGGTGTGTGCATCCACGCCCCCAGTGGTCGGCGGGTGACCTCGAGAGCCCGGCACCTCGCAGGAGAGACGCGGCAGCGGCTTTCGACTCCCGCCCGTTTCGGTCTTCCAGTACTCCGACGACGCTACTCATTTCGCCGTCGGACGTGGTGTCCTTTTGCAAGAACGGTCACGCTGCGGTAACGCTGTGGTAACCCTGGGGAGGACGTCTGTCGACCATTCGGGCCTCCACCGCTGTGGTCGGTCCCAGTGGTCTCCCGTGCCCGGGTTGCTCACCGGGCGGCTCGGGGGGCGATGCCTGCTCGTTAGGATTGGCGGGTGACTCTACGGCTCTACGACACCGCCACGCGCGAGGTCCGTGACTTCGCGCCCCTCGAGGACGGCAAGGCGGGCATCTACCTGTGCGGACTCACCGTGCAGTCGGAGCCGCACGTGGGTCACGTCCGGTCCGGCGTGAACTTCGACGTCCTGCGGCGCTGGATGACCGCCCGTGGGTACGACGTCACGTTCATCCGCAACGTCACGGACATCGACGACAAGATCCTCATCAAGTCCGCTGAGGAGGGCCGGCCCTGGTACAACCTCGCGTACTCGATGAAGCGCGAGCTCGACCGCGCCTACGACGCACTGCACGTGCTCCCTCCGACGTACGAGCCGCTGGCCACCGGCCACATCCCCGAGATGATCGAGCTGATCTCGCAGATCATCGTGCGGGGGCACGCCTACGTGGCCGAGGACGGCTCCGGTGACGTGTACTTCGACGTGATGTCGTGGCCGACGTACGGCGAGCTCTCCGGCCAGCGGGTCGACGAGATGGAGCCGGCCGAGGACGCCGACCCACGCGGCAAGCGCGACCCTCGTGACTTCGCCCTGTGGAAGGGCCACAAGAAGGAGTCGGAGCCCGCGACCGCCGCGTGGCCCTCGCCGTGGGGACCGGGACGTCCCGGGTGGCACATCGAGTGCTCGGCGATGGCGCTGAAGTACCTCGGCTCGTCGTTCGACATCCATGGCGGCGGGACCGACCTGCGCTTCCCTCACCACGAGAACGAGCAGGCCCAGTCGCGTGCCGCGGGCCACGGGTTCGCGGGCTACTGGATGCACAACGCCTGGATCACCACGGCCGGCGAGAAGATGAGCAAGTCGCTCGGGAACTCGCTGATGATCCCGGTGGTGCTCGAGCGGGTGCGGCCCATCGAGCTGCGTTACTACATGGTCGCGGCGCACTACCGCTCGCACGTGGAGTTCTCGTACGAGGCCCTGGAAGAGGCTGCGGCCGGGTTCCGGCGGATCGAGCACTTCCTGACCAGGGCGGCGGAGCTCGCCGGCGAGGTCCCGGCGGACGGCATGCTCTGCGCGGAGTTCGTGGAGGCCATGGACGACGACCTGGGCACTCCTGCCGCGGTGGCGGCGATCTACGACGTGGTGCGCGAGGGCAACAAGCTGCTCTCGGCCGGGGACTCACCTGCACTCCGGGGCAACGCCGCGTCGGTGCGCGCGATGCTCGACGTCCTCGGCCTGGACCCGTTCGACCCGCACTGGTCGATGGGGAGCACCGGGCGCGACGAGAAGATGCACACCGCGATCAACGCCCTGGTCTCCGTGCTGCTCGGGCAGCGTGAGGAGGCCCGGGCGAACAAGGACTTCGCGGCGGCCGACGCGATCCGCGACCAGCTCAAGGCAGCCGGCTTCGAGCTCGAGGACACCCCGCAAGGCCCCAAGTGGTCACTGTGACCAGCCCGGTGGTCGAGCTCGTCGAGACCGCCACACCACGAACGAAGGCGAACTGATGGCAGGCAACTCCGCGCGTCGAGGCGCGGTCAAGAAGTCCGGCAAGGGCAACCCCACCGCGGGCTCGGGTGGACGCGTCCGCCGCGGGCTCGAGGGCAAGGGTCCCACGCCCAAGGCGAAGGACCGCGAAGGGCACAAGGCGTTCAAGGCCCGCCAGAAGGTCGAGCGTGCCAAGTCCGCGCGCCCCAAGCGGGCCGCCAGGCCTGGTGACAGCGAGTGGATCGCGGGACGGAACTCGGTCGTCGAGGCGCTGCGGGCGCACATGCCGGTGACCACGGTGTACGTCGCCGAGGGGGCTGAGCGAGACGGTCGCCTGCGCGAGGTGTTCCAGGTCGCGGCCGACAGGGGAATCTCGCTGCTCGAGGTTCCGCGCAACGAGCTCGACCGGCTGACCCAGGGCGCGGTCCACCAAGGGCTCGCCGCGAAGGTTCCGGCGTACGAGTACGCCCACCCCGACGACCTCCTCGACCGCGCCGCCGAGATGGGGGAGAAGCCCCTGATCGTCGCGCTCGACTCGGTCACCGACCCCCGCAACCTCGGTGCGGTCGTCCGCTCGGCGGCGGGCTTCGGTGCGCACGGCGTGCTGATCCCCGAGCGCCGCGCGGCCGGGATGACGGCATCCGCCTGGAAGACCTCCGCGGGCGCCGCGGCCCGGGTTCCGGTAGCCCAGGCGACGAACCTGACCCGTCAGCTCAAGGCGTACCAGGACGCGGGCTGCATGGTGGTCGGCCTCGCCGCCGACGGCGACGTCGCGCTGCCCGACCTCGACCTCGCCGACGGGCCGCTGGTGATCGTCGTGGGGTCTGAGGGCAAGGGCCTCTCACGCCTCGTGGCGGACACCTGCGACCAGCTGGTGTCGATCCCGATGGTGAACTCGCTGGAGTCCCTCAACGCCGGCGTGGCCGCCTCGGTCACCCTCTACGCGGTCGCTGAGCGGCGAGGCACGCTGGCCGGCTGACCGTCGTACGGCGGCCGGCTGTAGCGCCACGCCGTGTGCACCGCCGCGTCGTAGGCGAACGGGCACAAGTGGCTGGGTGGTGCCCCTCGCCCGCGGGGCGGGAGTGCCGGCGTGCACTTGTGCCTGTCGGTGCACGAGCGGCTGAACCTTGCCACGGATTAGAACACGTTCTAACATCCTTGGCGGGAGAGGGAACTGGTCCAGGATCTGCGGTCGAAACGGTGAGAGCCATCACCTTTCAGGCCGCCGGTCGTTTTACGGGATCAGAACATGCACGTCACAGACCTGAGTCCTGGATCCGTTCGTCGGGGAGCCGTGATCCGGGCGACGAGGAGCTCTCCCGTGAGATCACGCGGACGCATCATCGCCATGGCCGCAAGCGCCGGTGTGCTCAGCCTCGTGCTGGCCGCCTGCGGGTCCCAGCTCTCGCCGGAAGAGGTCCGTGCCGCAAGTGGTGGCACGGCGGTCGGTGGTCTCGACCAGGCCGCCGCGGGCGACTCCGCCGGGACAGCGGACGCGGGCGCGACCGGTGACGCGGGTGCAGCCGGAGGTGGGTCGGCCGTGGCAGCCGGCTCCGGCGGTACGGCGGGTTCGGGCGGCTCGACCGGGTCGACGGGCGCCTCGGGCGGGGCCGCGCCGAAGGGCAGCGGCAGCAACGCCGCCACCGGGACCGCGAAGGCCGGCAACTGCGCGGGCTTCAAGAACCAGCCCGGCATCACCGACAAGACGATCACCATCGCCAACGCATCGGACGTCAGCGGTCCGGTGCCCGGCCTGTTCGAGTCCGCCCAGCAGGCGGTCAAGGCCTACGTCGCCTACTTCAACGCGACCTCCGACATCTGCGGCCGCAAGCTGGAGCTGCTCTCCCTCGACAGCCGCACCGACGCAGGTGCGGACCAGCAGGCCTACGCCAAGGCGTGCGAGAACGCCTTCGCCGCCATCGGGTCGATGTCGGCCTTCGACAGCGGTGGTGCCGCGGTCGCCGACAAGTGCGGGATCCCCGACCTTCGTTCCGCGAACGTCTCGTCGGAGCGCCAGGCCTGCGACAACTGCTTCGGCGTCCAGTCCGCTAACCCCAAGACCTTCCAGAACGCCGTACCCGACCACATCATCAAGAGCTACCCGCAGGCGGCGAAGAACGCCGCCTACGTGTGGATCAACGCGGGGGTCGGTCCGCTGAACGCGCAGAACCAGGCCCGGGCCATGGAGCGGCGCGGCATGCACTTCGTCTACAAGCAGGGCATCGACGTCTCGGAGTTCAACTACGCGCCGTACGTCCAGCAGATGAAGGACAAGGGCGTGAAGTACGTCCAGTTCCTCGGCGCCTACCAGCAGGCAGTGCGACTCGCACAGGCCATGCAGCAGCAGGGCTTCAAGCCTGACGCGTTCGTGCTCGACCCCACCGGCTACGACCCGAGGTACGTCGAGTCGGGCAGCGACGCGGTCGAGGGCACCAAGATCTTCATCAACATCGCGATGTTCGAAGAGGCGAGCTCCAACAAGGAGATGCAGCTTTACCAGGCGTGGTTGCAGCAGGTGAAGCCCGGCGCGACCCCGACCTTCTTCGGTGTCTTCTCCTGGTCGGCGGCCCGGCTCTTCGTCGAGCGGTCGATAGCCCTCGGCGGCCGGCTCAGCCGCGAGAGCCTCGTGCAGTCGGTCAAGCAGGTCGACAACTGGACCAGCAACGGCCTGCACAGCCCCCAGCACGTGGGCTCGAAGGAGACCGGCGACTGCTGGCGGTGGATCACGCTGAAGAGCGGCAAGTGGGTCCCCGAGGGGTCGACGAAGTACACCTGCAGCGGCGTGACGAACGCGAGCTGACCCATGAGCAGCCTGCTGTCCTTCACGGTCCTCGGCATCTTCACCGGCGCCGCCTACGCCATCGCGGCCAGCGGCCTGGTGCTGACCTACAGCACGACGAGGATCTTCAACGTCGCGCACGGTGCGTTCGGCATGGTGATGGCCTTCGTCTACTGGGACTTCAGCCAGCGCCAGCACATCCCGGCCTGGATCTCCCTGGGACTGGTCCTGCTCGTGGTGGCGCCGCTGGTCGGCCTGTTCGTGCAGAGGTTCGTCACTCGCGGCCTCGGCGACGCACCGGTCAGCGTGTCGCTGGTCGTCACGGTCGGCCTGTTCGTCGGTCTGATCGGTCTCGCCCAGCAGATCTGGCCTCCGGCCGCCCGCAGCGTCCCGCAGTTCTTCAACCAGGCGGGCTTCGCGATCGGCTCGGTGTTCGTCACCTACCACCAGCTGCTGACCATCTTCTTGTCCGCGATGGTCGCGGCCGGCCTGTTCCTGCTGCTCAACCGGACCCGCGTCGGCACGGCGATGCGCGCCTCGGTCGACAACCCCGAGCTCCTCAAGCTGTACGGCGGGCAGCCCGGTGTCGTGGCGGCGCTGGCGTGGGCCATCGGCACGTCCCTGGCAGCCCTCGCGGGCATCCTGCTCACCCCGGTGATCGGCCTGGACTACTACGACCTCACGCTGCTGGTGATCAACGCCTATGCAGCGGCGATGCTCGGACGGCTCAAGAGCCTGCCGCTCACGTTCGCCGGCGCGATGACCCTGGGCATCCTCCAGTCCTACGCCGTGGCGTACCTCCCGAGCAGCGGCGACCTGTCGGGCATGCGCGCGGTGATCCCGACCCTGTTCCTCTTCGCGGTGATCATCTTGATGCCGCAGGCGCAGCTGCGCGTGGGACAGGTCAAGGGCATCGTGTCGGCGCCCCTGCCGCAGGTGCGCCGCTCGCTCGTCGTCGGGGCTGCCGTGGTCGTGCTCGTCGCGCTGCTGACCCTGTCACTGTCGTCGTCCGACGTGCTGCTCGCCGGCACCGCGGCGACGTACGCGATGGTGATGCTCTCCCTGGTCCTGCTCACCGGCTACGGCGGCCACGTGTCGCTCGCGCAGTTCACCTTCGCAGGGGTGGGTGCGCTTGCCTGGGCCAAGCTGGACTCGCCCAACCTCCTCGGGCTCTTCCTCGCCGCGCTGATCGCGGGGGCGGTCGGTGCGCTCGTCGCGCTGCCGGTGCTGCGCCTCACCGGGCTCTACCTCGCCCTGAGCACTCTGGCCTTCGGCGTGCTCATGGACAAGCTGGTCTTCCAGGCGTCGTTCGCGTTCGGGTTCAACGGCAGCATGCCGGCCGAGCGGCTGTCGCTGCTGGGCATCACGGTCAGCGACGGTGGTACCTACGTGCTGATCATGACGATCTTCTTCGTCGCGATGGCGGTCGGCCTGCTCCAGCTGCGTCGTGGACGCCTGGGACGGATCCTCATCGCGATGCGGGACAGCCCGGCCGCCTGCGGCACGCTGGGCCTGAACATGCGGTGGTTCCGGGTCGCGCTGTTCGGACTCTCGGCCGGCATGGCAGGCCTGGCGGGTGCACTCTTCGCGGGGCTGCGCCAGACGATCTCGGCGACCGACTTCCAGCTCTTCGCGAGCCTGCCGCTGCTGCTGATCGCGGTCGTCTGCGGCGTGACCTCCGTGACGGGGGCGGGGATCGGCGGCGTGTTCTTGATGATGCTGCCGGTCCTGCAGAGCAACTACCCCAGGCTCGCCGGACTCGCTTTCGTGGTGATCGGCTTCGGCGCGGTCGCACTGGGCCGCGACCCCAACGGCCTGGCCAACCTGCTCTTCGCTCTCGGGCGCAAGCTCCAGGACCGGTTGTGGCCGGCCGTGACGGACCGGATGCCGGCGCTGCCCTCGCTGCCCCTCCCCGGGCTGCTGAACCGAGGCGAGGAGGGCCAGATCGGCAAGCACAGGCACGACGACGGCCCCACCTGGACGGACCGTCTCATGGACGAGACCCAGGTGGTCGCCACTGAGGAGGTGGCTGGGCATGGCGCTTCTCGAGGTTGACGACGTCGTCGTCCAGTTCGGCGGTGTCACCGCTGTGAACGAGGCACGGTTCGCCCTCGACGCCGGCCGGGTCACCGGTCTGATCGGACCAAACGGGGCCGGCAAGACCACGTGCTTCAACGTGATCACCGGGCTGCAGAAGCCGACCAGCGGCCACGTCCGCTACGAGGGCAAGGACATCACCTCCATGCAGCCGCACCGGCGCGCGAAGCGAGGCATGGCGCGGACCTTCCAGCGGCTCGAGGCGTTCGGCTCCCTGACCGTCCGCGACAACGTGCGCGTGGCACTCGACATCCACTACGGCCTGCGCGGACTTCTGCAGCGCACGCCCACCAGCAGCGTCGACTCGCTGCTCGAGCGCGTGGGCATCGCCGAGTACGCCGCCGAGCGGGCCGACTCGATCCCCACCGGCACCGCACGCCTGCTCGAGCTGGCCCGAGCCCTGGCCGGCGAGCCGAAGCTCCTGCTCCTCGACGAGCCCTCGTCCGGCCTCGACGAGAGCGAGACCGACGACTTCGGCGACCTGCTCCGCGAGCTCGCCGCAGAAGGCCGTGCGGTGCTCATGGTCGAGCACGACATGGACCTCGTGATGACCGTGTGCGACGAGATCCACGTGCTCGACTTCGGCCACATCATCGCCTCCGGGACCCCGGCGGAGATCCGCGCGAACCGCCGGGTCCAGGAGGCCTACCTCGGGCAGGCCGACGAGGAGGACCACCCCTCGGCGGTGGACGAGACGACAGTGCTCGACCCCGTCACGACCGAGATCCCGGCGGTGCGATGACCATGGGCATTCCGATCCTCGAGGTCATGGACCTCCACGCGGCGTACGGCCGGATCGAGGTGCTGCGCGGGGTCGACCTCGTGCTTCCCCGGGGGGCGGTGGTCGCGCTGCTCGGTCCCAACGGCGCCGGCAAGAGCACGCTGCTCAAGGTCATCAGCGGCCAGATGAAGCCGACCAGCGGCGACATCCACATGGCCGGTGTCAGCGTCGAGGGCGCGAGCACCGAGGAGCTCGCCCGCAACGGTCTCTGCACGATCCCCGAGGGGCGCAGCGTCTTCCCCAACCTCACGGTCGAGGAGAACCTCAAGCTCGTGTCGTACGCCGGAGTCCCGGCCGACAAGGTGCTCGAGACTGCCTACGCCTACTTCCCCCGGCTCGACCAGCGCCGTCACCAGCTCGCCGGCACCATGTCCGGCGGTGAGCAGCAGATGCTGGCGCTGTCGCGGGCACTCGCCTCCGACCCCGCCCTCCTGATGCTCGACGAGCTGTCGATGGGGCTCGCGCCGCTCATCGTCGAGGAGCTCTACGACACGGTCGCCCAGATCGCGGAGACCGGCGTCTCGATCCTCGTCGTCGAGCAGTTCGCGCGTACGGCGCTCAGGGTCTCCGACTACGCAGCAGTGATGACCGGCGGCCGCATCGTCGCCACCGGCGAGCCCGACGAGATCAACGCGAAGATGTCCGACGTCATCCTTGGAGGAGCAGCATGAGACGTATCGTCCTGGCCTGTCTGGCCGCTGGTCTGGCAGGGACCGCTGCGCCGATCCCGGCCGCGTACGCCGAACCCGCCTTCGGCGGCTACTCGACCGAGGCCACCGCGACGCCGGTCAAGATCGAGATCTACGAGCCGACCATCCCGGTGCCGGCGTCGCCGCAGGCAGAGCTCGACCTTGCCTACACCAAAGCCGAGGCGGCCAGCGGGCCGACCGGCAAGGGCGTGGCGAGCTGGCTGTGGCCCGGCGACCCGGTCGGGGAGGGTTGCAAGACGTTCGTCGAGCAGCTCGGCCTCGGGCAGACCGGGCTGTGCAAGGACGGCTACCCGGTCCAGGTCAACTCCGAGACGCCCGGCGACCAGGGCCAGCAGTCCGACGAGCCCTTCCCGGGTTCGCTGATGCGCACCAGCTCCTCGCCGAAGGGGGTCCGGTCGACCGTGGGCTGGTCCAGCAACCACGACGTCTCCGACAAGGACCAGCAGGGCGGTGGGGCGCCGGGCGTTCCGGGTGCCCCTGGCGTCCCCAGCCCACCCGCACCGGCCGACGCCCTCGGCTCCCTGGGTGCGGCGATCACCGGCAAAGACCGTGCGGCCGCTGCCGACTCACCGAGCCCCAGCCCCAGCGCCCCGGACCTGCCACCCGAGCTTGCTGCCCTCGTCGATGTCGACGGGATGGTCAGCGACTCTCACACCGAGACGGTCGGCAACACGGTCCAGGCGGTGGCCACGAGCAAGCTGACCAACGTGTCGATCCTGGGCGGAATCATCACCGCCGACTCGATCACGGTCACGACCAGGACGACCGCCGACGGCAGGAGGCCCACCGCCTCCGGCATCTCGAAGGTCACCGGCCTCGAGCTCGCGGGCAAGCCGATCACCGTGGGCCGCGACGGCGTTCAGCTCACGGACAAGAAGGCGGACCTCCCGGGCCTGCCCGACCAGGCGGGGAAGGCCCTCGAGCAGCTCGGCGTCGCGCTGGCGCTGCCCAAGCCGGACCGCAGCGCACAGGGTGACAACAGCGAGGCCACGTTCCAGGGCCTGCAGGTCACCATCGACACCCACACCCTGCGCTCGAAGCTCGACGGGATCCCGTTCGACAAGGTCGTCGGCGCGATCCCTGACCAGGCAGGGAAGCTCAAGAGCGTCATCCAGGCGGCCACCCTGTTGTCGCCGAAGCTCGTGATCACCGCCGGGAACGCAGCAGCCGAGAGCAGCACCGTGCCGAAGATGGAGTTCGACCTGCCGTCGGTCGACCCGAGTCAGCTCGCCGGGGCGGGTGCTCCGCCGGTCAGCGGCGCAGGTGGCACGAGCGGCACGGCTGGTGCCGTGTCCGGGACCGCGGGTGCCGCGGCTCCGCCGGTCGGCCAGGGCAGCGCAGCAGGCGGCGACGTCGGCGCCCTCGCCGCGAAACCCATGTCCGCCGGCCTCCCTCCGCTCGCCAGCATCCCCGGCGCGCTGATGGTCGGCGGCTTCATCATCGCTGCCGGCGTCGGCTGGTGGCTGCAGAAGGTCGGTGGTCTCGTGCTCGGCGGGGCGGGCAGCTGCTCGCACGGCCTCGAGACCGGCGTCCCCGACCTGAGAAGGGCCTGATACCTGTGACCGTCCAGACCACCACCTCCACCGGCCACGTGATGCCCCGGGCCCAGGCCCGGACGCACTCCTCAGGAGGCGCCGCGCCGCTGAGGAACAACGGCTACCGGATCCTCCAGGTCGTCCTGTTCGTGGCGGGCGCAGTGCTGCTGCCGCTCGGCCTCGTCGTGATCATCCTGGGGTGGTACGGCGCCGCCCACACGCCGTACGCCTACGACCAGCTGTCCTACCTGGTCTCCGGCGGCCTGCTGGGGCTCGGCCTCACGTTCTGCGGAGGGTTCCTCTACTTCGGTGCCTGGCTGGCGCGGATCGCAGCCGACCAGCGCGACTCCGCGAAGCGGCTCTCGGACACACTGCTGGTCCTCGCCGACGTCGTGTCGCGCAGCGCAGCCACCTCGAGCGGCAGCGGCGCGCCGGTGCCGGCGGCCGAGCGTGATGCGGGCGCGGTGCTGGTCGTGGCCGGCGGAGGCACCACCGTGCACCGCGCCGACTGCTCCCTCATCGCACAACGCGACGACCTGCGGCCGGCGGGCCCGGACGCGCCGGGCCTCACGGCGTGCCGGCTCTGCAAGCCCGAGCGGGTCTGACGCGCAGGGCCCGGCCAGGTCACTCGACCGGCGGCGTCGGCATGAGCACGTTCGGGTCGTCGCTGGCCGTGATCACCTCGTAGGGCCGCTTCGAGAGGACGTTGTCGATGTAGGAGCGGGCGGTCACCATGAGGTCGATCTCGTGGCCCGCCTGCTCCGACAGGAACCAGCGGTGCTCGAGGATCTCGTGGAAGATCTCGGCCGGCTCGAGCTTGCCCCGCATCTCGCGCGGCACCAGCGCCATGATCGGCTCGTACACGGTCGTCAACCAGCGGTGTGCCACCAGCGCCCGGTCCTCGGCTCCGAGGTCGTAGTAGGCGGTGAACGCTGCGAGGTCGTTGAGCAGCCGCCTGGCCTGGTTGTCCTCGACGTCGAGGCCGGTGAGGCTCTGCAGCTCCCGGCTGTGGTGACCGGCCTCGACGACCTTCGGCTGCAGGCGAACGGTCGAGCCGGACCAGTCGGTGACGATGTCGAGCTCCTCGACGTCGAAGCCGAGCTTGTTGAGCCGCTCCACCCGTTGCTCGATGCGCCACATGTCGCTGACGTCGAACTCCTCGATGCCCGTCAGCTCGTCCCACAACGCCGCGTAGCGCTGCTCGACCCGGTCGACGATCGCGTGTGCGTCGACCTCCTCGTCGAGGAGGCCGCCCGCCTGCAGGTCGAGGAGCTCGCCGAACAGGTTGCCGTAGGCCACCTCGAGGTCGTGGGCGCGCTGGCCGCGGGACAGCTCGGGGTGCAGCTCACCCGTCTCGGCGTCCACCAGGTAGGCCGTGAACTCGCCGGCGCTGCGGCGGAAAAGCACGTTGGACAGCGACACGTCGCCCCAGAAGAACCCGGCTAGATGCAGACGCACGAGCAGGACGGCGAGGGCGTCGATCAGCTTGGGGAGACTGTCCGCGCGCAGCCCGTGCGAGAACAGCGACCGGTAGGGCAACGAGTAGGTCAGGTGCCGCGTGACCAGGACCGGCTCGATCTCCTCGTCGTCGTCGCCCACGCGGCCGGTGACGACGGCTACCGGCTCCACGGTGGGTAGGTCGAGCCTGCGCAGGTCGCGCAGCATGCGGTACTCCCGGAACGCGATGGGCTCCCGGGTCTCCTTGACCGCGTAGACGTCGGATCCGAGACGCACGATGCGTACGACGTGCCGCGAGAGGCCTCGGGGGAGCGGGACGACGTACTTCTCGGTCCACTCCTCCAGCGGGAGGTCCCACGGCAGCGTGACGAGGGCGGGGTTCGGCTGCGTGGCCACGATGCGCAGAGGCATGGGCCCCACCCTAGCCGGGAGGGGTTCCCGACGGCTCCAGGAAGACCGCCCCGGGACCGCGCGGAGCGACCTCGTCGGAGGGGTTGTTCAAGGCGCAGGTGCGCAGGCTCAGGCAGCCGCAGCCGATGCATCCGTCGAGCTTGTCGCGCAGCCGGACGAGCCTCTCGATCTGCTCGTCGATGCGCGGGCGCCAGCTGCGGGAGAGCCGGGCCCAGTCGGCCTTGGTCGGGGTCCTGCCCTCCGGGAGCGTGGAGAGCGCCTCCTCGATCTCCTCGAGGGAGAGGCCCACCCGCTGGGCGGACCGGATGAATGCCACACGCCGGAGCATGGCCTGGCGGTACCTGCGCTGGTTCCCGGCGGTGCGCTCGGAGCTGATCAGACCACGTTCCTCGTAGTACCGGAGGGCGGAGGTAGCCACTCCGGACCGCTCTGAGAGCTGGCCGATCGTGAGGTTGGCGACATGTCTCGTCACACCCGGCAGCCTAGCTCTTGACTTCAAGTCAACTTGAACTTACATGCTCTTCCGCATGACAACTGCCGAAGCTCTCGTGGCCGCCGACAGGTGGCCCGAATACACGTACGCCGACCTCGGGCGCCTGATGTCGTCGATGACGGGCGACGAGAAGCACTCGACCGCCGCAACGTCGACCCTGGACGTCATCTGGGTGCTCTACGACTCGGTTCTCGACGTCTCCCCGGAGACCGTGGACCACCCGGCCCGGGACCGGTTCCTGCTGTCGAAGGGTCACGGCCCGATGGCCTACTACGCCACGCTCGCCGCCAAGGGCTTCTTCCCGGTGACGTGGCTCGCCGACTGGGCGTCGTACGACTCGCCACTCGGCCACCACCCCGACCGCACGCTCGTGCCGGGTGTGGAGATCTCGAGCGGATCGCTGGGCCACGGCCTGCCGCTCGCCGTGGGAACCGCCCTGGGACTCAGGGCGCAAGGAATCGACTCGCGCGTGGTCGTGCTGGTCGGAGACGCAGAGCTGGACGAAGGGAGCAACCATGAGGCAATCGAGCTTGCAGCAGCGTTGGACCTGGGGGCGCTCACCGTCGTCGCCATCGACAACCGTTCGTCGAGCTACGCCGTGCCCGGAAGGATCGAGGAACGGTTCGCGACGGAGGGGTGGCACGCGGTGGGAGTCGACGGCCGAGATCACGCGCAGCTTCGCCTGGCACTGAGCCGGCCGCAGCCGGAGTCGGCGACAGGCAAGCCGTCGGCCGTCGTCGCGTACGTCGAGGAGAAGGCGTGATGAGCCGCGACCCCCGGGCAACCTTCGCCGCAACAGCAGCGGAGCTCGTCGAGGACGACCTCTCCGTCGCGCTGGTCTACGCCGAGATCTCCGGCCAGTACTTCGGGGAGGTCGAGCAGCGGCACCCCGAGCGGGTGATCAACGTCGGCATCCGCGAGCAGCTGCTCGTCAACGTCGGAGCGGGCCTCGCCCTCACCGGTCTGCGCCCCGTCGTGCACACCTTCGGGTCGTTCCTCGTCGAGCGGGGCTTCGAGCAGATCAAGCTCGGGTTCAACCACCAGGACGTCGGCGGGGTGCTCGTCGGCTCCGGCGGGTCCTACGACAACACCGGCGGCGGGCGCACCCATCAGGTGCCCGGTGACGTCGCGCTCATGGACTCCCTGCCGGGTTGGACTATCCACACCCCGGGGCACGCCGACGAGGTGGAGGAGGCGATGCGGCTCGCGGTGGCCGGCTCCGGCCGGGACTACGTACGCGTGGTGGCCCAGCAGAATCGCGAGGCCTTCCCGGTCAGGCCTGGCCGGTTCCACCTGGTCCGCAGGGGACAGGGGGCCACCGTCGTGGCCGTGGGGCCAATGCTCGACCCGGTGCTCGATGCGGTGGGCGACCTCGACGTCACCGTGCTGTATGCGAACACGGTCCGGCCCTTCGACACGAGGAGCCTGCGGGCGGTGCTGGGTACGCCGGAGGTCGTCCTGGTCGAGCCCTACCTGGCCGGCACGTCCTCCCGGTGCGTGGACGAGGCGCTGGTCGACGTACCGCATCGGCTGCTGGCGCTGGGAGTGGGACGCGAGGAGCTTCGCAGGTACGGCACCCCCGCCGACCACATCGTCGCGCACGGCCTCGACGCCGCGGGGATCCGGCGGTCGGTGTCGGAGTTCCTGGCCGCCTGAGCCGATCGGGCGCAGACATGACGGCGGGGCGGCCCGTGGAAGACCGCCCCGCCGCGCTGTGAGAACCGGTTACTTGTTGAACGCGTCCTTGACCTTCTCGCCGGCCTGCTTGAGGTCCGACTTGCTCTGGTCCTTCTTGCCCTCGGTCTCGAGGGACTCGTCGTCGGTCGCCTTGCCGAGGCCTTCCTTGGCCTTGCCCAGGCCGCTCTCGGCGGAGTGCTTCATCTTGTCGTCCATGCCCATGAGATCTCCTCCTTGGTTGGTACCTCGAGGTACCCGGCACCGTCGTGGGCATGCATCCGTCTACCATTGGCGTTCGTGCCCGACGCTCGGGCGCAGGCCGGCCTGGCGCAACTGGCAGCGCACCTAACTTGTAATTAGGGGGTTAGGGGTTCGAGTCCCCTGGCCGGCTCCAACCTCGGCTCCCATTCCGGCACGCCGGGTCCTGCGGCGGGCGGCGCGGATGGTTCCCTCTGGTCAAGACTTGCGCATAAGGTGCGTTCACGACCGTCACAGGAGAACGGGGACAATCGTGGCGCACCGCTGGAACCGACCGAAGAAGACCGTGATCGCCAGCGGGCTCGCCGTGCTGGTCGCAGGCGTGCTCAGCCCATGGGGCGGCCCGTCGATGGTGCCCGCCGCGGCTGCCACTGCCGCACCGGCTCCGACGCCGCTGCTCATGCCGGACCTCGTCGCGATGCGCGCCCAGGATCTCCACATCTCTCGGAACGGCACCACGCGGAAGCTCCGCTTCGAGTCGGGCCTCGGCAACGTCGGGGACGGTCCGGTCGAGGTGCGGCCAGACGGCCAGCAGGACTGCCCCGAGGGGAAGCACCACGCCAGCCAGGTCTTGTACCGCGACGTCGACGGGAACGGCCGCTACGCCTTGAAGCGCGACACGCAGGTGGCGCGGCGCTCGGCCGGATGCATGGTCTTCCACCCGTACCACGACCACTGGCACTTCGAGGCGGCGTCGCGTTACACGATCTTCCGGCCCAGCCGGCCCGAGCGGACCATCGTCGCGCAGCGGAAGATGAGCTTCTGCCTGCGTGACAGCGAGCGAGTGCCCGCGGCGTTCGGCACCTTCCGGTACGCCGAGCACTACGGCGCCTGCTCGCGCTACTCGCCGCAGGGCATCTCGGTCGGCTGGGTCGACGTCTACCAGTCCTACCTCGCCGGCCAGGCGCTCAAGCTGCCCAGGTGGGTCGGCGACGGTCTGTACTGCCTGCGGATCAGGGTCGACCCGAAGAACGAGCTGGTCGAGACCCGGGACAAGAACAACAGCTCCGTCCGGGCATTCTCGCTCCGCGGCGACAAGGTGATCTACCGCGACTCCGCGAGGTGCCGCCCCAAGGCGTGACCTACGCGGTGACCAGCGGGGTCACCTGGAACTGCATGGCGGGAGATGCGAGGGCGTCCTGGCTCGCGACGATCCGCATCTCCTTGGTGCCTGCCTCAGCCGTGCCCTCCATGACCGCGAACACGGACGACGCGGTGCGGGCGAGCGCAGTCTGCAGGTCGTGTCGACCGAGCACATTGGCCAGGAAGACGGCTGCGGTCAGGTCGCCGGCGCCGGGCGGGTTGATCGGCAGCCGCGGGGTGCGGACCAGGAACGCTCCCTCCCCGGAGACAGCGACCATGTCGAGGCTGTCCTCGGGGGTCTCCTCGGTGATGACGCTGGTGACCAGGACGGTCTCGGGCCCCGTGGCCCGCACGGCCTGAGCCGCCTCGACGACCTCGGCGGGTGACTTTGACGTCTCCCGGCCGGCCAGGAAGCCCAGCTCGAACTGGTTCGGCGTGATCACGTCCGCGGCGGGGACCACCTGGTCGCGCATGAACTCCGGAATGCCCGGTCGCACGAAGAAGCCGCGGCCCACGTCGCCCATCACCGGGTCGCAGAAGTAGATCGCCTCGGGGTTGCGCTCCTTCACGTTGCGAACCGTGTCGAGGATGACGGCCCCGACCTGCTCGGCTCCCTGGTACCCGGAGAGCACGGCGTCGCACCGGTCGAGAGCTCCCCGGTCCTCGACGCCGGCGATGACCTCCGCGATGTCCTCGGCCCGCAACAGGGGGCCTCTGGCGGCGCCGTACCCGGTGTGGTTCGAGAAGTGGACCGTGACCACCGGCCAGACGTCGAAGCCGAGGCGCTGCAGGGGGAACATCGCGGCGCTGTTGCCGGCGTGACCGTACGCGACGAGGGACTGGATCGAGAGGATGTTCACGGTCTGATCCTTTCATCCCTCGTCGACGACAAGGGAAGCCCCGTTGGCCGAACCCTGTACGCCAGAACTAGAACGCGTTACAGTTCCTCACGATCCGGGCTCACCCGCCCGGCCGTCGTGAGCGATCGAGGTTCCGTGATGGGCGCTGGGTACTCTGCCGACTACGTCGTGATCGGCGCGGGCAGTGCCGGATGCATCGTGGCCCGCCGGCTCGCCGAGACCGGGGCCAGCGTCGTGCTGCTCGAGGCAGGGCCGGTCGACGCTACCCGGTTCGTGCGGAAGCCGGGCATGATCGCGGTCTTCCACAACGTCCCGCAGCTGAAGAAGCGCCTGGACTGGGGCTTCTACACCACCCCGCAGGAGCACGCTCTCGGGCGCAGGATCCCGCAGACCCGCGGCAAGGTCCTCGGTGGCTCGAGCTCGGTCAACGGCATGCTGTTCGTCCGCGGGAACGCCAAGAACTATGACGACTGGGCGGCAGAGGGCAACGCCGGCTGGGGCTTCGACGACGTGCTACCGAGCTTCAAGCGGCTGGAGAGCTGGGAGGGTGGGGCCGACGACCTGCGAGGTGCCGACGGCCCGGTCAAGGTGACCCGACAGGAGGACCTCACCCCGGCGACGCTCGAGTTCATGGAGGCGCTGAGCGACACCTCCGGTGTGCCCAAGATCGAGGACTACAACGGCAAGTCCCAGGAAGGTGTCAGCATCTTCCAGCAGAGCGCTCATCAGGGCCTGCGGTACAGCTCTTCGGTGGCCTACCTAGACGGCCACGCGCTCCCGAACCTCCGGGTGGAGACCGGTGCGACGGTGAGCCGCGTCGTCATCGAGGGATCGCGCGCGGTGGGCGTGGAGGTCCTCGGCAAGGGCGGCAGGCGCGTCATCCGGGCGGACCGGGAGGTCGTCGTCTCCGCCGGCGCCTTCGGCTCGCCCCAGGTGCTGATGCTCTCGGGCATCGGGCCCGCGCCGCATCTACGCGAGCACGGCATCGACGTCCGCGCCGACCTGCCGGTCGGGGAGAACCTGCACGACCACATGTTCGTGCCGATGACCTATGTCATGAAGGGCGCCCGCAACAAGGGCTCGGCGACGTACTTCGCGCGAGGCATGGTGCAGGAGGCGCTGCGTGGCAACAGCTGGATGGGGCGCACGGTGTTCGAGGCGGTCGGCTTCGTGCACTCCTCGCGGGGCGGGGACGTGCCGGACATCCAGATCCATGCCCTCCCGTGGTCCTACCCGTTCCCGAACCAGGACGCACCGGTCCGGCACAAGGTCGACCCAGCGCCGGCGCTGACGATCATGCCGACGCTGATCTACCCCAAGAGCCGGGGCGTGCTCCGGCTCGCGTCGGCCGACCCGGCGGCCGCGCCCCTGATCGACCCCGGCTACCTGTCCGAGAAGGCTGACCGGGACCTGCTGCTCGAGGGCATGAAGCTGGTCCGGGAGACGATGGCGAACCGGTTGGTCGCCGCCGGTGTCAGCGCGGAGCTCAACCCGGGGCGGGACTTCCCCGACGACGCCTCGCTCGCACGTGAGCTGCCCAACCGCGCCACGACGGTCTACCACCCGGTGGGCAGCTGCCGGATGGGGGTCGACAACCACGCCGTCGTCGACCCTGAGCTCCGGGTGCGCGGCGTCGACGGGCTTCGCGTCGCGGACGCCTCGATCATGCCGAGCATCACGGGTGGGAACACCAACGCCCCCGCGATGATGATCGGCGAGCGCTGTGCCGAGCTGATGACCTCTGCCTGAGACACCTGTACCCAGAAACTAGAACGCGTTACATTGTGCGGCGGGTGGCCCGCGGCACAGCGACTCGAGGAGTACCCATGGCCCGTAAACCACGATCCCTTGCCGACAAGGTCGTCGTCATCACCGGCGGCGGCCGCGGGATCGGCGCCGCCACGGCGATGCAGCTCGCGCAGGAAGGGGCCGTCGTCGCGATCGGAGACCTCGACGAGACGCTGGCCAAGGAGACCGCGTCGAGGGTCGGCGGCAAGGCGGTGGGCATGGCGCTCGACGTCACCGACCACGCCGGCTTCACGACCTTCCTCGACCAGGTCGAGAGGGAGCTCGGGCCGATCGACGTACTCGTCAACAACGCCGGCATCATGCCGCTCGCCAGGATCGAGGACGAGTCGCACGCCACCACCCACGCCCAGGTTGCCGTGAACCTCCTGGCCGTGATCCACGGGACGAAGGAGGCCGTACGTCGGATGAAGGCCCGCGGCGCCGGGGGTCACATCGTCAACATCTCCTCGGCCGCGGGCCGCGTGCCCGTCGCGGGTGGTGCGACGTACACCGGCACGAAGCACGCGGTCTCAGGGTTCTCCAACGCGCTGCACATCGAGTTCACGGCCGACCGGACCCCGATCGACATCACCGCGGTGCACCCGGCGATCGTGCGCACCGAGCTCTCCAAGGGCATGAAGGACAACAAGGGCGTCCACCCGGTCACGCCGGAGGACGTCGCGGCCGCGGTCGTCGACGCCCTGAAGTTCCCCAAGCCGAACGTCTACGTCCCCAAGAGCATGAGCCTGGCGATGAAGACGGGAGCGCTCGTTCCCCAACGGGTGGGGGAGTGGCTCAACCGGGTGCTCGGCGGTGAGCGTGCCGCGCTCGACGCGATCGCCTCGCCGGCTCGGCAGGAGTACGAGAACCGCGTCGCCCAGAGCGCGCCCGGAGCCGAGAAGCAGCGCAGCGCTGACAAGGAGCCCACCGCATGAGCCTGCCCGCGAGCATCGACGACGAGCTGCTCTCGCGGCTGACGAACCTCGTCGCGTCATCGGGCGGTGACACCTACAAGATGACCGAGGTCTACACCGGCGAGGTCATCACGGCGCTGCCGCAGTCGAGCGCCTCGGACATCGCGGATGCCTTCGCCGAGGCACGGCGTGCACAGGCCGAGTGGGCGTCCTGGCCGGTGGCGAGGCGGATGCAGGTCTTCAAGAGGTTCCACTCGCTGCTGCTCGAGCACAACGACACCATCGTCGACCTGATCCAGGCGGAGAGCGGCAAGTCGCGGCGGATGGCCTTCGAGGAGACCTGCGACGTTCCGATGGTGATCAGCCACTACCTCAAGCGCGCACCGAAGCTGCTCAAGCCGGTGAGGCGCGGCGGCCCGGTGCCGATCGTCACGACCTCGACGGAGATCCGCCAGCCCAAGGGCGTCGTCGGCATCATCGCGCCCTGGAACTTCCCGTTCGCGACGGGCCTGTCCGACGCCGTACCCGCGTTGATGGCGGGCAACGGCATCGTGCTCAAGCCCGACAACAAGACCGCTCTCTCGCCGCTGTTCGGGGTCTCGCTGCTCTACGAGGCAGGTCTTCCGCGGGGGCTGTTCCAGGTGGTGTGCGGCGAGGGGCCGGTGGCGGGTCCGCCGGTCATCGACAACGCCAACTTCGTGATGTTCACGGGGTCCACGGCGACCGGTCGGTTCATCGGTCAGCGCGCCGGCGAGAACCTGATCGGCTGCACGCTCGAGCTGGGCGGCCACAACCCGATGATCGTGATGGACGACGCCAACCTCGACGAGGCGATCCCTGGCGCGATCGACGGTGTCTTCCGCAACACCGGCCAGGTGTGCATGCACATCGAGCGGATCTACGTGCACGAGCAGATGTTCGAGGAGTTCGCACGGCGGTTCGTCGCGGCCGCCCGGTCGATCAGGCTCGGGGCGTCGTACGACTTCGAGCCCGAGATGGGGTCGCTGATCTCGGTCGACCACAAGGACCGGGTCGCCTCCCACGTCGAGGACGCCCGGGCCAAGGGCGCCACGGTGCTGACCGGCGGCCGGGCGCGGCCGGACATCGGGCCGGCGTTCTACGAGCCGACCGTGCTGACCGGGGTCACCAAGGAGATGACCACCGGTTCGTGCGAGACCTTCGGGCCGGTTGTCGCGCTGCACCCCTACCGCACTCTGTCGGAGGCGATCGCGCTCGCGAACGACACCGACTACGGGCTGAACGCGAGCGTTTGGGGGAGCGACCTCCGGCGAGCCACCGACGTCGCCAGGCAGCTTCAGGCCGGCAACGTGAACGTCAACGAGGGGTTCGCGGCGGCCTACGCCTCGAAGGGCACGCCGTCGGGTGGCGTCAAGCAGTCGGGTGTGGGTGCGCGGCACGGGGACAACGGCCTGCTGAAGTACACCGACGTGCAGAATCTCGCCGTGGTCAAGAAGCAGGTCATGGGTGTGCCTGCCGGCCAGTCCTACGACAAGTACGCCAGGACCACGCTGAAGTCGTTGGCGATCATGCGCAAGACCGGCATCCGGTAGGCCGGGGTTCGAATTCCCCCCGCAAGTGGGCAGAGACGACAGGTCCGACAGCTCAGAATCCGTCGTTTCTGCCCACTTGTTGTTCCTCCCCAGGGCTCTCCGACTGGGTCCTTTCCACAGGTGCGCGGCCTGGTCACGTCAACGCGCCGTCGTCGCGGCAGTCTCCAGCCATGGACGAGGTCGAGGTGGTCGTCGGGCGGCGACGAGGGCGAGGGTGGCGGCAGGTCGGGCACGGCCTGCATCGTCGCCAGTCGGCCGAGGCAGGCGGCTCCGTAGCGGCCCCGGTCGGGGTGGCTCGAGACGGAGACGGGGCGGCTCGAGGCAGGCGCGAGCGGCTGGCGGATCTGCGTGCCTGGCAGCGGATCCTCCTGCCGGCGGCGTGTTTCACCCACCTGACTGCGGCCGAGGTCCATGGCCTCTGGCTTCCCCCGCTGCCCGAAGCGCTTCCCGTCAGCCTCTGCCTTCCCAAGGGAGTGGAGCGACCTCGGCGGAAGGGGCTTCGGGTGGCACGGCTGACGGTTTCGATGACACCGGTGCTCGTCGAAGGCGTTCGTGTGGCACCGCTGCCAGAGGTGCTCCTGGCGTGCGCTCGTGACCTGGGTCTGCTCGACCTGGTGATCCTTGTCGACTCGGCCCTGCGGTCCGCACGCTGCTCGCCCGGGGAGATCGCCGAGGTCGCTGCACCCCGGCGTCGAGGTGCACCGGCTCTGCGTGCGGCTTTGCCGATGGCGGACGCACGTTCTGAGTCGCCGTGGGAGAGCCTCCTGCGGATGTTGCACGTGCTGTGCGAGGTGCCGGTCGAGCCGCAGTTCGAGGTGTACGACGACCGGGGCGTTTTCGTGGCCCGGGGCGACCTGTGGTTGCGGGGGACCAAGACGCTCCACGAGTACGACGGGGCCGTGCACCGAGACCGTCGTACCCACGTCAAGGACCTCACCCGCGAGCGGGGACTGGCCAACACCGGCTGGACGAGGCGCGGCTACACGTCGGGGGACCTGCTCGGCCGCAGCCACGTGATGCTGCGCGAGGCGGACGCCACCCTTGGGCGCGCTCACGACCCGCGACGGCTCGACCCGTGGCTCGACGCCTTGCGGGAGTCGCTCTTCACCCCATGCGGCAGGACGCGCCTCCTGCGCCGATGGGGCGCGAGCTAAGGGAAGCGGCCCAGGCAAGTGGGCAAATATGGCACGTTCCGGGCGGCCAGAAGTGTCCCTTCTGCCCATTTGCTGCCGCAGGGGCGGGCGGCCATACGCTCCTCAGGCGACCTGGAGCGAGCGCTTGGAGAGGCCCATCCAGTAGCCGTCGATCCGCTGCTCACCGGGTACGTCGGAGGTGGTGGCTGCGCCGAGGGTGATGAACAGCGGCGTGAAGTGCTCGACGGTCGGGTGGGCGTAGGGCATGCCAGGCGCCTTGTCGCGGTAGGCCGCGAGCTCGTCGACGTCCCCACGCGCGAGCGCCTCGCCCGCCCAGGCGTCGAACTCCTTCGACCACCCCGGCGCGGCCGCCTCGATCCGCCAGTCGCGGAGGTACGGCAGGCCGTGGGTGAGGAAGCCCGACCCGATGACCAGCACCCCCTCGTCGCGGAGCGGCTGGAGCCGTCGGCCGAGCTCGAGCAGCTTGTGCGGGTCCTGGGTGGGCAGGGACATCTGGAGCACCGGGATGTCGCCGGCGGGGTACATGATCTTCAGCGGCACCCACGCGCCGTGGTCGAGGCCGCGGCTGGCGTGCTGGTGCACGGGCTCGTTGTCGGGCATGAGCGCAGCGACGCGGGCGGCGAGCGCCGAGGCGTCGGGGGTCACGTAGGTCATGTTGTAGTACTTCGCGGCGAACCCGCCGAAGTCGTAGATCAGCGGCGTCCCTGAAGCGGTCGCGCTGAGGCTGACCGGTGCGGACTCCCAGTGGGCGGAGACGATGAGCACGGCCTTGGGTCGCGGGAGGTCCTTTGCCCAGGCCTCGAGCTGTCCGCTCCACACCGGGTCGTCCAGCAGCGGCGGTGCGCCGTGCCCGATGTAGAGGGCGGGCATCCGGCCGTCGT
>DATGYO010000020.1:0-2253 GCA_035297905.1 Nocardioidaceae bacterium
CGTCTGCTGCTTCTTGCTCTGACTCCATGCCGGCCAGCTCCGCGATGGCTGCGAACCCCAGGCCGTAGTAGTACCGGGCCTCCAGGACTTCGTGGTCCCACTTCTCCAGCGAGTCCCACGCCCTGCGGATATCCGCCACCATCGCCATGAGACCCCCGCCGTGGGCGGGGTCACCCTTGCTCCGGATCTCCTGCTCCGCCTTGGCCGCGAGGATGCCGAACTCGTCATCGAACACGGCCGGCAGGAGCGCCTCGACCTGCTGCTGGTCGTAGCGGTAGAGGTCGCTCATGCCTCTACCTCGTATCGGAGCGTGATGCCGTGCTCAGGCAAGCGGTGGTCGACCTGCACCGGCAGACCCCAGATCCGGCTCAGGTCACCGACGGATCGCGTGAGCATGAAGGGGTCCGTGCGCATGTCATACAGCACCGCCGGGTGCATGTGGATAGTGAACCCGGCGGGCCGGATGTACTCGGCGTAAAGGCGGGAGAGCGCCCTATGGATGCGCTCATCCGAGTGCCGGAACGGGACGATCGCCATCACACGCCCCGGAGGGCGACGCCGCGCTCACGCTTGGCGCCCCGCAGCCAACGCCCGCAGCCGTTGCAGCGGAACCGCTGGTAGGCGGAGACGGTGGTGTAGAAGAAGCCGCGCTTCTGCAGGTCGCTCGAGCCGCAGCCGCACGCCTCCGGCACGCCGCTGTCGTTGGTGAACAGGGCCGGGTTGGGCAGGATCCGGATCCAGGGGGTGAGCCGGTTGAACAGCTCCTCCGTGGTGACCACGTCCTGCTTGTTGTAGCGGCGCATCAGGTTCCACGCCTTACGCTGCGTGTCCTCGTCGCCTTCCATGATGTCGACCCACATCTGGTGGCCGGTGTGCGCCAGCTTCCCCGACAGGCCGAGGGCTACGGTGACGTACGCGAGCTTGTTGCTCGGGAACCGGAAGGTCTTCTTCACGATCGAGCAGAGGTCGATGTCCTTGTGCGGCGAGGGCGGGAGCAGCCCCGCCTGGACGAACTCGGTCCGCAGCCACGGCATGTCGAACGAGGTGCCGTTGTAGTGGACGACGAAGTCCGCCTCGTCCATGAGCTCGTGCGCGCGCTCCACCATGACGGCGTGTCCGTCGTGGTAGTCGGAGCGGAACTCGACGGCCCGCTTGCCGACCCACTTCGCGGCGAAGGCGATGACGCTGCCCGGCTGGCGGAGCTGGGTGAGGGAGACGTCGTTCTTCCACAGGCCCCAGACGTGGGCCACGTTGGGTTTGGTCTCGATGTCGATGATGAGGATCTTCGGTGCTGTCACGGTCGTCCCTTTCAGGGCACTGGCTGAGAGTCGGGCCTGCATTCAGAACAGGGGCAGCGCGGAGCCTTCGGCTCCGGCCACCCCGGCGGGTTCACTCGTCGTCGCCTTCGCGGTAGTAGGTGAAGTCCCCGCGCCAGGTCTTCGCCTGCACGATCGCCTTCCCCAGCCGGCGGTGCAGCGTCTCCGCCTGAGCGATGGTCAGCTCCTCGCGGAACAGCTCCTCCACGTCAGCCTCGGCCGCCTCGAGGGCGTCCCGGTAGGGCTGCAGCGCAGCGGTGCCGAGGTCCGCCTCGACGGACGCGAGGTTCCGCTCCGCCTCGTCCAGCCGCAGCAGCGGCTTCAGGTGGTAGTCGGTGTCGTACCGCTCGTGCTCGAGGACGACCTTCGCCTCCTCGTGTCGGGGGAAGCTCACTCGGTCACCGGCTGGAGGCGGAGGACGACGTTGCCGGTGTTCAGCCCGACCTCCACGTCCACGACGTCGAAGGTGTAGGTGCCATGCGGACTCTTCGCCACGAGGTAGCCGCAGTTCTGATTCTGCGCGGTGTTGAGCAGGTCGATCAGTTCATCCAGGTTCATCGGCTCACCTTCACAGTTGCGGAACGGCGGGCGACCAGCGCCCGGCGCTGACGCCGGCGCTTCACGGCGCCGGACTCGGTCTTGCGGTGGCGCCCCCGGGCGGTCCCGGCATACACCTCACCGGGCCGCTTCTTCTGGAACGCGATCAGCATCCACAGCGGCAGCAGCCGCAGCAGCTCAGAAGGGGATGACGTCTCCGAGCTCGTCGTAGTGGACGACTGGAGGAGTCCAGTCTCCAAGCTCGTCTCCGTCGTCTGCGGGTTCTGCATCCTCGCCCTCCGGCTTCTCGTCGAGCAGGGAGAGGATCCCCGCCTTCCCGTGTTTGACGTAGTAGGAGTTCACGTCATGACCCGGTGCTACCAGTATAACTTCCGCTGCC
>DATGYO010000021.1:0-2669 GCA_035297905.1 Nocardioidaceae bacterium
GTGCTCGAGAGGTACGGCGTGAGCGACGACGACGCCTTCGCGGTCGGGCTCACCTGCGGCGGGATCCTCGACGTGTACGTCGAGAAGGTCGATCGGTCCACGTTCCCCGAGCTCGGCGACATCGCGGCCGACATCGAGGCAGGTCGCCCGGTCGCACTCGCCACCGTCATCGACCATCCGGACCGCTCACGGGTGGGTCGGCGGATCGTCGTACGCCCGGAGGACACCGACCGCCCGCGCACCGGGTCGATCGGCAGCGAGCGCGCCGACGACGCGGTGGCCGACGACGTTCGCGGCCTCCTCGCCGCGGGGCACAACGCGACCCTGACCTACGGTCCCGACGGCGAGCGTCGTGGTGAGGGCATGCGGGTGTTCGTGTGGGCCTTCGCGCCGGCGCCGCGGATGGTCGTCTTCGGCGCCATCGACTTCGCCGCCGCGGTTGCCCGGATGGGGAGCTTCCTCGGCTACCAGGTCACGGTGTGCGACGCCCGCCCGGTCTTCGCGACCGCCTCGCGCTTCCCGGGCGCCGACGAGGTCGTCGTCGACTGGCCGCACAAGTACCTCAAGGGTCAGGTCGACGCCGGCACCATCGACTCCCGCACGGTGATCTGCGTGCTCACGCACGACCCGAAGTTCGACGTACCCCTCCTCGAGGTGGCGCTGCGACTGCCCGAGGTCGCCTACGTGGGGGCCATGGGATCACGACGGACGCACGAGGACCGGCTGGCCAGACTCCGCGAGGCAGGCCTGACCGAGGAGGAGATCGAACGGCTCTCCTCCCCCATCGGGCTCGACCTCGGGGCCCGCACTCCCGAGGAGACCGCGGTCAGCATCGCCGCGGAGATCATCGCGCGGCGCTGGGGAGGGAACGGCGAGCGGCTGGCCGAGCTCGCGGGACCCATCCACCACCACGCCGAACGGTGACGGACTTGCACGACCCGAAGACTTCACCTCCGTGACCCTTGTCACACCTCGTGGAGCACGCAAGTATCAACAGCACCTGTCCCTCCTCCCAGGGAGCTGATCTGATCTATGACGCGCATCAACGTGACCGTCGACGGGGCTGCCTACTCCGATGACGTCGAACCTCGCATGCTTCTCGTGCACTACCTGCGCGAGCGCCTCGGCAAGACCGGGACGGTGATCGGCTGCGACACGAGCAACTGCGGGGCCTGCACGGTCCATCTCGACGGCAAGAGCGTGAAGTCCTGCAACGTGCTCGCCGTCCAGGCCGACGGCCACGAGGTCACCACGATCGAGGGCCTCTCGACCGACGGGCAGCTGCACCCGATGCAGCAGGCCTTCCACGAGTGCCACGCGCTCCAGTGCGGGTTCTGCACGCCGGGCATGATCATGCAGAGCGTCGACCTGCTCAACGAGAACCCGAACCCCTCCGAGGAGGAGATCCGGCTCGGACTCGAGGGCAACCTCTGCCGCTGCACGGGCTACCACAACATCGTGAAGGCCGTGCAGTCCGCAGCGTCCGCGGCGAGTGCGGGAGGTGTCCAGTGAGTGACACAGCGGCGGTCACAGAGGAGCTCCCCGGCACGCCCGAGCCCGAGATCGGCAAGGCCCGGCGTCGCAAGGAGGACCAGCGGCTGATCACCGGCCGCACCAAGTGGACCGACAACATCGTGCTGCCGGGCATGCTGCACCTGGCGATGGTGCGCAGCCCCTTCGCGCACGCCCGGATCACCAACATCGACATCGACGAGGCGAAGGCGGCGACCAACGTGGTCGCGGTCCTGACCGGCGCCGCGGTCGCCGAGGAACAGGGCGTGCTCGCCAACGCATGGCCGATCACCACGGACCAGAAGGCCCCGGTGCACCCGCCGATCGCGGTCGACCGCGTCACCTTCGCCGGTGAGGTGGTCGCGGTCGTGGTGGCACGTTCGGCGGCCGAGGCGCGCGACGCGGCCGAGCTGGTCGACGTGGACTACGAGGAGCTGCCGGCGGCGCTGGACGTGAAGGAAGCGGCGGAGGACAAGGTGCTCGCGCATCCCGACCTCGGCACCAACAAGTCGGCGTTCTGGCGGCTGGACTCCGCGGAGCAGGGCAGCGGCGGCAACGTCGACGAGGCGATCGCCGAGGCCCGCGACAACGGCATCCTCCTCGAGCGGGAGTACCGCCAGCAGCGCCTGATCCCGGCGTTCATGGAGCCGCGGTCGGTGGTGGTCGACCCGACCGGTGAGCAGATCACCATGTGGTCCGCGACCCAGATCCCGCACATCACGCGGTTCCTCCTCGCGGCCACCACCGGCGTACCCGAGTCGAAGATCCGCGTGATCGCCCCGGACGTCGGCGGTGGCTTCGGCGGCAAGCTGCAGACCACCCCTGAGGAGTGGATCACCTTCCTGGCCGCCCGCCGGCTCGGCAAGCCGGTCAAGTACACCGAGACCCGCTCGGAGTCGCTGATGGCCGCCCACCACGGCCGCGACCAGTGGCAGAAGCTGACGCTCGCCGCGACCAAGGACGGCACGGTGACCGGCCTCAAGGTCGAGCTCCTGGCCGACCTCGGGTCGTACGTCGCGATCATGGGCGGCGGAGTGCCGGTCCTCGGCGCCTGGATGTTCAACGCGATCTACAAGTTCCCGGCCTACCAGTTCAACTGCCAGACGGTGCTCACCAACAAGGCGTGGGTGGATGCCTACCGAGGCGCCGGACGCCCC
>DATGYO010000022.1:0-6826 GCA_035297905.1 Nocardioidaceae bacterium
GCCGGGGTGGTGCTCGGGGTCGTGCTCGGCCTGATGATGGCCTTCGACATGGGCGGACCGCTCAACAAGACCGCCTACCTGTTCGCCACGACGGGTCTCGCCGCTGCCGCGACCGCCACCGGCGACGCCCCGCAGCTGCAGATCATGGCAGCGGTGATGCTCGCCGGCATGGTGCCTCCGCTGGCCCTCGCCCTGGCCACCGTGGTCCGGCCGAACCTGTTCACCGAGCCGGAGCGCGAGAACGGCAAGGCGGCCTGGCTGCTCGGCGCCTCGTTCATCACCGAGGGCGCGATCCCGTTCGCGGCGGCCGACCCCCTGCGCGTGATCCCGTCGATCATGCTGGGCAGCGCCGTGACGGGTGCTCTGTCGATGGCGGCCCACGTCACGCTCCGCGCGCCGCACGGAGGGATCTTCGTGCTCTTCGCCGTCGGCCACGTCATCTGGTTCCTCATCGCGCTCGTCGCCGGAGTTCTCGTGGCGGCCACGAGTGTCGTGCTGCTCAAGCAGTTCACCGAGAGCAAGGATGAGATCGAGGAGCTCGACGAGCTCGCCGAGGCCATCGTCTGACCGCCGTACCGACAGCCCACGCGCACAGAGACAACCAAGGAGAAAGCATGCCCACGAAGTCAGTCACCGTCGGTTCGGCCGTCGGTCTCCATGCCCGACCCGCCGCGATCATCTCCGAGGCGGCCGGCGAGCTCGACGCCGAGGTCACCATCGGCAAGCCGGGTGACGAGGCGGTCGACGCCAGCTCGGCTCTGCTGATCATGACGCTCGGCGCCGGCAAGGGCGACACGGTCGAGGTCGCGAGCGAGAGCCAGGAGGCGGTTGACAAGATCGCCGCGCTGGTGGAGCAGGACCTCGACGCCTGACTCACCCCGAGCGCAGGAGGCGGTTCCGGATCACCGGGGCCGCCTCTTGTGTCTTCCGACGAGGCAGGCGACCGGGCCGGCACCGTGGTCCTCGACGTCAGGCGGCGGACTTGAGGTAGTGGTAGACCGTCCGAGCACCGACCGCCCGCTCGAGCTCGTTGGTGATCGAGGTGAAGAACTGCGTGCGGTACACCTCGTCCGTCACCGCGTAGACCGTGAAGTACAGCCCCGAGAACGCCGCGAGGAACACCGAGACCTGCACGAGCTCCGCGCTCACGACCTGCTGCCCGAGAATCGGCAACGGCGCGTGGCCGATCCAGAGCTCGATCACCTCGGGCTTCATGGCAACCATGCCGAAGACGATGAAGAAGACGAACACCGAAGCCGAGAGCAGCAGCACCTGCACGAACTGCGCGACCAGCAGCACCAGCAGGAGGTTCGCCTTCTGGAAGCCACGGACCTCTGCGTCCTGGTGCACGTGGTCCCCGGACTCCGCGAGGTCACGGGCGGCCGACTCCAGGGGCGTCCCCTTGCAGGCGGCGACCAGCCGACCGGCCTCCACCTCGTCGTCGACCCGGTCGAGCTCCTCCGGCAGTCTCGCGAGCAGGAAGCCCGCGGCCATCACGGTGAAGGTCATCACCGTCACCCACATCACGCCGCCGTTCAGGGTGGACGCGACCTGCCAGACCTCGGTGTTGATGAACAGGAACGTCACGAAGAGCAGCAGCAGCGGCAGCGCCCGCGTCGCGAGCGGGAAGATCAGGCCGAGGCTCCTCATGGTGCGGGCGACGGCCCAGCGGGCGATCGGCCACGCCCGCAGAGCGGTGAGCCCGTAGATCGTGGCGCCGATGCCGGCGAACGTGAGTGCTGTGCCGAGGCCGAGGGAGACCTCGCCGGTCAGCCATCCGAGCGCGACACCGAGGACCGCCCCCACCAGGGCTGAAGCCGTCAGTGCCGGGACCAGCCGCGCCGGCCGGAGTCCCTGCCGGACCGCGTCACGCTCGTCGTCGACGAAGTAGGGCAGTCCGTGCCTGTGGAACCAGGCCTCGGCCGCGGCGATCGTCGGCTCGGCGCTGGTCGTCCCCGCGGTCACACCGGCTCCGAAGTGCCGAGGACCTGTCGCGCCCGGCGTACGTCGTCGGCCATCGTCTCCACGAGCTGGTCGACCGAGTCGAAGCGCTTCATCCCGCGCAGCCGCGCAACGAAGGAGACCTCCACGGGCAAGCCGTACAGCTCCAGGTCGTCGCGGTCGAGCACGTAGGACTCGACCCGGCGCTCGCGATCGCCCTCGAAGGTCGGGTTCGTCCCCACGCTGATCGCCGCGGGAAGCGGCTCCTGGTCTCCGTCGTCGAGCCGGCGCAGCCATCCGGCGTAGACGCCGTCGGCAGGAGCGGCGACCATGCCACTCGTCGGGACGTTGGCGGTCGGGTAGCCGAGGTCACGGCCGCGCCGGTCACCAGGGACCACCTCACCGCGCACGGTGAACGGCCGGCCAAGCGCCTCCGCAGCGCCTTCCACGTCGCCGCCGGCGAGGCAGTTGCGGACGTACGTCGACGACCACACCTGCGGTCCGCCGTCGAGCGCGATGCCCACTGTCACGAAGTCGTGCCGCTCCCCTGACTCGCGCAACGTGGCGACGTCACCGGCAGCACGGCTGCCGAAACGGAAGTTGGCGCCCACCACCACGGCCTTCGCGTGGAGAGTGCCGACGATGATCTCCTCGATGAACCGGTCCGGGGACCAGTCGGCCAGCTCCCGGGTGAACGGGATCACCAGCACGTCGTCCGCGCCGGCCTGGTCGAGCAGCCTCACCCGCGTCTCGACCGTGGTGAGCGTCGGCGGGGCGTGCTCCGGGCGCAGCACCGCGATCGGGTGCGGGTCGAACGTCACCGCCACGACATCCTTGATGCCGAGCTCGCCGGCGACCTCACGCGCCCGACGCAGCACGTGCTGGTGGCCGAGGTGGACACCGTCGAAGTTGCCGATGGTGACCACGGGGCGGCCCAGGTCGTCGGGGACGGCATCGAGCGAGCGCCAGACACGCACGGGCTTCACTCCTGTTCGAGAGGGTCTCGGAGGTACGTCGAAATGCTGCCACACGCGGTGTATGGGTGCCTGCGTCAGGAGGTGAAGACCGCCACCGGGACCGCTGTCTCGCCGCGCTGCTCGTAGAGCGCGAGGAACTTCCCGGCCTCGTCGAACACCGCGACGGCTCCCTCCGCTCCGAGGTCGAGGTCGAGCCTACGGCCGACCATGACCGAGGCGGAGTCGGTGGCGCCGAGGGTGCGGGAAGGGAAGCATCGTCGGGCTACGTCGGCGATCGGGATGACGCCGAAATCTTCGGTCAGCTGCTCCAGGCTATGGGCGTCGTCGGTCGTGAACGGCCCGACCGCCGTACGACGGAGGGAGGTCAGGTGTCCGCCCACGCCGAGCGCGGCGCCGGCGTCGCGGGCGAGCGCGCGGACGTAGGTGCCGCTCGTGCAACGCACCGAGATGGCGACGTCGACGACCTCCCCGTGGCGGCTGATCGCACCCACGTCGATCGCGTGGACGGTGACGGGCCGCGGCTCGAGCACGACCTGCTCCCCTGCCCGGACCCGGGTGTAGGCGCGTCGGCCGTCGACCTTGATCGCCGAGACGGACGAGGGCACCTGTTCGATGTCCCCGACCAGGCCGTCGAAGGCCGACCGGACCTGCTCGTCGGTGATGCTCGACGCAGGGACCTCGGCGGTGGTCTCGCCCTCGGCGTCGTCGGTGGTCGTGGCCAGCCCGAGTCGGACGACCGCGTCGTACGCCTTCTCCGTGAGCATGAGGTGACCGAGCAGCCGGGTCGCTCGGTTGACGCCGACCAGCAGGACGCCGGTGGCCATCGGGTCGAGGGTGCCGGCGTGCCCCACCTTGCGGGTGCCGGCGAGCCGGCGTACTCGTGCCACGACGTCGTGCGACGTCATCCCAGCGGGCTTGTCGACGACGACGAGGCCCGGGGGCGTCGGGGTGGTGGTCACTCCTCGTCGTCGAGCTCGTCAGGCTCGTTCGGCTTGCGGTAGGGGTCCGCGTCGCCGGCGTAGGTCGCACCTGCGGCGGCCTGCGCGACGCGCGCGTCGGACTCACGGGCCTTGGCCAGCAGCTCGTCGAGGTGACGGGCTGTGTCGGGGAGGGCGTCGTGGATGAACTCGAGCGTCGGCACGTGCCGCATGCCGAGCTGCTTGCCGACCTCGGACCGGAGGATCCCCTTGGCCGACTCCAGCGCCGCCGCGGTGCTCGCGAGGTCCTCGCTCTCCCCGAGGACCGTGTAGAAGATCGACGCGTTCTGGGTGTCGCCTGTGACGCGGACGTCGGTCACCGTGACGAACCCGAGCCTGGGGTCCTTGATCCTGCGCTCCAGCATCTCGGCCACGATCACCTGGATGCGGTCAGCGACCTTGCGGACGCGCGGCGAGCTCATGAGTGGTTCTCCTGAATCAGGTCAGTACAGCTTGGTGAACACGGCGGACCGCACCCGAGGATGCTCAGGGACGCCGCCGAGCGGCCCTCGGCCGCGGGCCGGGCACACGAAGGTGTACCCGGCCCGCAACCACGGAGTGTCAGGCGCGCGGGATCTCCCGCATCTCGAACGACTCCACGACATCGCCCTGCTTGATGTCGTTGTAGCCGCGGAGAACCAGACCGCACTCGAAGCCCTCGCGGACCTCGGACACGTCGTCCTTCTCACGGCGCAGCGACGCCAGGTCGAGGTTGTCGGACACCACGTTGCCGTCACGCAGCAGGCGCGCCTTGGCGTTGCGGCGGATCACGCCGCTGGTGACCATACAACCGGCGATGTTGCCGATCTTGCTGGAGCGGAAGATCTCGCGGATCTCCGCCTGGCCCAGCGTGGCCTCTTCGTACGTCGGCTTGAGCATGCCCTTGAGGGCGGCCTCGATCTCCTCGATCGCCTGGTAGATGACGGTGTAGTACCGGATCTCCACGCCCTCGCGGTCGGCCAGCTCGGTCGCCTTGCCCTGCGGGCGGACGTTGAAGCCGATGATGATCGCGTCAGAGGCGGCAGCCAGGTCGACGTTGGTCTCGGTGATCGCACCGACACCGCGGTCGATGACCCGGATGCTGACCTCGTCGCCGACATCGATCTTGGCCAGCGAGTCCTCGAGGGCCTCGACCGAACCGGACACGTCGCCCTTCAGGATCAGGTTGAGCTCCTGGCTCTCGCCCTTCTCCATGGAGGCCATGAAGTCCTCGAGCGTACGGCGGACGCGACGCTTGGCCTGCATGGCCGCACGCTCACGTGCCTCACGCTTCTCGGCGATCTGCCGGGCGACACGGTCGTCGGCCACGACGATGAAGTTCTGGCCGGCACCGGGAACCGCGGTCAGACCGAGGACCATCACCGGACGTGACGGGTCGGCCTCCTCCACGGACTCGCCGTACTCGTCGAGCATCGCCCGAACCCGGCCGTACGCCGGACCCGCGACGATCGAGTCGCCGACGTGGAGGGTTCCGCGCTGGACGAGCACCGTGGCGACCGGGCCGCGCCCGCGGTCGAGGTGTGCCTCGACCACGAGGCCCTGGGCGTCCTGGTCGGGGTTGGCCCGCAGGTCGAGCGAGGCGTCCGCGGTGAGCACGATCGCCTCGAGCAGCCCCTCGAGGTTGAGCTCGGACTTCGCGGAGACGTCGACGAACATGGTGTCGCCGCCGTACTCCTCGGGTACGAGCCCGTACTCCGTGAGCTGGCCACGGACCTTCGCCGGGTCAGCGTCGGGCTTGTCGATCTTGTTCACCGCGACCACGATCGGGACACCGGCGGCCTTGGCGTGGTTCAGCGCCTCGACGGTCTGCGGCATCACACCGTCGTCCGCCGCCACCACGAGAACCGCGATGTCGGTGGCCTGCGCACCACGGGCACGCATGGCGGTGAACGCCTCGTGACCCGGGGTGTCGATGAACGTGATGCGCCGCTCGACACCGTCGACCTCGGTGGCCACCTGGTAGGCACCGATGTGCTGGGTGATGCCGCCGGCTTCCTTCGCCACGACGTTCGCCTTGCGGACCGCGTCGAGGAGCTTGGTCTTTCCGTGGTCGACGTGACCCATGACCGTGACGACCGGCGGCCGGGCCTCGAGGTCCGCCTCGTCGCCCTCGTCCTCACCGAACTCGAGGTCGAAGGACTCGAGCAGCTCGCGGTCCTCGTCCTCGGGAGAGACGACCTGGACGTTGTAGTTGAGCTCCTCACCGAGCAGCTCGAGCGTGGCGTCGTTGACCGACTCGGTCGCGGTCACCATCTCGCCGAGGTGGAAGAGCATCTGCACCAGCGACGCGGGGTCGACGTTGATCTTCTCCGCGAAGTCGGTCAGCGAGGCACCCCGCGCCAGGCGGACGATCTCGCCGTCGCCCTTGCGGACACGCACGCCACCGATGGTCGGGGCCTGCATGTTGTCGAACTCTTGACGACGCTGACGCTTCGACTTGCGACCGCGACGCGACGGACCGCCGGGACGACCGAACGCGCCCTGGGTCTGGCCGCGCTGGCCGGGACGACCGCCGCCGGGACGACCACCACCACCGGGAGCGAAGCCGCCGCCGGGACGGCCGGGAGCGCCCTGCCCACCACGGGCCGGAGCTCCGCCACGACCGGGAGCGCCGCCGGGACCGCCACGACCGGGCGCCCCACCGGGACCACCACGGCCGGGGCCGGCCTGCCGGCCGCCAGGGCCGCCGCCGAAGGCAGCAGGAGACTTGGGCATCATCGCCGGGTTCGGGCGAGGCATGCCGGGACGACCCGGAGCGCCACCTTCGCGAGCGGCCGGGGGACGGGGCGGCCGGTTGTCGCCGGTGCCCTGGTCGCCACCGCGCGGCGGTGCTGCGGGACGTCGGCCCATGCCCTGGGTCGACGAGAAGGGGTTGTTGCCCGGACGCGGAGCGCCGGGTCGGCCGGCGCCACCGGGACGCGGAGCCGCCGG
>DATGYO010000023.1:0-14200 GCA_035297905.1 Nocardioidaceae bacterium
CAGGGTCGACGCTCCGGCGAGAAGCCCCATCTCGCTCGGGGGCATCTGCAGCCCCCTGCCGACGTCCGAGAGGTTCAGCGCGAGCATGAGCGGATCGACCATCGCGATGGCATACGCGAGCGAGGGACCCAGCACGACGAGCAGCACCTGACCGGTGATGGGCGTCGCCTCGCGGTCATGCAGCATGTCGCGTCCTTTCAGGAGGCAGCTCCAGTGTGAGCCGCCGAGACTGCCGGTGCTGCGGTGCTGCGGTTCTGCGACGGCGCAGATGGCGCGAGGGCGAGCACCGCCTCGAGGACTGACTCCCGTCAGTGCACCCAGCGAGTGGCCCTGACCACCTCGTCTGGCGAAGCATTCGCGAAGAGCGCGATCTCCGACTCGCGCACGGCCAGCAGCGAGTCCAGCAGCGGCGACCCGAGGGCGTCACGCAGGCTCTCGTCCTTCGCGAGCGCATCGACCGAGTCGCGGAGCGTCGTCGGCAACCGCTTGATCCCGCGCCTCTCGAGCACCTCCTCCGGTAGCGAAGCCGGATCGATGTCGACGGGTTCCTGGAGCCTGACCCCCTCACCTATCCCTGCGCTGCCCACGGCGAGAAGTGCCGACAGGAGAAGGTAGGGATTCGCGGTGAGATCGAAGCACTTGACCTCGACGTTGGCGGCCCACGTGCCGGAACCGGTGGATCCGGTGATCATGCGAACGGCCGCCTCTCGGTTCTCCAGCCCCCAGCAGGCGAAGACACCAGCCCATTGGGACGGCAACAGCCGGAGGTAGGACGCGACACTCGGCGCACCGATCGCCATCAGCTCCGGCAGCTTGCCGAGGATGCCGCCGACGAACGCTGCACCAGCGTCGGTGAGGCCGAACTTCCCTGGCCCTCCGGTCATCAGGTTCTCGCCGTCGCGCCACAGGCTCAGATGCACGTGGCCGCCGTTGCCGAGACCGCTCGGGTCGACCTTCGGGGCGAAGGAGGTGCGGTAACCGTGCAGCTCGCCCACGGCTCGGATCGTGCTACGGACGAGCACTGACGTGTCCGCGGCGTCGACCGGTGACTCGGCCTGGACCGACAGCTCGAGCTGACCCGCGGGGTATTCAGGATGGAACTGCTCGAGGCGGACGCCCTGTCTGAGCAAAGCGTCGATCACGTCCAGGGCGTACTTGGACACTCCACCCAGACGCGACAGGCCGTAGGCCGGACCCGTTGCAGCAGGCACGAACTCTTCGGTGTCACCTCTCGAGACCACCCACTCGATCTCGAAGGCCGCCTTGACCTCGAAGCCTCGCCCGGCGAGGCCTTCGACCTGCCGGCGCAGGAGGAGCCTGCTGCACCTCTCGTGGGGTTCACCGTCCTGGCGATAGCGCTCGCCTGGTGCCCAGGCCCATCCCGGTTGAGCGACCAGCGGGACCAGCCGGCGCAGGTCTGGAACGATCCGGAGGTCGCCGACCGGCCCACGGTGGTCCAGCGGTGCCACGATGCAGTCGTCGAACCGGAGGTAGTCGAGAACGCTGGGGAAACCGACACCCCAGGCGGCCAGCTGCGGCAGCCGGTCCAAGGGGACCGTCTTGACCCTGGCGATACCCGAGTTGTCGACGATGGTGGTCGCGACGGCCACCACTCCCTTTTCACGCAGGCCCGGCACCAGACTCTCGGCCAGCGCGCCACGTGACGTCCTCTCCGTCACTTCCATGCCTAGATCGCGGCCGCCGCTTCGGTGACCAGCTCGGCCAGGCTCGGGTGCACGTGTGCGACGCGCATCAGGTCGCGGTAGTCGGCTTCGAGCGCCATGGCGAGCGCGACCTGACTGACGACCTCGCGCGCGCCATGCCCGACCATGTGTGCCCCGAGGATCTCGCCGAACTCTGGGTCGACCACGAGCTTGAGCGCGCCCGCGGGCCGGCCGACGGTGAGCGTCCGTACGTTCGACGCCAGCTCGGCGATGCCGACCGCGACCTCGAGCCCCTGTGCGGCGGCGTCCGTCTCGGTGAGGCCGACCGCAGCGAGCTCAGGGTCGGTGTGGACGCTGCGAGGGATGCGCTCCTCGCGGACCCGCGCGGTCCCGCCGAGGGCGTTCGCCGCCGCGGCGTCACCTTGGGCGCGGGCGCGATTCGACAGCCAACGGGGTCCGGTCACGTCGCCGGCCGCCCAGACGCCGTCCTGCCCGGTGCGACAGAACTCGTCCACGGCCATCCCAGCCAAAGTCGGCTCCCTCGTGTCCGCGGAGAGCACGACGTCTGCGGGCTCGGCCGGCCGCTCGTCGACGAACCGGACGCCACGGTCCTCGAGCACGCCGCACAGGAACTCGACCAGCTCCGAATCCTCGCCCGGCAGCACCTCACCTGGCCGCGCCACCACGACGACCTGGCTGCCCGCGGCGCAGAGGAGATCTGCCCACTCGAGCGAGAAGCGGCCCGCCCCGAGAAGGACCGCTGATCCGGGCGGACCGGAGAGCCCCATCACTCCGTCGTTGGAGATCGCCCCGTCCGATGCGACCGAGCGGGCGCCGGTGGCGACGACAACCGGCGTTCCTGGGTACCCATCGACGCCGGACGGCCCGACCGTCACCGCGCGCTCCTCGACCCGCGCACCGGCGTACCGCAGCTGGGTCGTCACCTGGTTGGCGACGGTCTCGGTCAGCTGGGACGCCCACGCCTGCATGCGCGCCCAGTCGAGTCGGCCGCCGGCGCGGTCCACGCCGCCCACGCCGTACGTGCCTGCCCGCCGCAGATCGCGCATGAGCCCGGCGGACGTGTGGTACGCCGCGGATGGGACACAGCCGGCGTGCACACAGGTGCCGCCCAGCGAACCTTGTTCGAACACCACGACATCGGCGCCCAGCCGCCGGGCCCGCAGTGCGGCCGCGACCCCGGCCGGACCGCCCCCTACGACGACGAGGTCAGTCATCCGCGGACCCCCTCCGTAGTGTCTCTCGGATGTCCACGAGCCACGGACCGGTGCGGGTGACCTTGGCCGCGGTGGCGCCGTCGACCCCGAGCTCGCGTTCGCCGTCCAGGGCGATGGTTCCCGGCCCCTCGCCCAGGGGGACGGGCTCCTCGAGGTCGAGCCGGCGCCAGCGCCGTACCGGGACCGGCAACACGAGACCTGGTGCCACGGGCACGCTCACGACACGACCTCCGTTCCCGAGCTCCACCCAAAGCCCGCACGGATCGTCAGTGGTGACGGGGCAGAGGGCACCGCCGATCGCGGACAGCCCGACACTCCAGGGCTCGGCCCGAGCCAGCACCAGCGCTTGCACCTTCTGGGGGTCCCAGATCGCGCGGGCCCCGACAAACCGGTCTCGGCAGCTGGCCGCGTCGATCAGAGCGAAGTCCCCTGCCACCTCCACCCGCTTGGTGCGGCGGACGGCGTCGCCTCCGACGCGGCCGGTCGCCACCAGCCCCGCGGCGAGCCCCGCGACCGTCCCGTCGACCATGGTGGGAAAGACGTTGTTCGTGCCTGTCGATACTGCGATCAGTGGGACCTCCCCGCAGCCCGCCGCCACAGCTCGGTTCGTGCCGTCTCCACCGAGAGTGACGATGACCGCAGCACCGTCACGGGCGAGCAGCCGGGCGGCCTCGGTCGAGTCCTCGACCCGTCCCGTCGCGTGCATCGCAAGCGGCTCCGTGGTCAGAGACGTGCGAGTGCCGTCGAGGGCGGCCCGGACGACACCGGCGCGGTCGGGCAGGTAGCGCACCGTGTCAACCCCGGCGGCGGCGAGGCCAGCGAGCAGACGACTGACGATCGCCGACTTCTCGTGGTTCGGGACAAGGGATGCCCCGGCGGTGATGCGCCGAATGTCCCGCCCGGCCAAGGGGTTGGCCACGAGACCGACCAGCGTGGTCACGCGAGCCGCTCACTGAGAGCGGCCAGGAACCGCGCCGCCGGCGCCCCGTCCACGACACGGTGGTCGAAGGTCAGAGACAGCCACATCGTGGGGCGCGTGCGTACCCTGCCCTTCGGAGTCACGATGGGTTTCTCGACGATCCTGCCTACGCCGAGGATCGCGCACTGCGGCGGGTTGATGATCGGGGTGAACGAGTCGGCTCCGAACGACCCGAGGTTCGTCACGGTGAAGGTGCCGCCCTCGACGTCGTCGATGCCGAGAGTGCCCGCCTGCGCCCGGGCGGCTAGCTCAGCGCGCTCCCGGGCGATCTCCCCGATCGACTTCGTCCCAGCATCCCGGATGACTGGAACGATGAGGCCCTCGTCGAGTGCGACGGCAATCCCGATGTTCACGGTGCTGAGGAGCTCGATGCCCTGCTCGGTGAGAGTGGCGTTGAGGAGGGGATGGTCGGGCAGCAGCCGGGCGACGGCAGAAACCAGAAGGTCCGTATAGGTCAGGCGGATCCCCGTGCCAGCCTCGAAACCCGCGGCCAGCTCGGAGCGGCGGCGGACGAGGCCGCGGACCTCCGTCTCGCGAGACACGGTCACGTGGGCCATCTCGACCAGGCTGGCGGAGAGGCGTTCAGCGATGGCGGCGCGGATGCCGGTGAAGGGGATGACTCGAACCGGTGCTCCCTCCGACGTCGCGGCCTGCGCGGCGGCATAGGCATCGACGTCGTCGGAGGTGACCCGCTTTCCCGGCGCGCCGGGAGGGACAAGGGTTACGTCGACCCCGAGCTCCTTGGCCCGTCGGCGCGCGGCAGGGGAGACGGGCGCGCCGGATCCTGCCGCGGCCGGGGAGACGGGCTCCCTGGCGGATGCAGGAGCTGGGGTCGGGGCGGACGGAACCCCGACCGCAACACCGGCAGGGGCCAGCTCCTCCTTCGGGGGAAAGACGTCGGCGGGATCGCCGATGAGCGCGAGAAGCGCCCCGACGGGGAGCTTGGCCCCGACATCGGCGACGACCCGGCCTAGCACGCCCGATGCCGGCGACGGGATTGCTGCTGAGATCTTCTCCGTCTCGATGTCGAGGAGTACTGCGCCTTCCTCGACCGGCTCGCCCTCCTGCACGCGCCACTTCGTCACGATGCCCGTCTTCATCGCCATGCCGAGCTTCGGCATGGCCACCTCGGTGATCATCTGCTTCTGCGTCGCTCAGAGAGTCGCCCGCACCGCAGCGACGATCCGCTCCACAGACGGGATGTAGAAGTTCTCCATCTCCGGCGCGAATGGCACCGGCGTGTGCGGCGCCGTCACGAGCTGCGGTGGGGCGTCAAGGCTGTCGAACGCCTGCATGGCGACCATCGCGGCGATGTCGGTCGCCATCGAGCAGCGAGGGTTGTCCTCGTCGACGACGACGAGCCGCCCAGTCTTGTGTACGGAGGCCAGGAGCGTGTCCGAGTCGAGTGGAGAGAGCGTGCGGGGATCGACGACCTCGATCTGGACCCCGTCACCGGCGAGACGCTCGGCCGCATCGAGCGCGAATGACACCATGCGCCCCATGGCGACGACCGTTGCGGCGTCGCCCTCGCGCTTGACGTCGGCCACCCCGAGTGGAACGACGCACTCACCCTCGGGGACCTCGCCGGTCACGTCGTACATCAGCTTGTGCTCGAAGAACAGCACCGGGTCGTCGTCACGGATCGACGCGGCCAGCAAGCCCTTGGCGTCGGCGGGTGTCGAGGGCACGACTGTCTTGAGCCCCGGCATGTGCGTGAACACCGAGTAGTGGCAGCCAGAATGCTGGCCCGCTGCACCCATCCCCGCGCCGATCATCGTCCGGATGACCAGGGGGACCTTCGCCTTGCCGCCGAACATGTACCTGAGCTTGGCGCCCTGGTTGAAGATCTGGTCCATACAGACGCCGAAGAAGTCCACGAACATCAGCTCGGCGACCGGGCGCAGGCCGGTCGCTGCCGCACCGACCGCCGCGCCGATGTAGGCAGACTCCGAGATCGGCGTATCGAGAACGCGACGACGACCGAACTCCTGGACCAGCCCTTTCGTCACGCCGAGCACGCCGCCCCATGCGTCGTCCTGCTCGAATCCCGGAACGGTGGCGCCACCCGCGACGTCTTCACCCATGAGGATGACGGTGGCGTCCCGCTCCATCTCCAGCCGCAATGCCTCGTTGATCGCCTGCCGCATCGACAGTGTGCGGGTGGTGGACGGAGCCTCGGACACGAGTGTCATGACCGAACCTCCTCTCGGGGGTAGGAGACGTAGACGTCGGTGAGGGCGTCCTCAGGACGTGGATGAGGGCTCGCCTCGCCGAAAGCTACCGCGGCATCCACGGTGGAGACTGCTCGGCGGTCAGCTGCGTCGATGTCGTCGCGGCCGAGCACGCCGCGCTCGACAGCCTGCGTGGCGAAGTAGGTCAACGGGTCGTGCTCGCGGTACGCCGCGGACTGTTCCGCGGTGCGGTAGGTCACCTGGTCACCCTCGAAGTGCCCGAAGTAGCGCCAGGTCTTCGCCTCGATGAGGCTCGGACCGTCACCACGGCGAGCCCGCGCAACGGCCTCCGCCGCTGCCTCGTACACCGCGACGACGTCGTACCCGTCGACGGTCACGCCCGGGATGGCGTACGACGACGCGCGGTCGGCGATCGTGCTTGCGGCGCAGTGATAGCCAACCGGGGTGGACTCGGCAAAACCGTTGTTCTCGGCGACGAAGACCACAGGGAGCTTCCAGACCCCGGCGATGTTCATGGCCTCGTGCGTGGTCCCCTGCTCGGCGGCGCCATCGCCGAAGAAGCACACAGTCACGGCGTTCGTGCCCAACGTCTGGGAGGCGAGTGCTGCTCCGCACGCGAGCGGGGGACCGCCCCCGACGATGCCGTTCGCGCCAAGCATCCCCTTCGAGACGTCGGCGATGTGCATGGAGCCGCCCTTGCCCTTGCACGACCCGTCGACGCGCCCGAACAGCTCGGCCATCATCGGCCCAGGATCCACGCCCTTGGCGATGCAGTGCCCGTGACCGCGGTGGGTCGAGGTGATGTAGTCGTCGTCGGTGAGGTTCGCGCATACCCCGACGGCGACCGCCTCCTCGCCGGCGTACAGGTGGACGAAGCCCGGAATCCGGCCTTCGGCGAAGAGCTTCGCCACACGCTCCTCGAAGACACGGATCATGGTCATCCGGTCGTAGATCCAGAGTGCTGTGTCCCGTGTGAGTTCCAACGCGCTCTCCTCTCGGTGCACGCTGCCATGGCCGGTGGACCACTCTGCATCGAGCGTAGCGCTGGCCCGCAGGGACGCCACCCCCCGAATGGAGGACCTCGGGACCTCCTCCAAGCCCCGCGTGACGGAGACGAGCTGCCGCCCACATGCGCTACCTCCAGCGTTGCGGTTGCCGTCCGCCGGCAACGAGCAAGAGGAGGTTCTGGGCGCTCGCGACCCAGATCGCACAACGGAGGCGTCTGCGTTCAGCGCCGCCCTCTTTCAGGATCGGGGGACGTCGTCGCTCTCCCGATCGAGCGCTGGTCTTGAGGTGCTCCGGGCACGCCGCCAGGCGATGAGACCGGCGAAGGTTGCGATCGCCGCAGGGATGGTCCAGGCGGGGACCTCGGCCGCGACCTTGCGTATCGCTTGCTGTGCAGCGAACTCCCGGTCGGTGCTGTCGCCGAAGCCCAGCACGCCAGTGATCCCGGCGGTGCCGTCGTAGCGCAGGAACAGGATGCCGATGACGACGAACAGCGCGCCGGACACCAACGACGTCGTGTGCACCCGGATCGGCCCGACCCGCAGCATCCGGCCCCGGAGCCACCGCTTGCTGCCGAGGTCGAGGCGGTCCCACAGGGTCGCCAGCACGAACAGGGGTGCGGCCATCCCGAGCGCGTAGGCGGCCAGCATCAGTCCGCCCTGGATCGGAGTCTGCTGAGTCGCGGCCATGGTGAGAATCGCACCGAGCACCGGGCCGGAGCAGAACCCGGCGAGCCCATAGACGGCGCCCAGGACCACGGTGGAGATCCAGGTGCCGGTGGAGCTGCCGTCGCGTCGCTGCTGGGACCGGCTCTGGAGTCGGCCGGCGAACGGCATCGCGAAGCCCCGGCCGAGGACCTGCATCAGACCGAGCGCGATGATCGTCGATCCGGCCAGCGTGATCAGCAGACTGCGGTGGCCGTAGAACAGCGAGGACGCGGCGGCGGCTCCAGTCCCGAGCGGCACCAGGGTGAGCAGCAGGCCCACGTAGAACGCCGCCGTGCGCAGCAGCAGCGCCGTGGGGCTGGCGAAGGCGTAGGCGAAGAACGACGGCAGCAGCAAGGCGCTGCATGGCGAGAGCAGAGCGAGGACGCCGGCGGCGAACGCGGCGACGAGGCCGACGTCGGTCATCGGGCGTTTGCGGCGGCCTGCTCGATGGACTGGACGAACACGTCGGTCGGCTGGGCGCCCATGATCGGCTGTCCGTTGACCAGGAAGGCCGGTGTGCCCGTGACGCCGATGGACTGCCCTTCGCGGAAGTCCTTGCTCACCGCCTCGGAGACATAGCCCGAGTACAGGTCCCTGCGGAACCGGTCGACGTCGAGCCCGATCCTGTCCGCCACCGACACCAGGTAGTCCTGGTCGAGCTTGCCACTGTTGGGCGGCTGCTGGTCGGCGTACATGGCCTCGTGGAACTGCCAGAACTTGCCCTGGGCCGCGGCCGCCCGACCGGCGTGCGCCGCCGCAAGTGACTCGGAACCGAGGTAGGGGAAGTCACGCCACTCGATGCGCAGAGTGCCGTTGTCGACGAACCGCTTGACCAGCTCTGGCTCGGTGTCGCGGGCGAACTTCCCACAGAAAGGGCACTGGAAGTCCGAGTACTCCACCAGGACCACCGGGGCGTCGACGTCACCGACTGCCAGCGGGTCGCCGGCATCGCGGCGGACCACTTTGAGCAGCGGGTCGTTCTTGTCCAGGGGCGCCCGGCCGCCCTCCCGGGACACCTCGGCTGGCGGCTGGGCGGCCTTCGGTGGGTCGGCACTGGGTTGCGGACCGAACGCGACAACGGCCGCGATCACGGCAGCGACCAGCGCCACCACGACCGGAATCGTCGCCTTCTTGCGGGCAGCGGTGGTAGGACCGTCTGGCATCTGGGTCTCTCCTGGGTGCTTCGGCGGTTTGCGTGCTCTGGTGGTTCGGGACTTGATCCACCCGGGTCTATCTGGCCGGACTGCTCGGAGGCACTGCTCGGGGGCGGACAGCACAAAAGCGCTCGCCCCGCACTCGTGCGCCCAGCGCCCAGGCGAGTACGACGACGGCGGCCACCTGCAGCAGGGGCTGCACCGGCTCGAACCAGGCGATGGCGCCGGAGGTGCCGAGGGCGAGCAGCACCAGCTTGTTGCACACCGGGCAGCCGACCGCGAAGAAGGTGAGCAGCCCACCGACGTAGCCGCCCCGGCCGGGGTTCTTGTCCTGCTCCGGCGCCAGTGGCGTGGCGACATAGGTGGCCGTGAGAAGTCCGGCCAGCGCCGAGGAGAGAGCCAGGGCCGGCCACGCCCACGAAGTCGGCGGGATCTGCCGGGAGAACAGCGGTGTGTCGATGAGGTCGGTGGGCACGGCGAGGACCAGGGCGTAGAGGACGGCCGACGCGACCGCCACGAGCCATCGGCGCAGAGGCCAGGACAGGCGGCGCTGCCTGACCTCGGTGCTCGCGGTGTTCACGCGCTCACCTCCACCGGCAGACCGTGGACGCGCCACTCGAGCAGCCCGTCCTCGAGTCGCCGCGCCCGGCGGCCGTGCGCCTTGAGCAGCCGTACCGCGTCGTGGGCGAGAACGCAGTAGGCGCCGCGGCAGTAGGCGACGATCTCGACGTCCCCGGACAGGTCCGCAAACGGTTCGAGGCCGGCGGCGAGGTCGCCGAAAGGTACGGAGCGCGAGCCCGGAATGTGGCCGGCGGCGTACTCCTCCCGGGGTCGCACGTCGACCAAGGACACCTGGCCGGCCGACATCAGCTCGAGAAGCTCCTCCCGGGAGACCTCAGTGACCTCGGCGTCTGCGTCCCCGAGGGCACCGACCCCGAGGTAGGAGTGGAGGGCTCGCTCGACGTCGGCGGAGTGCTCCCGCGCCACTGTGCGCATCGAGGCGTACAGCTGCGCCACGTCTTCTCCGGCGAGGCGGTAGTAGATGCGCGTGCCCTCGCGTCGGGTGACCACCACGTTCGACAGCTTGAGCACCTGCAGGTGCGCCGACGCCGTGCTCACCCCGAGACCCGCCTCGCGAGCGACGGACTCCACCGTGCGTTCCCCTTGGCTCAGCAGGTCGATCAGCTCCAACCGCTTCGCGCTTCCGAACGCCTTGCCCACCACAGCAAGCCGGTCGAAGAGTGCGCTCTTCGCCGCCCGGTCCTCCATACTCCTCCAATGTTCTCTGGAATACGGTATCAGGGTGTCCGAACCGCGGCCATTGCGCTGATTGACTACGGGCGAAGGCCCCGACTTGACGGTCTGTGCGTCGGCCACTCATTGGACCACCGCACTGACTGGTTGCCGGCTTGGCGGGCCCCGGCCGGCGGGGCGACGGGGCGGCCGGGCAGGGGGCCGTGAGTGGTCAGGCGACGTTGGCCCGGGTACCGCGGACGAGCGGCCGGCCTGACTGCTCCCAGTCGGCGGTGCCCCCGGCTACCGCGCGGGCGTCGAAGCCGGCCGTGGCGAGGTGGGCTGCAACGGTGAGGCTCCGGTTGCCAGTGGCGCACACCACGTAGACCGGGCCGCCGCGCGGCAGCTCGCGCAACCGGGCGGGCACCTGGTCTGCCGGGATCAGGGTGACGCCGGGGATGTGGCCGGCCTCGTACTCGCCGGGTTCGCGGACGTCGAGCACGAACGCGCCGTCGGCGTGGGCGGCGGCGAAGGCGGCAATGGGAACTTCTCGCATGGACGCTTCCTTCATCACAGACACAACTCTGAAGAGAAATACCCCGGGGGGTATGCTGGTGGACGATAGCCGATCGGAATGACGCAGCCAAGCCGCCGGTCGACTCGAGATCACCGGAGGTAGACATGCTGCAGACCATCGCCGTGCTGGGCGCCCGCAGGCGGGTGCTCGCGATGGCCGTGGTGACGCCGTTGCTGGCAACCGGCTACCTCCGCGCCGCCGGGTTGCCGGCCGGCGAGCTGGCGGCCGCGTGGCTGCTGCTGGACCTGCTGGCCGCGGCGCTGGGCGCGGCGGTGCTCGCCTCCTACCTCCCCGCGCGCGGGTGGCGACCGGACCTGGGTTGCTCACCGTGCGCGGCGGTCGCCGGACTCAGCCTGGTCGGCTCGGTGCTCGCCATCGGCAGCTACGGGCCGAGCCTGGTCGGGCCCGGGCTGGCCGCCGCGGTCACTCTGTACGCGCTCACCCAGCGGTTGGGGCCCGCTGCCTGCTCGACGCCCCCGGCGCGGTAGGTCCCGCCTCGCCGGCTACCGGCGCCCACCCAAGAAGTCACTCGGGGTGGCCAGGAAAGTTGGGGGTGTCGGTGAGCGTGATGGCGACGGCCGGCGGGCGGGTGAGCGAGTTGTGCACTGTGCAGTGGCCGGCCACCGCGAGCAGGCCGGCGCGGCGGGCGTCGGGAAGCTCCCGGGGCAGCCGGATGCGCAGCTCGACGCCGGCCACCCGCGCTGGTTTGCTGCCCATCTGGTAGGAGACCTCGACGGTCAGGCCGGTCGCGTCCATGCGGCCGGAGCTCGGCGGGCGTCGGCGGGAGACGTCGTGGACGCCGGCGCGGGAGTGACCGGGCGGCGCAGCCAGCGCAGGTGCTCGGTGTCGCCGAGGAGCTCCAGGCGGCGCCACAGGACGCTGGTCGGCACCGCCTGGCTGGCGTGCGCCAGGCTGGCGATCCGCTGCCGGTCCCGGGCCACGGTGAGTACGAGGTCGATGTCGTCGGGCTGGTCGCCGACGAAGCCGGTGTCGAACTCGGCGTTGAGCTGCTCGGCGACCGCTCTGGGCAGGGTCCAGCCCAGCACCGGCAGCCCCCGGGCCGCGGCGGCTGCCAGTGCCGCGGCGGTCGCTGCGGCGTGGTCGGGGTGTCCCGTGATGCCGGAGGGGTCGAACACCACCAGCCCGGCGGCCGAGCCCACTGTCGGCGTCGCGGACCCGGACGCCGCCGTGTTGGTGCGGCGTCTACGCCGGGTCGCGGCCAGGTGGACGGTCTGGCCCGGATGGTAGGGGCCGGCCGGGACTGCGCCGACATCATCACCCAGCTGACCGCCGCCGCCCACGCCCTGGACCGCGTCGGCTTCCTGCTCGTGGCCGGCGAGCTGCGCCGCTGCGCCGCCTCGGCGTCGGCGGCCGACGCCGAGGAGCGGCTCGCCGCGGTCGAGAAGCTGTTCGTGCGGCTGGGGTGAGCGGCATGGCCGCGAGGCAGATCTCGCTGCTCGCGGCGTTCGCCGGCTGCCTGGTGTAGTTCGCGTCCCCGTGCATGTTGCCGCTGGCGCCCGCCCGCCTGGCTCTCGGTGGTGGCGGCTACAAAGAGCTGGCGTCGTCGAGAGCTCCGAGCGCCTCACGGCGGACAAGCGCCTCCGCTTGCAGGTCCAGCAGGCTGGAGACGACCCCGGCATGCTCACCCGCGGCGCGCTCGGCGTGTGCAGCCAGGACCACTTCCCGGGCGGTGGACTCGAACGCCTCGAGGGCGCGCAGGGTGTGTCCCTGGGCGTCGAGGAGGGTGTCGACCTGGTCCCGGTGGTCGCGCACCTGACGAAGCCGGCCGTAGGTGTCGGCGACCATGGAGGAGGAGGTGATGATGCGCTCGAGGGTGCGTACTTCGTCGGTGAACTCGTAGAGGGCCTGCGCCATACGGTCGGCGGTGTCGGCGGGTCCGCCGTCGAGCTCGGTCGCGCGGACGGTGGCCTGGTGGGCGCGCGCGACAAGCCAGCGGCTGAACCGGGTCATCTGCCAGGTGTCGTGCGCGTCGGTGGCCGTCAGGGTGTTCCGACGGTCTCGGAGGAGCCGGAAGCGGGCGAAGAAGATCACGGCGTTGACTGCGGTGGCAAGGCCCGCAGCAAGGGCGACGGGAGGGGAATCGGCAAGGGTCGCGCCGCCGAGGGCGCCCAGGGTCCCGGCCGCGACACTCGTGCTGACCGCGGCCTGCCGTCGCAAGAGGGCGTCGATCCGGTCGCGTTCCCTACGCGCGTTGGGATCGAGGGGGTGTTGGATGCGGTCCGGCACCTGGTACACCAGGGTGTCGCTGCCCGGGGCGCTGTAACTGCGGACGAGCTCGTTCCAACGTCGGGCAGTCTCAGCCTTGCTGCGGAGCACCGGGTGCCCGGTTCCGGCGGCGTCGGTGGTGACGTCGGCGAGCAGCATGCGGCCGGCGGCGCCGGTCGGGTCGACGTGCCCGGCGGGCTGGTCGGGGCTGTGACTGGGCACTGCTTCCTCTTCTCGTCGTGTGTCTGGGGTCGGCGGTGCGGCGCCTCGCCCTACCAGCCGTCGGAGGGTGTCGATTCGCCAGTCGTTGGCGATGTGGTCCTCCTTTGTGCCGGGACGGACTCCTCGACTGCCGAAGGTGTCTGAGCAGTTGCGGCGGCTTCCTCACGGGCCAGAAACGTGCCGAGCTCGCCGATGGTGCTCATCAACGGCGAAGGGAACACGACCGTGGTGTTCTTGTCGACCCCGAGTTCCACCAGCGTCTGCAGGTTGCGCAGCTGCAACGCCAGCGGATGAGACATCATGATGTCCGACGCGTCGCCAAGCCTGGCGGCTGCGAGGTGCTCGCCCTCGGCGTTGATGATCTTGGCACGCTTCTCGCGCTCGGCTTCGGCCTGGCGCGCCATGGCGCGCTTCATGCTGTCCGGCAGCTGGATGTCCTTGAGTTCGACCAAGGTGACCTCCAGGCCCCAGTCAGTCGTGGTGCGATCGAGGATCAGGCGGATGTCCTCGTTGATTCGGTCGGTTTCCGCCAGGGTCTCATCGAGTGAGTGCTGCCCCACGACGTTCCGGAGCGTGGTCTGGGCGATCTGGTTGATGGCCGCGGTTACGTTCTCGATCGTGATCACGGACCTCACAGCATCGACCACCCGGAAGTACGCGACAGCGGCCACGTCGACGCTCACGTTGTCCTTGGTGATGATGCCCTGCGACTGGATGGGCATGGTGACGATCCGCAAGGAGACTCGATGCAGTACGTCGACCAAGGGGATGATGATCCGTAGGCCCGGGTCTCGGGTGCCCTTGAGCCGGCCGAACCGGAAGAGCACCCCCTTCTCGTACTGCTTGACGATCTTGATGGCCAGTCCGACGCCGATCAACACGAGGATCAACGCAAAGATCAGGATCCACGTCGCGGCGTTCATCGGGATGCTCCCCACGGCCGACGGGGAAAGCCGTCCACGAACGCGGAGACCCGCGACGTCTTCATGACGCCCACCTCTCATAC
>DATGYO010000024.1:0-41068 GCA_035297905.1 Nocardioidaceae bacterium
GCGTGCTGCTCGACGAGCCCACGAACCACCTTGACGACGCGGCCGTCACGTTCCTCGAGGAGTTCCTCGTCGCCCTGCCCGGCGTGGTCGTCGTCGCCAGCCACGACCGCACCTTCCTCGAGAACGTCTGCGCCACCGTCGTCGACCTCGACCCGATGCACCTCGGCGTCGACGGGAACGGCGGGAACCGGTTCTCAGGCGGCTACTCGGAGTACCTGCTCGCCAAGCGGGCGTCGCGCGAGCGCTGGGAGGAGGCCTTCATCGCGCAGCAGGACGAGCTCAACGACCTTCGTCGTACGGCGGCCACCACGGCCCGCGCGATCGGACACAACCGGCCGCCGAAGGACAACGACAAGTTCCTCTACTACAAGAAGGGACAGAACGTCGCCCGCGCGGTGAGCCGACGTGTGAAGGACGCCGAGAAGCGGATCGAGGTGCTCGAGCGCGAGCAGGTGCCGAAGCCGCCGAAGCCGCTGAGCTTCCGGAGCACGCTCACCCACGTGCGCCGCGCCGGAAGCGTCTTCGCCAGGGACATCTTCGTTCCGGGCCGGGTGGCCGTTCCACGGCTCGACGTGTCGGCAGGCGAGGACCTGCTCGTGACCGGCGCCAACGGCTCCGGGAAGTCGACGCTCCTGAAGGTGCTTGCCGGAGAGCTGAACTGCGAGGGCTACCTCCAGGTCTCAGCCCGCAAGGTCGGCCACCTGCCGCAGGAGGTCACCTTCGCCCGCCCGGACCGTCCGGTGCTCGAGGTGTACGACGCCGCGACCGGGTCGCCGACTGCGCTGTCGGAGCTCGGGCTGGTGCATCCCCGCGACCTCACCCGGCCTGTCGGGGTGCTGAGCGTCGGCCAGCAGCGCCGGCTGGGGCTCGCGATCCTCGTGGCGCGCCGGCCGGACCTGCTGCTGCTCGACGAGCCCACGAACCACATCTCGCTGGCGCTCGCCGACGAGCTCGAGGATGCGCTGCAGCGCTCGGCCTGCACGGTTGTCGTGGCCAGCCACGACCGCTGGCTCCGGCGCCGCTGGGAGGGCCCGACCCTGGCGCTGTGATCGCGGCGTCAGGTGATGAAGACTGGCAGGTGGGCGATGATCTCCGAGACGCGGCGCCGCGGCAGGTCGGGGAACCTGTCACGGGTCGCCGAGTCGTCCCCGGGCGGCAGAACGTCCATGGCCAGTGCGGCGCGCGCCTGACGTCCGAGCTGCGGCTTGAACCGTCCGACCGTGTTTGCCATGACGTGCAGCATCGGGCGAGGTACGCGTCGTGGGTGCCCCGTGGCGCCGCGGTGGTCCATGTAGGCCTGCGCGAGCTGCATCAGGGTCAGCGGCTCGGCTCCGCCGATCTCCAGCAGCTCGCCCCTCAGGCTGTCGTCCTCGACAGCCCGGACGACGAGGGCTGTGACGTCCTGGACGTCCACCCAGGCGATCGGGTTGCTGCCTCTTCCGAAGACCATCGGGCGACCGGATCGGTTCGCGGTCTGGGCCAGGAGGTCGAGCCACAGCTGTGCGAAGGCGGCCGAGCGGACGATCGTCCAGCGCAGGTCGCTGGCCCGGAGGTACTTCTCGGCGGCGTACTTCATCCGCGCCAGCTCCATCGGGCTGTCCGACGCCGCCCCGGTGACGGACACCAGGACGAAGTCCGCGTCGACCTGCTTGGCCGCGTCCACGAGGTTGAGGTTCCCCTGCCGGTCCACGCTCTCGGGCGTCACCTCACCTGGTCCGGCGAAGCCCTGAACACAAGAGACGACGACCTCCACGCCCTCCATGGTGGCCGAGAGGCTCGTGGCGTCGGTGACATCGCCTCTCACCACCTCCACACGCGGGTCCAGCCTGCCCGGGTGCGGCGCGAGTCCGCGGCTGAGCACCCTGACCCGATGACCGCGTTCGCACAACGAGCCGGCGACCAGACTCCCGAGTCGTCCGGTCCCGCCTGCGACGAGGATCATGACCTCCCCCGTTCCACAACGAGACGACCCTCCGACCAGTGAACCGGTCGGAGGGTCGTCTCGGGAAGGACTTCAGCCCTTGCGCTTGTTGACCTCTTCGGTCGCCGCGGGGAGGACCTGGTGGAGGTCGCCGACCACGCCGAAGTCGACGAGCTCGAACAGCGGTGCCTCCTCGTCCTTGTTGATCGCCACGATCGTCTTGGACGTCTGCATGCCCGCGCGGTGCTGGATCGCGCCGGAGATGCCGGCCGCGACGTACAGCTGTGGGGAGACGACCTTGCCGGTCTGACCGATCTGGAAGGAGTGCGGGTACCAGCCCGAGTCGACCACAGCGCGCGACGCACCGACCGCCGCACCGAGCGAGTCGGCGAACTGCTCGATCGGCTCGAAGTTGCCTCCTGTGCCACGACCGCCGGCGACGACGATCGCCGCCTCCGTCAGCTCGGGGCGACCCGTCGCCTTGCGCGGCTCGGACGCCACGATCTTGGCAGCCTTCGCGGCGTCGGAGATGGTGACGTCCACCTTCTCCTGGGCGGCAGCGCCCTCGGACTGCTCGGGCGTTGCGGCGTTGGGCTTGACCGTGATGACCGGCGTGCCCTTGGTGACCTTGGCGGTCACCGTGTAGTTGCCCGCGAACACGCTCTGTGTCGTGACCGGGCCCTCCTGCACGTCGACGGCGTCGGTGATCAGACCGGAGTCGATCTTGACCGCGAGGCGACCCGCGATCTCCTTGCCCTCCGCGTTGGAGGAGATGAGTACGGCGCCCGGGCTGGTGCGCTCGACCAGCTGCTGGAGCACCTCTGCCTTCGGGGCCACCAGGTAGCCCTTGATCTCGGCGTCGTCTACGACGTAGATCTTCTCGGCGCCATAGGTCTTCAGCGTCGAAGCGGCGTCGTCCGACAGGTCGCCGATGAACACCGCGGACGGCTCGCCGAGACGGCGGGCGATCGTCAGGAGCTCGTTGGTGGTCTTGCGTACTGCCCCGTCGACGTGGTCGACGAGAACCAGGATCTCGCTCATGTCTTCGCTACCCGACCTTCCTCAGATGAACTTCTTCGAAGCGAGGAACTCGGCCAGCGCCTTGGCGCCCGAGCCGTCCTCGTCGGTGACGATCTCGCCCTGCGTGCGCGGCGGGCGCGCGGCGGTGTCCTCGACCTGCGTCCACGCCGCGGACAGGCCCACCTGGGACGCGTCCACGCCGAGGTCCGACAGCGACCAGGTCTCGACCGGCTTCTTCTTCGCGGCCATGATGCCCTTGAAGGAGGGGTAGCGGGCCTCACCCGACTGGTCGGTCACGCTCAGCACGAGCGGGGCGGTGCCGCCGATGATCTCGGTGGCCGTGTCGCCGTCACGCTTGATGCGGACCTCCTTGCCCTGCATCTCGATGACCGAGCCGAGGGTGACCTGCGGGAGGTCGAGGCGCTCCGCGAGCATGGCCGGGACGACACCCATCGCGCCGTCGGTCGAGGACATGCCGCAGACCACGAGGTCGTAGTCCAGCTTCTTGATCGCTTCGGCAAGCACCAGGGAGGTGCCGAGCGCGTCGGAGCCGGCGACCGCGTCGTCGACCACGTGGACACCCTTGTCGGCGCCCATCTGGAGGCCCTTGCGGATCGCGTCGACAGCCTGCTCGGGGCCGACGGTCAGGACCGTGACCTCGGTGCCCTCGTTCTTCTCCTTGAGCTGGAGTGCTTGTTCCACGGCGTACTCGTCGAGCTCCGACAGCAACCCGTCGACTCCCACGCGGTCGACAGTGTTGTCATCCTCGAAATGCCGGTCTGCAGTTGCATCCGGCACGTACTTCACACACACGACAATGTTCATGGCAGTCTCGGCCCTCAGGGCCCCTCCTGTGCACTCGGTCTGACGGTCTCCCGCCCACGATGTTTTCTGAGGTTACTAGCGCGTAGCTAACAGAGGAACAGGCGGTCGGGTGGGTTCAGTCACACGCGTCCGGACCACCTTCGCCGGACCGCGCGGGACTCACGGACGGATGATCCGGTCGAGGATCTTCCCGATCACCAGGTACACGACTGCGGCGATCCCCCAGTTGGTCAGCGCGCTCTTCACGCGACCGTCCGCGGTGTCGGGGAAGGTGAAGATGCCGTCCTTCAGGCTGAACGGCCCGTCGAGCTTCTCGGCGCCGGAGATGATGAACTGCACGATGCTGTTCTGCTCGTTCGCCTTGAGCGCGATGAGCAGCGCCCCGACGGCCAGGAAGAGCGCACAGACCACCGCGGCCAGCCAGACGACCGTGGCGACCTTGGTCCGCACGGCGTCCGTCCCGGCCTTGACCTTCGACGCACCGGCCCCCGAAGCGCGCCTGCTCCGCTTGCCCAAAGCACCCTCCGACCGCGTGTCGTCGGTGCTCTTGCTGGCGTCAGTCAATGTGTCTCCTTGTCCGAGGTACCCGCACGATAACGGACCCTCGTCGGGGCCGAGAACCCGTTCCGCCGGACGAGAGGCGGGGCTCGCGAACCGGTCTGGTCAGCGCCCTTCGAACTTCGCCTTGCCCGGCCCCTGCTCGACGAACGACTTCATCCCGATGGCGCGGTCCTCTGTGGCGAAGAGGGCGGCGAACTGCTGCCGCTCGATCTCGAGACCGGTGTCGAGATCGACCTCGAGGCCCCGGTCGACCGCGACCTTCGCCGCCTGGAGGGCGAACGCGGCCGCGCCGCTGAACTGCTTGGCCCAACCGACCGCCTCTGCGTACACCTGGTCCGCGGGCACCACCCGGTCGACCAGACCGATGGTGAGCGCCTCGTCGGCCTTCACGAAGCGACCGGTGAAGATCAGGTCCTTGGCCTTGGCGGGGCCCACGAGCCGGCTGAGCCGCTGGGTGCCACCCGCACCCGGGATGATCCCGAGCAGGATCTCGGGCTGACCGAGCACGGCGGAGTCTGCGGCGATCCGGATGTCAGCGCTGAGCGCGAGCTCGCAACCGCCACCGAGCGCGTAGCCCGTGACGGCCGCGACGACCGGCTTGGGGATCCGGGCAACTGCGATGCAGGCGGCCTGCAGGTCGCCGGAGATCCTGGCCATGTCGGTGTAGGAGAGGTCGGCCATCTCCTTGATGTCCGCCCCGGCCGCGAAGATCCGCTCGCCGCCGTAGATCACCACGGAGCGCACGTCGTCCCGCTGCGCGGCCTCGGTGGCGGTCTCCCGGATCTCGCCCCACACCTGGATGTTGAGTGCGTTCATCTTCGGCCGGTCCAGGCGCATCGTCCCGACCCCGTCCTCGACCTCCAGCGTCACGAACTCGCCCACAGTGCACTCCTCTACTAGCCGACAACCCTGCTCGGAGCCTAGACCGGCTGGCCCCCTCGGGGGATGCCGGGTCACAGATGGGTGAAGTACGCCGGGATAAGCGGTTTGGGGGACAGTGTCTCGGAGAGAATGGTCCCGTGAACCCGGGAGTTTGGACCGACGAACAGGACCAACAGGTCGTGTGGCCAGGACAGCACCAGCCACTCGGAGCGACCTGGAGCGAGGAGTCCACCAACTTCGCCGTCTACGCCCCCGAAGCCACCCGCATGGAGGTCTGCCTCTTCGACGACGACGGCCAGGGCGGAGACGTCGAGCACCGCTACGAGCTCACCGAGTACACCCTCGGCATCTGGCACGGCGCGATCCCGGGCATCCCGCGCGGTCAGCGCTACGGCTTCCGCGCCGACGGCCCCTGGGACCCGGCTCGGGGACACCGATTCAACCCGAACAAGCTCCTGCTCGACCCCTACGGGCTCGCCGTCAGCGGCACAGTCGTCCCGGGCCCGGAGATCTTCGGCTACGTCCTCCCGGGCTCGGACGACGACAGGCAGAAGCGTGCCGCCAAGGCGGAGCTCCGCAACGAGCAGGACTCCGCGCCGTTCATGGCCAAGAGCGTGGTGGTCCACGACGAGTTCGACTGGGGCACCGACGACCAGGTCCGCCCCCACTTCAAGCTCACCGACACGGTGGTCTACGAGCTCCACGTCAAGGGCTTCACGAAGCTCCACGACCGCGTGCCCGAGGAGCTTCGCGGCACCTACGCCGGCCTTGCCACGCCGGCAGTCGTCGACTACCTGAAGGACCTGGGCATCACGACCGTCGAGCTGCTCCCGGTGCACCAGTTCGTCTCGGAGCCGGCCCTTGCCGCGAAGGGCCTGACGAACTACTGGGGCTACAACTCCATCGGCTTCTTCGCGCCCCACAACGCCTACAGCTCCAGCGGCGACCGCGGCGAGCAGGTGACCGAGTTCAAGCGCATGGTCAAGGCGATGCACGCGGCCGGCCTCGAGGTCATCCTCGACGTGGTCTACAACCACACTGCAGAAGGCAGCCCGTTGGGGCCGACACTGAGCTTTCGAGGCCTCGACGACCGCGGCTACTACAAGCACGTCGACCCGCACGTCGACCCCGGCACGTACTGGGACGTGACGGGTTGCGGCAACACCGTCGACGCCTCCGCGCCCCATGCCCTGCGGATGATCCTCGACTCCCTGCGCTACTGGGTGACCGAGATGCACGTCGACGGCTTCCGCTTCGACCTGACCCCGGCGCTCAGCCGGACTCGCCTCACCGTCGACATGCGCGGGCACTTCCTGACCACCATCGGCCAGGACCCGGTGCTTCGTCACGTGAAGCTCATCGCCGAGCCGTGGGACGCCAGCATGGACGGCTACCAGGTCGGCAACTTCCCGCCGCCGTGGTGCGAGTGGAACGACAGGTACCGCGACACGATCCGCGACTTCTGGCGGCTCAGGTCAGGCGGCATCGCGGAGGTGGCCTCCCGCATCTCCGGGTCAAGCGACCTGTACGCCGACGACGGCCGCTCCCCGTACGCCTCGGTCAACTTCATCACCGCACACGACGGCTTCACGCTGCGGGACCTCGTCTCCTACAACGAGAAGCACAATGCGGCCAACGGCGAGGACAACCGCGACGGCACGGACAACAACCGCTCGTGGAACTGCGGCGTCGAGGGCGAGACGAACGACCCTGCGGTGCGCGCGCTGCGACGCCGGCAGGCGGCCAACCTGATCGCCACGCTGTGCCTCAGCAACGGCGTGCCCATGATCACGGCGGGCGACGAGCGCGGACGGACCCAGCGCGGGAACAACAACGCCTACACCCAGGACAACGAGACCTCCTGGATGGACTGGCGTCCCGACGACGCGTGGCTCGACATCTACGAGATCACGAAGACGGCACTGCGCCTCCGGCGCGAGCACCCGGCGCTCCGCCAGCGGCACTACCTCGAAGGGCGCCCGGCCGTGACCGGCGGCCCCAAGGACCTCGCTTGGGTGCACCCCGACGGACGAGAGATGACGACGGCCGACTGGTCGGACGACGGGCTGCACCAGTTCGGCATGTTCTTGTCCGGCGACCCGCTGCGCGCACCCGGCCCGCGGGGCGAGAAGCTCCGCGACGCGTCGTTCATGATCTGGTTCAACGCCCACCCCGAGCCGGGCACCGTGGCCCTGCCCGACCAGGACTGGGTCAAGCACGGCGAGGTCGTCCTCAGCACCGACGAGAACCACCCGCACGGGGAGCGCGTCGAGGCCGGCGACGTACTCAAGATCGCGCCGCGGTCGATGCTGGTCCTGCGTCAGGTCTGATCCCCGGCCGGACCGAAAACCTCCCGGCCGCTGTGGCGACCGGGAGGTTTGACGGTTGAGAGGGGATCGGGTCAGGGCGCTACGACGAAGCCCAGCTCCGCCGGCGAGGCCAGCAGCTCGTGCTTCGGAACGATCCGGGTCGTGTAGCCGAAGGGACCGGTCTTCTTCAGCGCCACCGACCCCTCGTAGCGGTACCTGCCCGCCTCGTAGGTCTCGGCCGGGTGGAGCGACTCGACATGCTTGTCGACGAGCTCGTCGTCGTGGCGGATCCGTCCGTGCACCACCTGTACGTCGACGTCCTCCGGCTCGAGCTCGCCGAGCGACACGTACACGTCGACGCTGAGGGTCTCTCCGATCTCGGGAGTGTCCCCCACTCCGCTCGAGTCAACGTGGTCGATGGAGACGCCGGACCAGCCGGCGGCGACGCGCTGCTTCCACTGCGCGAGGCCCCGTGCACCGGCGTAGTCGTGGTTGAGCGCCCGCGACGTCAGGGCCGACGGGGTGTACAGCCGCTCCACGTAGTCACGCACCATCCGGCTGGACAGCACCTTGGGCCCGAGCGACTTCAAGGTGTGGCGCACCATCTCGATCCACCGGATCGGGACGCCGTCCTCGTCGTGGTCGTAGAAGCGAGGTGCGACCTCGTTCTCGATCAGGTCGTAGAGCGCTGCCGCCTCGAGGTCGTCCCGGTGGTCGGGGTTCTCGACACCGTCGGCGGACGGGATCGCCCAGCCGTTGTGGCCGTCGTACCACTCGTCCCACCAGCCGTCGAGGATCGACAGGTTGAGGCCGCCGTTGAGGGCGGCCTTCATGCCGGACGTGCCACAGGCCTCGTACGGGCGCAGCGGGTTGTTCAGCCAGACGTCACAGCCGGGGTAGAGCGGCTGCGCCATCGCGATGTCGTAGTTGGGCAGGAAGACGATCCGGTGGCGGACCTCCGGGTCGTCGGCGAACCGCACGATCTCCTGGATCAGCCTCTTGCCGCCCTCGTCGGCGGGGTGTGCCTTGCCGGCGATCACGAGCTGCACGGGCCGCTCGGGGTGCAGCAGGATCCGCTTGAGCCGCTCGGGGTCGCGCAGCATCAGAGTCAGCCGCTTGTACGACGGGACGCGGCGGGCAAAGCCGATCGTGAGCACGTCGGGGTCCAGCGCGGACCGCGTCCACTTCAGCTCCGCCGGCGCGAGACCACGGTGCTGGTAGGACGCCGCGAGCCGCGCCCGGGCGTCACGCACCAGCCGCTCGCGGAGCACGCGCTTGGTCTCCCAGATCCGCTTGTCGGAGATCTTGTACGCCGCGTCCAGCATCTCCTCGGGAGTGCTGTTCATCGGGTCGATGCCGGCTTCGGAGATGAGCTCGAAGACCTCGCGTGCCACCCAGGTCGAGGCGTGCACGCCGTTGGTGATCGAGGTGATCGGGCGCTCGTCGGCGTCGAACTGCGCCCAGAGGCCCCCGAACATCCCGCGGCTGACGTTCCCGTGCAGCTTCGAGACGCCGTTGGCGCGCTGCGCCAGTCGGAAGCCCATCACCGCCATGTTGAACACCGACGGGTCGCCGCCCTCGTAGTCCTCGGAGCCGAGCGCGAGGATCTGCTCGACGGGCACTCCCGGGCAGGCGTTGTCGGCGCCGAAGTACTGCGCCACCAGGTCGCGAGGGAATCGGTCGATGCCGGCCGGCACAGGCGTGTGGGTGGTGAACAGCGTCCCCGCCCGGCACACCTCGAGGGCGGTCGAGAAGTCGAGCCTGTCGGGGCCCTCGGTCAGCTCGCGGATCCGCTCGAGACCGAGAAAGCCGGCGTGGCCCTCGTTGGTGTGGAACACCTCGGGCGCGGGCGCCCCGGTCAGGCGGGAGTACGCGCGGAGCGCCCGCACGCCACCGATGCCGAGCAGCATCTCCTGGCGGAGCCTGTGCTCGTTGTTGCCGCCGTAGAGCCGGTCGGTGACGAGCCGGAGGAACGCGGTGTTCTCCTCCACGTCGGAGTCGAGCAGCAACAAGGGCACGCGGCCCACGTGGGCAACCCAGATGAGTGCGACGAGCTCGTCGCCACCAGGCAGACCGATCGCGACGCGCGCGGGGGTCCCGTCCTCCTCGCGCAGCATGGACAGGGGAAGCCCATCGGGGTCGACCACCGGGTAGGTGTCCTCCTGCCATCCCTCTCGTGACAGGGACTGCTGGAAGTATCCGTGCCGGTAGAGCAGGCCGACGCCGACGATCGGGGCGCCGAGGTCACTCGCGGTCTTCAGATGGTCACCGGCCAGGATGCCGAGACCGCCGGAGTACTGCGGCAGCACCGCGGCGATTCCGAACTCAGGCGAGAAGTAGGCGATCGAACGGGGCGCATCGGGGCCGAGCGTCTGGTACCAGCGGGGCTCGTTGAGGTAGCGCTCCAGGTCGCCATGGACCGTGTCGAGGTGGGAGAGGAACCCCTCATCCTTCGCCAGCTCGTCCAGGCGCTCGGTCGAGATGCTGCCCAGGAGGCGGACCGGGTCATGGCCGGACCGTTCCCACGCGTCCGGGTCGACCGCCGCGAAGAGGTCCTGGGTCTGGGGATGCCAGGACCACCTGAGGTTCTGGGCGAGGTCTCCCAACGGTGTCAGCCGGGGAGGCAGAACGGGACGAACGGTAAATCGGCGGATAGCTCTCACGGCGGTGACCTTAACCCAAAATGGATCGTTCCAACTACCTCCGGGGGGAGGTTCTGGACCAGCGGCGACGTAACCCGCCCCGTGGTCCCGGCGTTAAGGGGTGCATCCCGGTCCCAAGGACCACATCCGTACGCACCGCGAGAGGCACACCAATGCCCCTGAGCAGAAGAGCCGCCCGTACCGGCGCGGCAGTCGCAACGGCAGGCGTCATCCTCAGCCTGACCCAGCTCCCCGCCACCGGAACCGTCACCCCTCGCCTCGAGAAGAGCACCGACCAGCGGGTCGTCACGTGGGGCGACTCCCCTGCCGCCCTTCCCGACCTGGACCTGCGTGGATCCGCGCTGCCGACCCTGGCCCAGCGCAGGGCCGCGGAGACACTCGGCGCGACGGTCCGGTGGAACGAGCTCGGCACTCCCTCCTCGATCTACTCCCCGACCGGCAACCTGGGTGCGGCGACCAGCACCGACGCTGTGGCTGCCGCGAGGACCTGGCTCCAGAGCCACCGCGCTCTCCTGGGCGTCAGCAGCGACCAGGTCGCCGGCCTCGAGCTCGTCTCGAACCAGAGGCTGTCGGACAGCCCCGCTCGCGCGGTGCTCTTCAGGCAGACGTTCGGTGACCTGTCGCCGGCGCTCGGCAGCATGGTGACCGTCGGCGTCGCGAACGGCCGGATCGTCTACGTCTCCTCCTCGCTGTCGCGCACGACGAGCACCCCCGAGCCGGCGAAGCTCACAGCGGTGCAGGCCTGGCAGATCGCGGCGGCGAGCGTGGGACGGGAGACCGCGCTCGACTCCATCGACGACACCGTCAAGGCGGGCTGGACTCGGCTCCAGGTCGACGGCTTCGCCCAGCAGCAGCAGGTGCGGCTGCGTGCGCTCGCGCTTGCAGACGGCACCGTCCGACCGGTCTTCGAGACGAACGTCGTGGACTCCAAGGCAGGCAAGGCGCTCGCCTACACGTTCATGGTCGACGCGGTGACGGGCAGGGTGCTTCACCGCGAGAACAAGGTCGAGCACGTGGTGGCCGCCGCCAGCGAGGGCACGACCCAGATTCAAGGCACGGTGACCGCCAAGTCGTGCGGCCCCAAGCACCCCTTCAAGCTGACCGACGCCAACACCAAGCAGATCGTCGTGGGCGCGACCGAGGTCAACCCGGCCAACGACATCGTGGTCAAGATCTTCGCGCCGGACGGGGAGGTCCTCACCAGCGGCGACCTCGGCACCAGCCCGGAGACCGCGACGTACACCGCGAATAACATCCCGGCGGGCACCTACAGCGCGCAGGTCTGCCCCTTCGACGACCCGACCGCCCCGTTCACCGGGCCCGGCGACTACGTCGGCATGATCTCGACCTCCGACCGGGAGTCGCCTGCCGTCAGTGCGCCCTACCCCCCGAAGTGGACCTACTTCACGGCGAACCCGGAGCTCGACTACTCGACCGCTCACGTCCCGGGCAACCGGGTCACGGGCTGCTGGGTGACGTCCTACCAGGGCGACCGGGTGCCCGGTTGTGACACCCCGCCCGGAGCACTGCGCAACCTTGCGTCTCGAGCGCCGTGGGACTTCGACTTCCACACCGGGTTGCCGACGCTGACGACCTCGGGCAACAATGCCGTTACTCGTGAGGCCTGGGCCTCGCCGCTCACCCCGGGCGGCGCACAGTCGCCGGTCTCGCCGGAGCGCAGCTACACGCCCGAGTTCACCGACGCGTGGCAGAACAGCAAGTGCGACCCGACGAACCTGCACCCCGGCGGCAACGACATCGACGCCTCGGTGACCAACCTGTTCGTCGCGCACAACCGCATGCACGACTTCTCGTACTACCTCGGTTTCACCGAGGAGAACTACAACATGCAGGCCAGCAACCACGGCGGGAACCCGGACCCGACCCGCGAGAACGACCCGGAGCTCGGCGACGTCCAGGCCGGTGCGCTCACCGGGGGCACACCGAGCTACCTCGGCCGGGACAACGCCAACCAGATCTCGCTCCAGGACGGCATCCCGGGAATCACCAACCAGTACCTCTTCCAGCCGATCGCCGGGGCCTTCTACTCCCCCTGCGCCGACGGAAGCTTCGACATGAGCGTCGTCGGCCACGAGTACACCCACGCGATCAGCAACCGGATGATCGGCGGCCCGGACGAGGGCATCACCTCGGAGCAGGGCGGCGCCATGGGCGAGTCGTGGGGCGACCTGGTCGCCTCGGAGTACCTGATCTCCCACGGCTACTCGACGGGCGCCAACCCTTGGGTGGTCGGGCCCTACGCCACCGGCAACAAGGCCGTCGGCATCCGCGACTACGCGATCAACCGCAACCCGCTGCAGTACGGCGACTACGGCTTCGACAGCACCGGGCCCGAGGTGCACGCGGACGGCGAGATCTGGAACGCCACGCAGTACGACGTCCGCCAGGCCCTCGTCCGCAAGTACGACAAGCGCTTCCCCTCCAGCGACAGGCAGCTCCAGCTGCGCTGCGCGGACGGCACCGGGACCAGCTCGCCGCTGCCGGCCGGTCGCTGCCCCGGCAACCGCCGGTGGCTCCAGCTGATGTTCGACGCCTTCCTCCTGCAGCAGGGCGCGACGAGCATGCTCGACGCACGCGACGCGATGCTCGCCGCCGACCAGATGCGCTTCCGCGGCGCCAACCAGAGCACGCTGTGGACCGCGTTCGCCCGCAACGGCATGGGGGTCGACGCCCGCACGCCCAACGCCGACTCCGACGAGCCGAAGCCCGGCTACCGGGCTCCTGGGGTCCGGCTCGGGACGGTGCGCTTCGCGGCCAGGTCCGGCAAGCGGCAGGTTCCCGGCAAGTTCTTCGTCGGGCACTACGAGGCTCGCGTCACCCCTGTCGCGGACACCATCAGGTCCACCGCCCTCGGTGCCGTGGTGAAGCTCGTGCCCGGCACCTACGACCTGGTCTTCCAGGGCAAGGGTGTCGGCCTGGAGCGTGCCCGGTTCACCGTCAGGCCGGGTCGTCGGGTCACGAAGGTCGTCAGGGTCTCGCGCAACCTCGCGTCGAAGAGCTCGGGCGCCAAGGTGGCCGGGTCGAGCGCGGGCTCCGTGAACCCGGCAAGCCTCATCGACGACACGGAGGCGACGAACTGGGCCGGCATCAACGACTCCGACAGCGTCGACGCCAAGGGCAAGAACCCCTTCGTGGTGGTCGACCTCGCCGGCGGCCGTCACATGGTGCGACGGGTCCAGGTCAGCGCGATGCTCCGCCCTGCGGGCAACGACGCGAGCGACCCCGACTCGGGCAGCAGGTTCACGGCGCTGCGGAAGTTCGCGATCGACGTGTGCACCAGCCGGTGCACGACTCCGGGCGCGAAGTGGAAGCGGATCTACACCAGCCGCGACAACGCCTTCCCGGCCGTGCGTCCGCGACCGGTGGCACCGAACCTCACGCTGCGGTCGTTCGACGTCCGTGACACCCGAGCGACACACGTCAGGCTGGTCGCTCTCGAGAACCAGTGCACCGGGTTCGCCGGGTACGCCGGTGAGCAGGACAACGACCCGCTCAACGACACCGACTGCAAGGCCGCCTCAGACGCCGACCTCTCGGTCCGGGCCGCCGAGCTCGAAGTGTTCGACCGCAACTGAGGCACGGCCAGGGATTCGCCAGGCAACCGGCAGGTACGGTGCCCGGCTCGACGTCGAAACCCCGTCGAACCGGGCACCGTACCCAGTCGTGGAACGATCCAACCCTCACTTGCAGAGGTGCTCATGATCGGCAAGATTGAGCACATGGTTGGACGAATCCCCGTCATGGATGTCGCACCCGTGGTCGACCTCGGCCGCTATCCGGCCAAGGCCGTCGTGGGCGAGCCTTTCGAGGTCACCGCCCTCGTCTTCAGGGAGGGACACGACGCGCTCAACGCCGACGTCGTGCTCACCGACCCCGACGGCGTGCGGCGGCCGTGGGTCCGGATGACCAAGGACCCGGAGGAGCCCGACCTCTGGCGTGCGGAGGTGTCCGCCGACCGCGAGGGCGCGTGGACCTTCGCCGTCGAAGGGTGGTCCGACCCGATCGGGACGTGGCGCCACGACTCCGAGATCAAGATCCCGGCGGGCATCGACGTCGAGCTGATGTTCGCCGAGGGTGTCCTGCTGCTCGAGCGCGTGCGCGACGGGCTCCCCAGGAAGGGCGCCGGCAGCAGCAAGGACCGCCGGGAGATCGACGATGCGATCACCGCGATGAAGGACGACTCCCGGCCGTCGGACGCGAGGTACGCCGCCGCGGTCTCACCGGCGATCGACGACATCCTCGGCCGTTACCCGTTGCGTGACCTCGTCACCTCCGAGGGCCCCTACAAGCTGTACGTCGACCGTCCCCGCGCCCTCTACGGCTCGTGGTACGAGTTCTTCCCTCGCAGCGAGGGCGCCTTCGTGGACGCGAAGACCGGCAAGGTCGTCTCGGGCAGCTTCCGCACCGCCGCCAAGCGTCTCGACGCCGTGGCCGCGATGGGTTTCGACGTCATCTACCTGCCGCCGATCCATCCGATCGGCCGGGTCAACCGCAAGGGACCGAACAACAGCCTGGTGACCGAGGAGGGCGACCCCGGCTCGCCCTGGGCGATCGGCTCCGTCGAGGGCGGGCACGACGCGATCCACCCCGACCTCGGCACCCTCGAGGACTTCGACGACTTCGTGGCCCGCGCCGGCGAGCTCGGCCTCGAGGTGGCCCTCGACCTCGCGCTGCAGGCCGCGCCCGACCACCCGTGGGTCAAGAGCCACCCCGAGTGGTTCACCACGCGGGCGGACGGGTCGATCGCCTACGCCGAGAACCCGCCGAAGAAGTACCAGGACATCTACCCGATCAACTTCGACAACGACCCCGAGGGCATCTACAACGAGGTGCTGCGCGTCGTACGCCACTGGATGAGCCACGGCGTGCGGATCTTCCGCGTCGACAACCCGCACACCAAGCCGGTGGAGTTCTGGGACTGGCTGCTCACCGAGGTCCAGAAGACGGACCCGGACGTGATCTTCCTCTCCGAGGCGTTCACGAAGCCGGCGATGATGCGCACGCTCGCGACCGTCGGGTTCCACCAGTCCTACACCTACTTCACGTGGCGCAACGCGAAGTGGGAGCTCGAGCAGTACCTCCAAGAGCTCTCCCACGAGACCAGCCACGTGATGCGCCCCAACCTGTTCGTGAACACACCGGACATCCTGCACGCCTACCTGCAGTACGGCGGGCCGGCGGCGTTCAAGATCCGCGCCACGATCGCCGCGACCGGGTCGCCGTCGTGGGGCGTCTACGCCGGCTTCGAGCTCTTCGAGCACGTGGCGGTCAAGCCGGGCAGCGAGGAGTACCTCGACTCCGAGAAGTACCAGGTCCGGATCCGGGACTGGGAGGGTGCCGACCGCTCGGGTCGCACCCTCGCGCCGTACATCACGCAGCTCAACGAGATCCGTCGACACCACCCGGCCCTGCAGCAGCTGCGCAACCTGACCGTGCACAGCAGCGCCGACGACGCGGTCCTGGTCTTCAGCAAGCTCGCGAAGGGTCCTGGTGACGACCGCCACGAGGACGACCTGATGATCGTCGTGGTCAACGTCGACCCGCACGGCACTCGTGAGACGACCGTGCACTTGAACATGCCCGCGCTGGGTATGGACTGGAACGACCGTTTCACCGTCCACGACGAGCTCACCGGCGACTCGTGGACCTGGGGCGAGCACAACTACGTCCGTCTCGACCCGCACAACCAGCCCGCACACATCTTCACCGTTCGGAGGCCCGCCCTGTGACCCAGCCCCTGACAGAGACGGGGAGCCACCCCCAGCAGATGCCGGAGACGGCAGAAGGGCTCCCCGCACATGAGCCGGACTGGTTCAAGCGGGCGGTGTTCTACGAAGTCCTGGTGCGCTCGTTCAACGACTCGAACGGTGACGGGGTCGGCGACTTCAAGGGTCTGACCGAGAAGCTCGACTACCTCGAGTGGCTCGGCGTCGACTGCCTCTGGGTGCCACCGTTCTTCACCTCACCCCTCCGTGACGGCGGCTACGACGTCTCGGACTACGAGAACATCCTTCCCGAGTGCGGCACCATCGAGGACTTCCACGACTTCCTCGACGCTGCCCACCAGCGCGGGATCCGGGTGATCATCGACTTCGTCATGAACCACACGTCGGACCAGCACCCGTGGTTCCAGGCCAGCCGCAAGGATCCGGACGGCCCCTACGGCGACTTCTACGTGTGGTCCGACACGGACGAGCTCTACGAGGAAGCGCGGATCATCTTCGTCGACACGGAGCCGTCCAACTGGACCTGGGACCCGGTGCGCCAGCAGTACTTCTGGCACCGCTTCTACTCCCACCAGCCGGACCTGAACTTCGACAACCCCAAGGTCCACGAGGCGATGCTGGACTCCTTGAAGTTCTGGCTCGACATGGGCATCGACGGGTTCCGGCTCGACGCGGTGCCCTACCTCTACGAGCGCCCCGGCACCAACGGCGAGAACCTCAAGGAGACCCACGACTTCCTGAAGAAGGTGCGGTCCTACGTCGACGAGCACTACCCCGACCGGGTCCTCCTCGCCGAGGCCAACCAGTGGCCGTCCGACGTCGTCGACTACTTCGGCGACTTCGAGAAGGGTGGCGACGAGTGCCACATGTGCTTCCACTTCCCGGTGATGCCCCGCATCTTCATGGCGGTTCGCCGGGAGTCGCGCTTCCCGATCTCCGAGATCCTCGAGCAGACACCGCCCATCCCTGACAACTGCCAGTGGGGCATCTTCCTGCGCAACCACGACGAGCTGACGCTCGAGATGGTCGCCGACGAGGACCGCGACTACATGTGGGGTGAGTACGCCAAGGACCCCCGCATGAAGGCGAACATCGGCATCCGGCGTCGCCTGGCGCCGCTGCTGGACAACGACGTCAACCAGATGGAGCTGTTCACCGCGCTGCTGCTCTCGCTGCCCGGATCACCGGTGCTCTACTACGGCGACGAGATCGGCATGGGCGACAACATCTGGCTCGGTGACCGCGACGGCGTCCGCACCCCGATGCAGTGGACCCCTGACCGCAACGCAGGGTTCTCCGTGGCGACCCCGGGCAAGCTGCACCTGCCGGTCATCCAGGACCCGGTCTTCGGCTATCAGGCCGTCAACGTCGAGGCGGAGCTGCAGAACGCCTCGTCGCTGCTGCACTGGACCCGGCGAATGATCCACGCCCGGAAGAAGCACCACGCCTTCGGGCTCGGTGACTTCACCGACCTCGGCGGCTCGAACCCGAGCGTGCTGAGCTACGTGCGCGAGTACGTCGCACCCGACGGCACGGTCGACTCGGTGCTCTGCGTCAACAACCTCTCGCGGTTCCCGCAGCCGGTCGAGCTCGACCTGCGGCGCTGGGAGGGCGTGGAGCCGATCGAGCTCCTCGGCGGCGTGCGGTTCCCGAGGATCGGCGAGCTGCCCTACCTCCTCACGCTCGGTGCCTACGGGTTCTACTGGTTCCGCCTGCCCCGACCCACCGAACCGGAGGAGGCGACCGCGCCGTGACCACCGAGATCGACGAGCACGTCCTGCACGCACTCGAGGCCTACATCGCCGACGCCCGCTGGTTCGGCGGCAAGGGCCGCGACATGCGCGTGGTCGACGTACGCCGTTTCGGCTGGCTCGAGCCAGACCCCGAGCCGGGTACTCCGCACGCCCGCATCGAGCTGGTCACGGTGGAGTACGCCGCGACCGGCTCCTCCCCCGCCGAGACCGAGCTCTACCAGATGCCGCTGGCGTACTACCCGGAGGCGCAGGAGCGTCTCGGTCATGCCCTCGTCGGCACCTGGCACGACGAGGCGCTGGGCGAGGTGCACGTCTACGACGCGATGCACGACCGGTGCGCCACCCACCAGTGGCTGACCGCCTTCGCCGGTGAGAAGCGGACCGACGAGCTGGTCTTCCACCGGCTCGGGGACCACGTCCTCGACCTCGACGCGCAGTCGTCGCTGTTCTCCGGAGAGCAGAGCAACTCCTCGGTGCGCTTCGGTGAGGACAGCCTGATGAAGGTCTTCCGCAAGGTGACCACGGGCCGCAACCCCGACGTGGAGATCCACGAGGCACTGACGCGCGCCGAGAGCGACCACATCGCGCCGCTCTACGGCTGGCTCGAGGCGCCTGCTCACGGCGACCAGGACGTCATCCACCTGGCCATGCTCCAGCAGCTCTTCCGCACCGCGAGCGACGGGTGGGACCTCGCCCTCGCGAGTGTCCGAGACCTGTTCGCCGAGGGCGACCTCCACGCCGACGAGGTGGGTGGTGACTTCGCAGCCGAGTCGCACCGGCTCGGCGTGGCGACCGCGGAGGTTCACGAGCTCCTGGCGAGCGAGTTCCCCACGCACACCTGGGGACCGAGCGAGCTCGCCGAGCTGGCGGAGGCGATGCGGCGCAGGCTGACCGAGGCCGCCGAGGTCGTGGCCGGTCTCCAGCCACACCGCGAGGCCTTGGATGCGATCTTCGCGGCAATCTCGGACATCGACGAGCCGGTGTTGGTGCAACGGATCCACGCCGACTACCACCTGGGCCAGACCCTGCGCACCACCCGCGGCTGGAAGATCGTGGACTTCGAGGGCGAGCCGGCGAAGCCCCTCGCGGAGCGGGTCCTGCCCGACTCGCGGTGGCGCGACGTGGCCGGCATGCTGCGCTCCTTCGACTACGCCGCACACGCCGTCGAGGCCGACGTGGAGGAGGCCGGTCCGCAGATCGCCTACCGCGCCAACGAGTGGGCTGAACGCAACCGATCGGCATTCCTGGCCGGTTACCTCGAGACGGCTGGGGGTACGTCCCAACCGACCGGGTCGGTCATGAGCCCGGCGGAGCACGTGCTCCTGCGGGCTTACGAGGCGGACAAGGCCGTCTACGAGACGGTGTATGAGACGCGTAACCGGCCGACCTGGGTGGGCATCCCGCTCTCCGCCATCGCCCGGCTGACCAGCAGCCCAGAGCCAACCCCTGGGTCCGAAGACGAAAAGCAGGAGGCGAGCGAACGATGACGACTGCCACAGCCCTGCCACTCGACAGGCACATCCTCGACCAGATCGTGGCCGGTGAGCACGGGGACCCGCACGGCGTCCTCGGCGCTCACAAGCACGGCGGGGCCGTGACCGTGCGCGTGCTCAAACCGCTCGCCGACTCCGTGACCGTCGTCCACAAGGGCGGGTCGGTGCCGCTCGAGCACGAGCACGGCGGGATCTGGTGTGGCGTCCTCGACGTCGCGGACATCCCCGACTACCGGCTCGAGGTCACGTACGCCGGCATGGAGCCTCGGACCGTCGACGACCCCTACCGCTACCTGCCGACCCTCGGCGAGATGGACATCCACCTGATCAACGAGGGCCGCCACGAGGAGCTGTGGCAGGTGCTCGGGGCGCACGTCCGCACCTACGAAGGCCCCACGGGTCCCATCACCGGCACCTCGTTCGCGGTGTGGGCGCCGCACGCCCGAGGCGTCCGGGTGAAGGGTGACTTCAACGACTGGGACGGTCGCGAGCACCCGATGCGGCAGATGGGCACCTCGGGCATCTGGGAGCTCTTCGTCCCCGACGTCGGCTCGGGCACCAGGTACAAGTTCCTGGTCCTCGGCGCCGACCACCACTGGCGAGAGAAGGCCGACCCGATGGCCTTCCACACCGAGGTGCCGCCGTACACCTCCTCCGTGGTCTACGACTCCGGCTACACCTGGAACGACGACGCCTGGATGACCGAGCGCGCCACGGTCACGGAGCGCCAGAAGAAGCCGATGTCGGTGTACGAGATGCACCTCGGCTCCTGGCGCAAGCGCAACGGCGACGCGCCTCTGGGCTACGGCGAGCTCGCCGACGAGCTCGTGCCCTACCTCCAGGACCTCGGCTTCACCCACGTCGAGTTCCTCCCCGTCATGGAGCACCCCTTCGGTGGGTCCTGGGGCTACCAGGTCACGTCCTACTACGCCCCGACCGCGAGGTTCGGTGACCCCGACGGCTTCCGCTACCTCGTCGACCGGCTCCACCAGGCCGGCATCGGCGTGATCGTGGACTGGGTCCCTGCGCACTTCCCCAAGGACGAGTTCGCGCTGGCCCGGTTCGACGGGACCCCGTTGTACGAGGACCCGAACCCCACGCGCGGCGAGCACCCCGACTGGGGCACCTACGTCTTCAACTTCGGGCGCAAGGAGGTGCGCAACTTCCTCGTCGCGAACGCGCTCTACTGGCTCGAGGAGTTCCACATCGACGGCCTCCGCGTCGACGCGGTCGCCTCCATGCTCTACCTGGACTACTCGCGCGAGGACGGCCAGTGGACCCCGAACGTCTACGGCGGCCGGGAGAACCTCGAGGCGGTGCAGTTCCTCCAGGAGATGAACGCCACGTGCTACCGCCGCGTGCCGGGCTCGATGACGATCGCCGAGGAGTCGACCTCCTGGCCGGGCGTCACCCGTCCGACCCATCTCGGCGGCCTGGGGTTCGGCTTCAAGTGGAACATGGGCTGGATGCACGACAGCCTCGGCTACATGCAGAACGACCCGGTGCACCGGCAGTACCACCACCATCAGATGACGTTCTCGATGGTCTACGCCTACTCCGAGAACTACATCCTGCCGATCAGCCACGACGAGGTCGTCCACGGCAAGGGATCCCTGCTGCGGAAGATGCCCGGCGACCGCTGGCGCCAGCTAGCGAACATGCGCGCCTACCTCGCGTTCATGTGGGCCCACCCCGGCAAGCAGCTGCTGTTCATGGGGTCGGAGTTCGCCCAGGAGTCGGAGTGGGCGGAGAGCCGCGAGCTCGACTGGTGGCTGCTCGACCACGTGGAGCACCGGGGCGTCCAGTCCCTGGTCCGCGACATGAACCGGATCTACGCCGAGACCCCCGCACTCTGGTCGATGGACCAGGACGAGTCCGGCTTCGCCTGGATCGACGCGAACGACTCGAGCAACAACGTGTTCAGCTTCCTGCGCCGCGCGGCCGACCCGGCGACCGGCGAGCCGAAGCCTGGCGCGGAGATCGCCTGCATCGTGAACTTCTCGGCCGTCCCGCATCACGGGTACCGCGTGGGTCTCCCCCAGGCCGGCCGCTGGACCGAGCTGCTCAACACCGACGCCGACACGTACTCCGGGTCCGGGGTCGGCAACATGGGCCAGGTCATCGCCGAGAGGACGCCGTGGCACGGCCAGGCCGCCTCGGCGGAGATCAGCGTGCCTCCGCTGGGCGCGCTCTGGCTAAGGTTTGAAGGTGAGCACTGAGCTGACCGACGGGACGGTTCGCCTCGAGCCGCGACGCCAGACCGGGAGTGCTGACCAGAACGCCTACCTCTTCGACGTGGTGCACGAGGGACAGGAGGTCGGCGCGGTCTGCGTCACGGTCGGCGGCGACGCGATCGGCCGGCTCACCTGGGAGCTCGCCCCGGGGTTCACCGGGCGAGGCCTCGCCACCCGGGCGGTGAACCTGCTCGTCGACTACTGCTTCCGCGGCCTCCGGCTGGCACGTGTGGAGGCGTACGTCGACCCCGCCAACCAGCCGGCGATGCGCGTGGCCACCCGGTCGGGACTCCGCCGCGAGGGTGTCGTGCGAGGACACGGGCTCGTCGAGAACGGCCGGCTGGACCGGGTGCTCTTCGCCCGCCTCGCCACCGACCCACCGATCACCGAGCCCAGCGGGTTCCGGGAGCTGCTCAACTCGTTCCTGCCGCGCAAGCGGGCGATCGCGCAGATGCTCATCCGCGACCCGGACGACCGCGTCCTGGTGTGCCGGCTGACGTACAAGGAGGACTGGGATCTGCCGGGCGGCGTGGTGGAGGTGCACGAGTCCCCCCAGCTCGCGGTCAGCCGAGAGGTCGCGGAGGAGCTCGCGCTCGACATCAACGCCGAGAGCCTGCTGCTGACCGACTGGTTGCCGTCCTGGAGCGGCTGGGACGACGCGCTCTGCCTGGTCTTCGACGGGGGCGTGCACGACCCGTCGATCGCCGAGCAGATCGTCGTCCAGCCGCGCGAGATCCGGGCCGCGGAGTTCTGCACGATCGACCAGGTGCGTGAACGCTGCGCCGACTTCACCGCCCGGCGGGTCGAGTCCGCACTGGCGAACACACGTGGCGGCGGGCCGTCGTACACCGAGTCCGGCCGCGGCTGACCACTCCGCTGGGCTGGGCGGTTCGAACCCAGGAGGAACGGCGAGCTCGGCGACTTGACCTCGCTCCTCCGGCAGCCGGAGACCGCGGGGTCAGAACAGCGCCGAGGCGAGCTGCTGACGTGCCTTGAGGACCCGGGCGTCGTCGTTGCCGACCGCGGCGAAGAGCCCGAGCAGGTGGGTGCGGGCCTTCTCCCGGTCGTCGCCGGAGGTACGCCGGACCAGGTCGATGAGCCGACCGAAGGCGTCCTCGACGTGTCCGCCCAGGAGGTCGAGGTCGGCGACCAGGGTCTGCGCCTCCACGTCGTCAGGACGCTCCGCACCCGCCGTGCGCACTTCCTGGGCCGCTCCCGCGTCGAGGTGCGCGGTGCGCTGGAGCACCTTCGCCATGGCGAGACCACCCGCTGCCTCGACGTCCGCGGGGTTGGCGTCGACGAGCTTCTGGTACTCCGCAACGGCACGGTCCACGTCACCAGCGGCGAGGGCGTCCTGGGCGGGGGCGTACCTGGGATCGACCTGCTCCTCACCCTCCTCCGGCTCGACGACTCCGCCGCGCGGCTGCACACGCCCGGTCATGCCCTGCGCGGCGGCGGCCTGCAGCACCTGGGTCATCAGGTTGCGCAGCTCGGCCAGCGGCGGGGCGTCCTGCAGCAGAGGGGCGAGCTGCCCGCCCATGGCCAGTGCCACCAGCGGCACCGACGGGATCTGCAGGGCCTGGGCGATGCCCGGCGCGGTGTCCACGTCCACCCGACCGAGCAGGAAGCGTCCCTCGAACTCCGTTGCCAAGGTGTCGAGGTCGTCCGCGAGCGTGACGCTGGCCGGCTGCCTCGCGGAGTAGAAGACGAGCACGACGGGTGCGCTGCCCACGCCCTGGAGCTCGGCCTGGAAGTTCTGCTCGTCGAGCTCGACGGAGTAGGCGCCCACGCCACCACCAGGTGCACCAGCGGGACCGGCTCCACGGGCGCCGCCAGGACCGGCGGACGGTCCGGCAGCGGACCCGGCGGGACGCTTGAGTGATGACAGGTCGATAGCGCCAGGGCGCGAGAACGAAGGCGTGCTCATGGTCCTATCTTTGCCGATCGACCGTCATCGGCTCCACGTGGCCCGGGGTCTTGCCGGAAGCGCCGGCGCCGAGCCTCGCAGAGGTCAGGCAGCGGCCACCTGGTGACGGAAGAGCCCGGCCCACAGGAACGACTCTCCGAACAGGTCCGACTCGGGCGGCATCTGCCGCATCCGTCGCAGCTCCACCTCGGTCAGCCACCCGAAGATGCCCCGCAGGTCGTCGTCGGTATAGGCCAGCCCGCCGGCCAGCCGCCCCTCGCGGTAAAAGCTCTCATCGGGGTCCTCGGACCCCATCGCACCGGAGGCGAAGCACGCCAACCCGAACGCACCTCCGGGGGCGAGGGCCTGCTCGACCAGCGCGCGGTAGCTGATCCGGCGGTGCGGCGGGAGGTGATGGAAGCAGCCGGAGTCGTAGACGAGGTCGTAGCCGTCGTCGGGCACGGCCCACTCGAAGATGTTGGCCCGGACGAAGTTCACGTCGACGCCGGCTTCCGCAGCTCGCTCCCGGCCCCAGTCGAGCGCCGCGGGCGACAGGTCCAGGGCATCCACCAGGTAGCCCTGCTCTGCCAGCCAGACCGCGTTCCGGCCGGGTCCGCAGCCGAGGTCGAGGGCACGACCACGTGCCGGCGCCTCCAGCTTCCGTTCGCCGTGCCATGACACGAGCGACTCATCTGGGGCAGCCCGGAAGAACGGCACGCCGCGGTCGCGGTCGGCGTAGAAACCGTCCCACCAGCCCGAGCCTCGGTCGGTCCACCGGTCAGCCTCCGCCTCGAACATCGCGTCGAGCATCTGGAGCACGTCTTCGAGATCACGGATGGTGCGGGACACGCGGCGATTCCTCTCGGTCGACCCGGAAGCAAGGCGCTTCGGAGCTCTTGGGCATCTTGTGCATCGTGCTGGACCCGCATGCGAGCGCCGGACCCGCATGCGAGCGTCCGACTCAGGCCAGGCTGAGGGCGTGGGCCTCCTCCCACAGCTCCTCACGGACGTCCGGGTGGGCGGCGTGCTCGATGAGGTTCCTTGCCTGCGCCTTCTGGTCGTGGCCGAAGACCCCGGCGACGCCCTGCTCGGTCACCACCGCGGTCATCTGGAACGACGTCACCGGCTCGTCCACGAGCGGCACGATCGTCGAGCGCTGCGCGCGCGGGTGCCAGGACCGCAGCGCGATCATCGCCTGCCCGGCCCTGCTGTGCAGCGCGCCGACGATGAAGTCGGTCTGACCGCCGAAGCCGGAGTAGATCTTCGCTCCGATGCGCGAGGCGTTGGCCTGCCCGAAGAGGTCCACCTGGAGCGCCGTGTTCACGCTGGTCATCGCGTGGTTGCCCGCGATCGCGGCGGGGTCGTTCGTGGTCTCCGTGCGCGCCATGTGCACCCGCGGGTTGCCGTCGGCCCAGGCGTAGAGCTCCTGCGAGCCGAAGAGGAACGACGTCGTGATCGGATGGTCCTGGTCGAGGGCACCGGCTTCCTCGAGACCGAGGATGCTGTCGCTGAACATCTCGGTCCACACCCTGAGGCCCCGGCGGTCACGCAGCCCGGCCATGCTCGCGTCCGGCACCGCGCCGATGCCGGCCTGCAGCGTCGCACCGTCGGCCACCCGGCTCGAGACGAGCTCCCCGATCCGCGCCGACGCCTCGTCGACGGGCATGCGGGGCGGCGAGGCCAGAGGGACGTCGACCTCGATGAGCGCATCGATGTCGTCGAGGCTGACCACGGCGTCCCCGAACGTGTAGGGCATCTGCCGGTTGGCCTGTGCCAGGACGACCCCGCCCCTCCGCCGTACGTTCTCGATCGCGGAGGGCAGGACGTTGACCTCGGTGCCGAGCGACACCGTCCCGTTGCGTGGCAGCGAGGTGTGCAGCAGCACGCCGTCGGGGGGGTTGGCGATCTCGAACAACCTCGGCACGAGGGACAGGCGGGAGGGGATGTAGTGCAGCCGCGGGCTCGTCCTCATCCCGGCTCCCACGAAGGACGTCTCGAGCTCCACGCCTTCTCGGTCCGGCATGCCCGGCTGTGCGTTGAGCACCCAGAGCCGGTACGTCGGAAGCAGCTCGTCGACGTCGGCGAGCAGCTGCCAGGGGGTCGCGAAGTTGCCGGAGGCGACCAGGCGTGGCTGCTCGCCGAGACCGGACAGGACGTGGCGGAGACTCTCCATGCCCCGGATGCTTTCAGAACCAGCGGTCAGAACCGCGTGGGCACGCGGGACTCACCCCGATCCGCGGTCGAACAACGCTCGATGTGTCGTCGCGTCAGCGTGGTCACGCGAGGCCGAGCGCGTGCGCCTCCTCCCAGAGCTCCTCGCGGACGTCGGGGTGCGCCGCCTCCTCGATCAGGTTCCGTGCCTGCGCCTGCTGGTCGTGGCCGAAGACCCCGGCCACGCCCTGCTCGGTCACCACCGCGGTCATCTGGAACGAGGTCACCGGCTCGTCGAGCAGCGGCACGATCGTCGAGCGGCGTGCCCGTGGGTGCCAGGACCGCAGCGCGATCAGCGCCTGACCGTTCCAGCTGTGCAGGGCACCGACGATGAAGTCGGTCTGGCCGCCGAAGCCGGAGTAGATCCTGGCGTGGATCCGGGAGGCGTTGGCCTGGCCGAGAAGGTCCACCTGCAGTGCGGTGTTGATGCTGGTCATGGCGTGGTTGCGGGCGATCGCCGCCGGGTCGTTCGTGGTCTCCGTCCGCGCCATCCGAACGCGCGGGTTGCCGTCGAGCCACTCGTAGAGCTCCTGCGAGCCGAAGAGGAACGACGTCGTGATGGGCCGGTTCTGGTCGAGCGCGCCGGCCCGCTCCAGCTCGAGGATGCTGTCGGTGAACATCTCCGTCCACACACGCAGGTCGCGCCTGTCACGCAGGCGGGCCAGAGCGGCGTCGGGGACGGCGCCGATGCCGGCCTGGAGCGTCGCGCCGTCGCCGACCCGGCTCGCGACACGTTCACCGATCTCGGCCGACGCGTCGTCGACCGTCGCGGGCTGTGGCGCGGGCAGCGGTTCGTTCACCTCGACGACGAGGTCGACGTCGTCGAGGCCCAGCACACCGTCGCCGTACGTGTAGGGCATGTACCGGTTCGCCTGGGCCAGCACGATCCCGCCCCTCCGGCGTACCGCCTCGATCGCCGCGGGCAGGACACTGACGTCCGTCCCGAGGGACACCGAACCGTTCCGCGGCAAGGACGTGTGCACGAGCACGACGTCCGGCGGGCTGGCGCGCTCGAACAGCGTCGGCACGAGCGAGAGCCTCGACGGCATGTAGTGCAGCCTCGGGCTCGAGCGCATCCCTGGACCGACGAAGGGCGTCTCGAGCTCGACCCCCTCGCGGTCAGGGACACCGTGCTGGGCGTTGATGGCCCACACTCGGTACGTCGGAAGCAGCCGATCGACCTCCTCGAGGAGCCGCCGTGGGGTGGCGAAGCTCCCGGAGGTCACGATCCGTGGCTGTTCCGGAAGCCCGGACAGGGCCTGACGGAGGCTCTTCATGCCTCCATGCTGTCAAGCCCTGGTCAGAACCGGGCGGGTTCGCGGTACTCCCCCCACTCCGCGCGAAGCACGTTGCAGATCTCCCCGAGCGTGGCTTCGGCGCGGCACGCCTCCAGCATCGCCGGGATCATGTTGTCGTCCGTGCGAGCGACCTCGACCAGCTTCGCCAGGGCTGCCTCGACACCAGCGTCGTCGCGCCTGCCCTTGCGCTCGGCGAGCTCGCGGACCTGCTCCACCTCGACCTCGTGCGAGACCCTGAGGATCTCGAGCTCGTGGGTGACCGACTCCTCGTGGCAGTTGACGCCCACGATCTTCTTGTCACCCTTCTCCAGCGCCGTCTGGTACTGGAAGGCCGCCTCGGCGATCTCGGACATGAACCAGCCCTCCTCGATGCCGCGGAGGATGCCCTTGGTGATCGGCCAGGCGCCGTTCCTGGGGTCACCGGTGCTCGCGCGCATGGTCTCGGCGAGCGCTTCGGTGTCCCTGCTCGTGAGGGTGGAGCCACCCATCGCGAGGATCTTGTCGAAGATCGCCTCCGCCTCGGCCTCGAGCCTGTCGGTGAGCGCCTCGACGTACCAGGAGCCGCCGAGCGGGTCGGCGACGTTGACCACGCCGGTCTCCTCCATGATCACCTGCTGGGTGCGCAGCGCGATCTCGGCGGCCTGCTCGCTCGGGAGAGCGAGGGTCTCGTCGAGGGCGTTGGTGTGGAGGGAGTTCGTGCCACCGAGCACGGCGGCGAGCGCCTCGATGCCCGTGCGCACCACGTTGTTGTACGGCTGCTGCGCGGTCAGCGAGACCCCCGCTGTCTGGGTGTGGAAGCGGAGCGACTGCGCCCTCTCGGTCTTTGCACCGTAGACGTCGCGCAACCAGCGGGCCCAGATGCGCCGCGCGGCGCGGAACTTCGCGATCTCCTCGAAGAAGTCGACGTGGCTGTCGAAGAAGAAGGACAGCCCGGGCGCGAACACGTCCACATCGAGCCCCCGTGAGAGCCCGAGCTCGACGTACCCGAACCCGTCGGCGAGCGTGTAGGCGAGCTCCTGCGCCGCCGTCGAGCCGGCCTCGCGGATGTGGTAGCCCGAGACGGAGAGCGGCTTGTAGTCCGGGATCTTCTCGGCGCAGTACTCCATCAGGTCGCCGATCAGACGCAGGTGCGGCTCGGGAGCGAACAGCCACTCCTTCTGGGCGATGTACTCCTTGAAGATGTCGGTCTGCAGCGTGCCGTTGAGGACGCCGGTGTCGATGCCCTGCCGCTCGGCTGCGACGAGGTACATGCAGAACACCGGGACGGCTGGGCCGGAGATCGTCATCGAGGTGGTGACGTCGCCGAGGGGGATGTCGTGGAAGAGCACGTCCATGTCGGCCGCCGTGTCGATCGCGACGCCGCAGTGCCCGACCTCACCGAGGCTCTTGGGGTCGTCGGAGTCGCGGCCCATCAGGGTCGGCATGTCGAAGGCCACCGAGAGACCGCCACCGCCACGACCCAGGATCATCTTGTAGCGCTCGTTGGTCTGCTGGGCGTTGCCGAAGCCGGCGAACTGGCGGATCGTCCAGGTGCGGCCGCGGTAGCCGGTGGGGTACAGACCGCGCGTGAACGGGAACTGTCCCGGCCAGCCGATGTTCTCGAAGTTCGGGTAGCTCTGCTCGTCGGCCGGGCCGTAGGCGGGCTCGACCTCCATCCCCGAGAGCGTCGTGAAGTCGGCCTCCCGGACACGGGACTTGTCGTAACGCTGCTGCCAGCGCAGGCGGGCGGCCTGCTTCTCCGGGTCGGGCGTGGAGGAAGGCATCGGGGTGTCCTGGGTCATAGGAAAATAGTAGGACGTCCAACTATTCCTGTCGACCGGGAGGCGGGCTGGCCTAGCGGCGTTCAGAAGTCGCCGGCGGCCTCACGTACGGGACGGAGCACCTTGGAGACCTCGCGCAGCTCGTCACGGCTCAACGCACCGAGCGCGAAGTCGGCGTCCACCAGGTCGGCGGTCGCCCTCTCCACGACCTCCCGCCCGGCGTCCGTGATCTCCGCGAGGACGGCCCGCCCGTCGTCCGGATGCCTCCGGCGTACGACGAGCCCCGCCGACTCGAGCCGGTCGACGATGGAGGTGACCGACGTGGGGTGGACCTGAAGCCGCTCCCCCATCTTGCCCAGCGGGAGCGACCCCGCCCGGGAGAACACCAGAAGCACCAGCGCCTCGTAGCGCGCGAAGGTCAGCCCGTGGGGCTTGAGGATCTCGTCGAGCTGCCCCAGCACCAGCTGCTGCACCCGCATCAGGGAGGTCACCGCGTGCATCTGCTCGACCGCGCCCCAGCGCCGTGCCCACTGCCGGGCCGCCTCGTCGATCGGGTCGAAGGGCAGCTTCTTCGTGGGGCGCACCTGCTTGGGCATGCCGCGACACTACTCAACCCGACGGTCCGGCACGGTCGGCCGACTACGAGGAACGGCCGCCATGGGGACTCGGACCACGCCCGCGCAGGCCGGCGCGAGCCACCACCCGCTGGATCGCGAGGTCCCGCTCGTCCGGCCGTCCGACGTACTTGATGACGCGGAGCCCCTGCTCCTGCGCGGCGGACTCGAAGATGAAGTGCCCGTAGCCGAACACCCGGCCGATGATCGGCTTGTCGACCGTGATGTCGAGGATCCGGCCCAGCGGCATGGTCGCCATGCGCTGGGCGAGAACGCCGCGGACGCGGAACACTCGCATGTTGGTGATCACGAACCGGTCCATGTGCGAGGTGAGCGCCTTCCAACCGGCATGGAGGAGGATGGCGACGGCGACCAGCCAGGGCAGCCACGCGAGGTTCACCGGGGCGAAGAGCCCCAGGACGAGCAGTCCGAGCGCCAGCAGGAACTCCAGGAACGGCTTGACGTAGACGACCCAGTGGTGCAGGACCTCGTCGACGATGACCTCGCCCTCGTCACGGAGCACGTGCCTCCCGATGTGCGGGTCGGCGAAGTGCCGCCTCAGCCAGCCAGCCACGGGCAGCTAGCCGAGGAGGGTGTTCAGGAACTCGATGATCGCCTCGAAGAGCGTGCTGACCATCTTCCAGAGCGCCACGCCGGCGTTCTCCGAGAACCTCGCGAGCTCAGCAGGGTCCCGCATCAGGTAGAACCCCAAGAACAGCACGAGGACGACGATCGCAGGCTTCTTCATCGCGCTCTCTTTCCCGAGTCGAGTGCACGCAGGCCAAACAGGACTGCAGTCTGCATTGATACCAACGGAGCTTCCCGAGGTGTGGGAGGCGCGCGGTCAGGAGGTCGCCGAGTCGAGCTCGGTGAACGAGTCGAGCAAGGCGTCGGCCGCGCGGTACGGGTCGCTCTTGCCGGCCGCCACCTGCTCCGCGAGCTCGTCGAGCTCGGTGCGACCGTGCACGTCGCCCCACCTGGCCCTGAGGGCGGTCACGGCGATCGACTCGATCTCGTCGCGGGCTCGGCGCACCCGGCGGCGGTCGAGCTCCCCCGAGGACTCCATCCAGGCCCGGTGACTCTCGATCGCCTCGACCAGCTCGTCCACGCCCTTCCCGGACTGGGCCACGGTCAGCACGATCGGAGGCTTCCAGCTGCCCTCGGGCCGTTCTGCGAGCGAGATCATCGTGCGTAGCTCGCGTCGCACCTGCTCGGCCCCGTCGCGGTCCGCCTTGTTGACGACGTACACGTCGCCGATCTCGAGGATCCCCGCCTTCGCCGCCTGGACCCCGTCGCCCATGCCGGGCGCGAGAAGCACCAGCGTGGTGTCGGCGAGGCCCGCGATCTCGACCTCGCTCTGGCCGACGCCGACCGTCTCCACGAGCACCACGTCACAACCCGCTGCGTCGAGCACGCGCAGCGCCTGTGGCGTCGTCCAGGAGAGGCCACCGAGATGGCCCCGTGACGCCATCGACCGGATGTAGACGTCCTTGTCGAGGGCGTGGTCCTGCATCCGGATGCGGTCGCCGAGCAGCGCGCCGCCGGAGAACGGCGAGGAGGGGTCCACAGCCAGCACCCCGACGCGCTTGCCCGACTTGCGCAGCGCGGTCACCAGCGCCGAGGTGGAGGTGGACTTGCCCACCCCCGGCGAGCCGGTGATGCCGACGATCTGGGCGTGCCCGGTGTACGGCGCGAGCCCGGCCATCACCTCGCGGAGCAGCGGCGAGGCGTCCTCGACGAGCGAGATCAGCCGAGCCACGGCCCGGGCGTCACCGGACCGTGCCTTCTCGACGAGCTCGGGGACCGATGCAGTCGATCGCCTCATGCAGTCGGAACTCGGACGATCAGGGCGTCGCCCTGGCCGCCGCCACCGCACAGCGCGGCAGCGCCGACGCCGCCACCACGGCGCTTGAGCTCGAGTGCAAGGTGCAGCGCGATGCGGGCCCCGGACATGCCGACCGGGTGACCCACCGCGATGGCGCCACCGTTGACGTTGACCTTGTCGTCGGAGATGCCGAGCTCGCGAGCCGACACGATGCCCACAGCGGCGAACGCCTCGTTGATCTCGACCAGGTCGAGGTCGGAGGGCTTGATCCCCTCCTTCTCGCAGGCCTTGGCGATGGCATTGGCCGGCTGCATCTGGAGGGTGGAGTCCGGGCCGGCGACCTGGCCGGAGGCGCCGATCTCGGCGAGCCACTCGAGGCCGAGCTCCTCGGCCTTCGCCTTGCTCATCACGACCATCGCGCAGGCGCCGTCGGAGATCTGCGAGGAGGAGCCGGCCGTGATGGTGCCCTCCTTCGAGAAGGCCGGGCGCAGCTTGCCCAGCGACTCGGCCGTCGTTTCGCCGCGGATACCCTCGTCCTGCGACACCACGATCGGCTCGCCGCGACGCTGGGGGATCTCGACGGGGACGACCTCGTCGTCGAAGACGCCGTCCTTCCACGCGGCGGCGGCGCGCTGGTGGGAGCGGGCGGAGAACTCGTCCTGCTCCTCACGGGTGAGCTGAGCGGCCGCTGCGTTGCAGCTCTCGGTGAGGCCGCCCATCGCCTGGTCGGTGAACTGGTCGTACAGCGCGTCGTAGGCCATCGAGTCGACGAGGGTGGTGTCGCCGTACTTGAAGCCCTCACGCGACTTCGGGAGCAGGTGCGGGGCCTGGGTCATCGACTCCATGCCCCCGGCCACGATGATGTCGTGCTCACCGGCGCGGATCAGCTGGTCGGCGAGGGCGATCGCGTTGATGCCCGAGAGGCAGACCTTGTTGATCGTGATCGACGGGATGCTCATCGGGATGCCCCCCTTGACCGCGGCCTGGCGCGCCGTGATCTGGCCGGCACCGGCCTGGATGACGTGGCCCATGATCACGTACTCGACCTGGTCGCCGCTGATCCCGGCCTTCTCCAGGGCTCCCTTGATCGCGACACCACCGAGGTCAGCCGCGGACTGGTCCTTGAGACCTCCCAACAGTCGACCGATCGGGGTGCGAGCACCGGCAACGATGACGGATCCGGACATGGGGGCCTCCTGGGAACGTGCAAGTCCTGTTTCCAGGGACGATACCTACGAAGCACCAACCATAGGGAGGGGGGCGCGTGAGGATCGTCATGTCGGGCTGGTCACAGTCCCTCGCCGCCCGGGCGCCGGTCGTACGACTATGTCGGGCATGACGAACGCAGCCAGCAACCTCGACCTCCCCGAGCACCTGTTCACCTGCATCGACCACGTCGGCGTCGCCGTCCCCGACCTGGACGAGGCGATCGCCTTCTACCGCGACGCCTTCGGCATGGAGGTCACCCACGAGGAGACCAACGAGGAGCAGGGGGTTCGCGAGGCGATGGTCGCCGTGGGCGACTCCGGCTCGTCGATCCAGCTGCTCGCCCCCCTCAACGAGCAGTCGACGATCGCGAAGTTCCTCGACCGCTCCGGTCCCGGCCTGCAGCAGCTGGCCTACCGGGTCACCGACGTCGAGCAGGTGTGCACGATCCTGCGGTCGCGCGGCCTCCGCCTGCTGTACGACGAGCCTCGCCGTGGCACCTCGAACTCCCGGATCAACTTCATCCACCCCAAGGACGCCGGCGGGGTGCTCGTGGAGCTCGTGGAGCCTGCCGCAGACGCGGCGCACTGACCGCTTTCCGGGCATGTTGCCCCAGCGGTCTAGAGAAGTAGGTCACAGGGTGCTGACACTGTTGGTTACCCGTCGGTAGATTCCGAAGCCAATTCCCCGTGCTCGCCCGGAACCCACAGGAGCTCCCGTGAAGCAGATCCTCGAAGCCATCCTCGCCGACGACACCTCGTCGGAGGAGTTCGCCGCCCTCGAGGTGCCCGACCACTACAAGGCCGCGACCGTCCACAAGGACGAGGTCGACATGTTCGAGGGTCTGGCGACCCGTGACAAGGACCCCCGCAAGTCGCTGCACGTGGAGGACGTCCCGCTCCCCGAGCTCGGTCCCGGCGAGGCCCTCGTCGCGGTGATGGCGAGCGCAATCAACTACAACACCGTGTGGACCTCGATCTTCGAGCCGGTGTCGACCTTCGGCTTCCTGGAGCGCTACGGCCGGGTCTCGCCGCTCGCCAAGCGCCACGACCTGCCCTACCACATCGTCGGCTCCGACCTCGCCGGGGTCGTCCTCAAGACCGGCCTGGGAGTGCACAACTGGAAGCCGGGTGACCGCGTCGTCGCACACTGCCTCTCGGTCGAGCTCGAGGGCCCCGACGGCCACAACGACACGATGCTCGACCCCGAGCAGCGGATCTGGGGCTTCGAGACCAACTTCGGCGGCCTGGCCGAGATCGCCCTGGTCAAGGCCAACCAGCTGATGCCGAAGCCGGAGCACCTCACCTGGGAGGAGGCGGCCTCCCCCGGCCTGGTGAACTGCACCGCGTACCGCCAGCTCGTCAGCCGCAACGGCGGCGACATGAAGCAGGGCGACAACGTCCTCATCTGGGGAGCGTCCGGCGGGCTGGGCGGCTTCGCGACGCAGTACGCCCTCAACGGCGGCGCCACCCCGATCTGCGTGGTCTCCAACGAGGAGAAGGCGCAGATCGTCCGCAGCATGGGCGCGGAGCTCATCATCAACCGCGCCGAGGAGGGCTACCAGTTCTGGAAGGACGAGCGCACCCAGGACCCGAAGGAGTGGAAGCGGTTCGGCAAGCGCATCCGTGAGCTCACCGGTGGCGAGGACATCGACATCGTCTTCGAGCACCCCGGCCGCGAGACCTTCGGCGCCTCGGTATACGTCACGCGCAAGGGCGGGACCATCACCACCTGCGCCTCGACGACGGGCTACATGCACGAGTACGACAACCGGTACCTGTGGATGAACCTCAAGCGGATCATCAGCTCGCACTTCGCGAACTACCGCGAGTCGTGGGAGGCCAACCGGCTCATCGCCAAGGGAATGATCCACCCCACGCTCTCCCAGGCCTACCCCCTCGCCGAGGTCGGCCAGGCCACGCTCGACGTGCACAAGAACCAGCACCAGGGCAAGGTCGGCGTGCTGTGCCTGGCGCCCGAGGAGGGCCTCGGCGTGCGCGACCAGGCGATGCGTGACAAGCACGTCGACGCGATCAACCGGTTCCGCGGAGTCTGAGGCCCGCGAGGCCCCGAATCCGCACCGCACCACCACTCCCCTGGTCGTCGTACCCAGAATGGGTACGACGGCCAGGGGCTTTGTCATGTGTCCACCGCGCCTTCCGGGTTTAACGTTGGCGGTCGGACACACTTAGGCTCTGAACACGCAAACGAGGTAAGGGAAACGCCAATGAACGATCGGTCCGGGCTGTCCATCTTCGACGACGATTCCTCCAACACCGGCGCCGACGACGCCACGCAGGTGCTCTCGGCCGTCGGGCACGGCCATCGACCAGAGGGTGGCACGGCGCAGCACGGTGACCGCTTCCCCGTCGTCCGCCGCGGCGGCTACGACCAGGCGGCCGTCGACCGCCACCTGCAGACCTTGGCCGGCGAGAAGGCGGGGCTCTCCGCCAGCCTCGGCGAGGCGCGCGACCGGATCCAGCGGCTCGAGGGCCAGGTCTCCGACCTGCGCCGGCAGCTCTCCGAGAACGAAGCGCCGTCCTACGCCGGACTCGGCGGTCGTGCCAGCGAGATGCTCCGCCTCGCCGAGGAGCAGGCGGACGAGGTGCTCGTCCAGGCACAGGCCCACGCAGAGGAGATCCGCAAGCGGGCCATCAAGGACGCCGAGGCGCTCAAGGCGGCTGCGTCCCGTGATGCCGAGGACATGCGGATCGTCCAGCTCAAGGAGCTCGACGAGGCCCGTGCGCGGATGGTGGCCGAGGCCGAGCAGGACCGTGCGATGGCGCGGGCCGAGGCGGAGGACCTCCTCGCCACCGCCCGCCGGGAGGCCGAGCAGCTGCGTCTCGCCGCCGAGCAGGAGGCGAACACACTGCGCACCGGTGCTCGTCGCGAGGCCGAGCAGGCTCGCGCCGCAGCCGACCGCGAGGTCCAGGAGGCGCGCCGCACGCTGGCCGTGGAGAAGGAGCGGCTCACCCGCGAGGCGGCTGAGCACCACCAGGTCGCGACCGCCGAGACCGACCGGCTCGTGCGCGAGGCGGAGGAGCGTGCCAACGCCGCCGAGCACCGCGCCCGCGAGGCGCTGGCCCAGGCGAACGCCCACCGTGAGCAGTCCAGCACGGAGGCGGAGCGGCTCCTGACCCGTGCCCGTCGTGAGGCGGAGCAGATCGTCAGCGCCGCACAGACGCAGGCCGCAAGTGTGGTCGCCACCGGCCAGGACCACGCGGAGCGCGAGCTCGCGGCGCTCAAGGCCGAGGTCAACCGGGTGCAGAAGCGACGCGACGCGATCGTCGCCCAGCTCGGTGCGCTGCGCGACGTCGTCGCCGGCTTCGCCGACCCGGACGGCGACCCGGACGGCGAGCCGGCCCGGGCGAGCAGCAAGCCTGCCGAGGCGCCGACTGCGGACGCGGCCGCCGGTACTGAGCAGAAGTGAACCCTGCCGAGGGGGACGTGCACCGGGTGCGCGACGAGGTCGAGGAGGCGGCGACGACGGCTGAGGAGGCCCGGCGTGCCGCCCAGGAGGCCGAGGAGGCCGCCGAGCGGGCCCGTGACGAGGCTGAGGGTGCCAGGGGTGCCGCCGAGCAGTCGGCCGCGCAGGCCGCCCGGCACGAGCTGAGCGTCGAGGAGGAGTCGGAGGACTTCCTCCGCGACCGGCTGCCCGAGGTGGACTCCGAGAACGCCTTCGGGGAGCCCGGCCGGCCGCTGACGCGGCACTCGCCGTTCTTCATGGGGTTCATGGGAGCGGTGGGTGCGCTGCTGGCGATCTGGCTCGGTCAGCAGATCCTCTCGATCAGCTCGGTCCTGGTCCTCATCCTCGTCGCGATGTTCCTCGCCGTCGGCCTGAACCCCTCGGTCGAGTTCTTCCTGCGCCACGGCCTCAAGCGGTCGTGGGCGGTCCTCCTCGTGACGGTCGGCGTGGTCCTCGCGCTCGCCCTCTTCATCCTGGCGATCGTCCCGGTGATCACCGACCAGGTGACGACGCTGACCAACCGCGCCCCGGACTGGTTCAACCAGTTCCAGAAGAACCGCACCATCCAGGACCTCGACCAGCGCTACGGACTCATCGACAAGGCCCAGCAGACGCTCGCCGACGGAAAGTGGGCGAACAAGGTCTTCGGCGGCGTGCTGGGCGTCGGCCTCGCAGTGCTCTCCGCGATCGCGAACACGTTCATCGTGATCGTCCTGACGCTGTACTTCCTCGCCTCACTGCCCGGCATCAAGCGCTTCGCCTACCGGTTCGCCCCCGCCAGCCGCCGCGAGCGCGTGACCTTCCTCGGTGACCAGATCCTCGCGAACGTGGGCGGCTACGTCTCCGGCGCCTTCCTGGTGGCCCTCGCGGCCGGCATCAGCTCGCTGGTCTTCCTGATGATCATCGGGCTCGGCGAGTACGCCGTCGCGCTCGCGGTCGTCGTCATGATCCTCGACGTGATCCCGATGATCGGGGCGACGTTGGGGGCGATCATCGTCACGGCGATCGGGTTCGCCACCGACCCGAAGATCGGCCTTGCCTGCCTGATCTTCTACGTCCTGTACCAGCAGTTCGAGAACTACGTGATCTACCCCCGCGTGATGGCTCGCTCGGTCGACATCCCGGGATCGCTGATCGTGATCGCGGCGCTCGTGGGCGCGGCGCTGCTCGGCGTCATCGGCGCCCTGCTGGCCATCCCGACCGCCGCCGCGGTGCAGCTGATCCTCAAGGAGGTCCTGCTGCGTCGGCAGGACGCCCGCTAGCTCGGCGGGAGCTCACTCGCGGAGCGGACCGGGCACCGGCACGTCCTTGAACGCGCCCAGGTTCTTGTTGTTGTAGGCGCTGGTGTCCGCGGTCTCCATCTCGCCTTCCCACTCCCGGGGCAGAGGTACGTCGACCGCGGGTGCGACGCGCCTGACGATCTCGTCGAGGACCTTCTCGGCGTCACCCACCCACAGGTGCTTGGCGCCCTCCACGCCAACCACCTCGGCCTGCGGCACGATCGCGAAGCGCTCCTCGGCCTCCGGAGGTTGCAGGTAGTCGTCGTGCTCCGGCACCAGGGCCGTCAGCGGCTTGCCGGACTCCGCCCACGCCTCGAGGTGCTCGATGTCGGAGAAGCGAAGCGGCGGGGAGAGCAGGATCGCGCCCTTCACCGCTGGGTCGTTGGCGTGCATGAGCGTCAGGTCGGTGCCGAAGGACCAGCCGACGACCCAGACGTCGGGCAGGTCGTGGAACTCGGCGTACTCGATCGCCGCCGCGACGTCGTACCGCTCCCCCTGCGCATGGTCGAACTCGCCGCCGCTGCGCCCCTGCTCGCTCGCCGTGCCGCGGGTGTTGAACCGGAGCACGGCGATGCCGGCGAGGGCCGGGAGCCGGAAGGCGGCTTTGCGGAAGATGTGGCTGTCCATCATCCCGCCGTGCGTCGGCAGGGGGTGCAGGCAGATGACTGTCGCGACCGGCTCCTGGTCGAGCGGCAGCGCCAGCTCGCCCACGAGCTCGAGGTCGTCCGCGGTGTGGAGGGTGATCGGCTCGCGACGGGCCGGAAGGACGGAGTTCGCACGGATGACAGCCATACGGCCCATTCTGGCCCGTCAGGAGGCCTCGACGTACTCCGGGTCTCGCTGCCCCATCCGGTCCTGTGCCCTGGTGCGGCGACCACCGGAACGGGCGACGCCGCCATGGGCGAGCGCGAGCCCGAACGGCGGCATGTTGCCGTAGAGGGACTCGATGCCGGCGCGCGGCACCTCGTAGGTCTCGTGGAAGACGCCCACGTCACCACCGCCCGCGGCGGCCCGGTTGAAGGCCGCCCAAGCCGGCTGGTGCGACAGCTGAGGGTCCTGAGCGAAGCGCCCCAGGGCCTCGATGCTGGACCAGTGCTGAACCACGAGGAAGACCCGTCCCGACCAGTAGCTGCGCGCCTCGAGGAGACCGACGTCTGGGCGGGCCTCCAGCTCGGCGAGCATCCGCGGCATCGCAGCGAGAACCGGCCACCAGCTACGGACCCTCCTCCAGCGGTTGACACGCATGCCGACAAGGAACACGACTGTGTTCTCGGCATCGACATCGGCCACGAAGGAGCCGCCCTGGACCCCCTTGGGAGCGTTCCTCACGGCGTTTCGATAGGCGGCCGGCATCCTCCGGGAGGACTGCGGCGACGGCTGGGACGACCTGGTCATGATCCCTCCTGGCAAACTGGATAGTGGTACTGTCCAGCAAGACAGTGGCACTATCCAAAGCTGTCGGTCAAGGGCTCACGGAGGTGGTCTGGTGCTGGTCTCGGAGCTCGTGCGCCGCTCGGCGGTGCCGCTCGCGACGGTGAAGTACTACCTGCGCGAGGGCCTGCTCCATCCAGGGCAACGCCTCTCGGCGCGTTCGGCGGACTACGACGACAGCCACGTCCGCAGGCTCGCGCTGCTTCGCATCCTGCGCGAGGTCGGGGGCATCCCGGTCGGCCGGCTACGCGCCCTCGTCGAAGCCACCGAGGACACCCGGCTGAGCGTGCACGACATGTTCGCCAGGGCCACCGAGGCGCTCGCTCCCGCTTCTCGGCCGGCCGGCCCTCATCACGACGAGGCGGCGCGCCTCGCCGAACGGCTCGTGACGGAGACCGGCTGGTCCGACATCCGACCCGAGTCGCTCAACCGGAAGAACCTCGTGGGCGTGATCGAGGTGCTGGCCGAGCGGGAGGCAGGTGTCGACGAGCGTGGACTGACCTTCTATGCCGGCGTCGCGGACCGGATCGGGCAGGCGGAGATAGCGTCCTTGGACAAGGCCAAGGACCGGGTGGACCTGCTCGAGGACATGGTCGTCGGCACGGTCGTCTACGGCGAGCTCCTCAGCGTGCTGCGCCGGCTCGCCGAGGAGCACCACAGCGCGCAGCGGTTCCGCGACCGGTACTGAAGGCAGCTCCCCCACTCACCGGCGCCGGTCGCGCATCTTCCAGCACGGGGTGTGCCAGTGCCGCCGTTCGTCGAGGCCGGAGGAGGCGAACATCGGCGCGACCACGGGCCATGCGACCAGGTGAGGCGTCGCCGGGCGGATGACGTGGTCGCAGCCCGGGCAGCGGTAGGGCTTCGTCGCCGCCGACCCGGTGACGTTGCGGACCTCGTACTCCTCGCCCTGCCAGGTCTCGATCCTCGTGGTCATGCGCCCATTGTCCGGGAAGGGTGGTCGTGCCCGGCCCGGACCCGGAGTGGCAGCTGGTCCCGTGCGGCTCAACGCCCTTGCGCCGCGGCCGTCATCCGGGTCCCGAGCTCGGCGAACACCTCGCGCAGCTCGGGCGGATCGAGCACCTCCAGGTCGAACCCGATCCAAGCCAGGTGGAAGGCCAGTGCGTAGAGGTTCTCCGCTCCCGCCTCGAGCAAGGCTGCGTCCTCGCCGTACGCCGTCACGACCGCGCTGGTCGGGCTGACCCTGGAGCGGACCTCGTCGACGGGCGCCCGGACGACTACCCGGGCCTGGTGGCGGTACGGCGAGGAGGTCAAGGAGCGCTGGACGTACTCGACCGGATCGGGATGCTCGCGCGCCCGGAACCGCCAGGTGGTCGGGATGACACCCCGCATCCGGTCGAGCCGGAAGGTACGCCAGTCGGTGCGGTCGACGTCCCAGGCCATGAGGTACCACCGGCGACCGGTCGCCACGAGCCGGACCGGCTCCGTCGTGCGCTCGGTGGCCGACCCGCCACGGTCGTCGTACCCGAACCGCACCCGGACCAGGTCGCGACAGGCACGGGCGAGTGTCAGCAGCACCTCGCCGTCCACCTCGACGGCCACTCCGGACAGAGTCTCGGTGGCATCGTGGATCGCGCGCACCTCCGCCCTCAGGCGTGCCGGCATGACCTGGTCCAGCTTCGCGAGCGTGCGCAGCGCGGCCTCGCTCGCACCTGCCACGGTGCCGCCCGCGGCGAGGCGCAGTGACACGGCGACGGCCACCGCCTCCTCGTCCTCGAGCAGCAGCGGCGGAAGCGCCCGGCCCGCGCCCAGCTGGTAACCGCCACCCAGTCCCCTCGCCGCGTTCACCGGGTACCCCAGGTCTCGCAGCCGCTCCACGTCCCGGCGGACGCTACGCGTGGTGACCCCGAGCCGCTCGGCCAGCTCCGGACCCGTCCAGACCGGGCGGGACTGAAGCAGGGACAGCAGCCGGAGCACTCGCTGGGTGGTTGCGGCCGACTCGGTCATGCTCTGCATCCTGGCACCTGCAGCGGACCGTATCTGTCCGCTTCTGGCAGAAGACTGCTCCCATGACGACAACCCTCGACCTCAACCACCTGCTGCTCGACCAGATCGATCACCACTGGCGCGCCCAGCTGCGTCCCCGGCTCGACGGGCTCACCGACGAGGAGTACCTCTGGGAGCCGGTGCCCGGCTGCTGGAGCGTCCGTCCACGCGGCACGAGCGCGGCTCCGGTCTTGGGAGGCAGCGGCGCGTACACCGTCGACTTCGCCTTCCCGGAGCCACAACCCGCGCCGGTCACCACGATCGCCTGGCGGCTGGCCCACGTGGTCGTCGGCGTGCTCGGGATGCGCAACGCCAGCCACTTCGGCCGGCCGGCGACCGACTACATGAGCTTCGAGTACTCCGGGACCGCGGCAGGGGCGCTGTCCCAGCTCGACGAGGAGTACGCCCGGTGGACCGAAGGGGTTCGCCGCCTCGGAGCCGAGGGGCTGCTCCGGCCCTGCGGCCCGGCGGAGGGTCCCTACGCCGCCGAACCGATGTCCGCCCTCGTCCTGCACATCAACCGTGAGCTGATCCACCACGGCGCCGAGATCGCCCTGCTCCGCGACCTCTACGCCCACCGCACCGAAACCCCGACGACACCCTCTCGACCCGCCTGAGGTCCAAGGAGCCTTCCCATGCCCGCACTCGCACCCCCGGT
>DATGYO010000025.1:0-14308 GCA_035297905.1 Nocardioidaceae bacterium
CGACCGGACGCTTCGGGGCGGGACCCTTGCGCGGCATTAGCTCTTCTCCTTCTTCGCGCCGTAGCGGCTGCGAGCCTGCTTGCGGTTCTTCACACCCTGGGTGTCGAGAGAGCCGCGGATGATCTTGTAGCGGACACCGGGAAGGTCCTTCACACGACCACCACGCACGAGCACGATCGAGTGCTCCTGAAGGTTGTGACCGACGCCCGGGATGTAGGCAGTCACCTCGACGCCGCTCGAGAGGCGCACACGGGCGACCTTCCGGAGAGCGGAGTTCGGCTTCTTGGGGGTGGTCGTGTAGACACGCGTGCACACGCCACGTCGCTGGGGCGAACCCTTCAGAGCGGGCGTCTTGTTCTTCGACACCTTGTCCTGGCGGCCCTTACGGACCAACTGCTGGATGGTGGGCACCGCGTGGTTCCCCTTCGCTAATGAGTACTGGCCTCTTCGGTGATGCTGTCTAGGTCAAGCTGTGCTGGCGACTGCGTGGACCGAGGCCCCCGTCCTCCCGTGACGCTCCCCCCGCGGTCGGGTGTGTCGCCCACTCCGCGCCTCACCGCAGAACTTGCCGCGGCGGAGAAGCACATCGGTTGAACGCTGCGATCGCAGCCACGCGGCTCGCGGTGAAACCTGCCCGTCATCGTGCGGTGGGCGCTGGTTCCGCTTCGGAGCACACGCGATGGCCTGGGTCGAGCCAGGCACGCTGAAAAAGATTACCGGCTCGCCGGAGCAGGGTCAAAACGAGGAGCCGACCCGTGCGGTATGGGCGAGGGATGCGCCAGGACATGGCCCCGCGGGGGACGCAAAAGGGCCGTTTGGCCCGTTTTCCGGGATTTTCGGGACCGTGGGCCCCATTGCGCCGACCATATTACCGTGGGGGAACTTATCGAGCGCACTGACGAGATGTCGGTGGCGCAAGACGTGCTGGGCTCTGCCCTGACCGGTTCGGGACGGTCGTTGATCTTCGTCGGACCCGCGGGGATCGGCAAGTCGGCACTCCTGGCGCACACTGCTCAAACCGCGCGTGCCGCCGGTTTCGCTGTCCTCTCCTCCTTTCCGACACCGGCGTCCGCGGCCCTCCCCCATGGCCTGGTGCGCGACTGGCTCGGCGCCCGCGCTCGCGGCGGCCAGGCCGGCGAGCCTCCCTTCGACGGACCTGCCGCGGATCTCGCGGAAGCCCTCGCGCACTCCTCCGCGACGCACCCGGTGTGGAACCTCGCGAGCCTGGACTACGCCCTGACCTGGGCCATCGAGAGCCTCGCGGACGCCCAGCCGCTGCTGCTCGTGGTCGATGACGTGCAGTGGGCCGACGTCGCCTCCCTCCAGCTCCTCGACCTGCTCTCCGCCCGACTGCCGCAGATGCCCGTCGCGATGCTGCTCGCCCTGCGCTCGGGCGAACCCTCGAGGGCCGGGCACATCGTCGACCGGCTCGCCTCGCGCGCCACCCAGGTCGAGCCGGCGCCGCTGTCGGTGGCCGGCGTTGAGCAGATGAGGCGCCGGCTGCCACCCAACGAGGCGCTGACGAACGTCTCGTCCCAGGAGCTGCACCGGCTGACCGGCGGTCTCCCGTTCCTGCTGCACGAGATGCTGCGGTCCGGGACGCCGGAGCGCGCCCCACGCAGTGTCGTCGAGTCCATGCGGGAGCGGCTGGCCCGGCTGACCGACGACGCCGTCACGGTCGCGCGGGCCTCCGCCGTACTGGGCGTCGACGCAGGGTTCGACGACCTCGCGGAGCTGACCGGGCTGAGCGTCGCGGGCCTGGCCGACCCGCTCGAGCTGCTCGTCGACGCGGGAATCCTGACGCTGGGCATGTGGCGGGCCTGGCCGGCACATCCCCTCGTGACGGAGGCCATCCTGTCGTCGATGAGCCCGTCCGAACGCTCTGACCTCCACCGAGCGGCCGCCGACTACCTGGCCAAGCTGGACCGGCCCCGGCAGGTCGTCGCAGGCCACCTGTTGCACACGCTGCCCGACGAGGACCAGGCCGTGGTCTCGCTGCTCCGTGCCGCGGGCGAGGAGTCGCTGCAGGCAGGCTCTCCCGAGGTCGCGGCACGCCAGCTGCTTCGCGCCGTCGGCGAGACCCGACCGGAGGACACCGACGCCGCCCTGCTCGCCCTCGCCGCCTCGGCACACCTTCACGCGGGGCAGCGGGACGAGGCGCTCGACCTCTGGACCCGGGCGCTGGACCGCGCGGCGGACCCCTCGACCCGAGCCGGCCTGCTCGCCGACCTCGGCGACGTCCAGATGACCATGGGCGACCGGTCGCAGGCGTCGGAGTCCTACCAGAAGGCCGTCACGGCGCTCACCGAGGCCGGGCACGACTCCTCCTCCCCCGTCATGAGGCGGGTCCTGGTCCGCATGGGACTGACCCGCGCGCTCTACGAGGGGGCGCGAGCGGAGATCGTGAACGCCGTGAACCACGCCGTGGCGCAGCCGGCGGACCAGGACAGCCACACCGATCGTCTCCTGTTCGCCCTGGCGGCCTCCGACCTCGCCGTACGCGCGCGTGACCGTGAATGCGCACGGGACTTCGCGCTCCGGGCTCTCGGCGACGGAGCCCTCCTCGCGGAGGAGACCTCCGAGGGGGTCGGCTTCTACGCGGCCACGGCCGTGCTCTCCTGGGCCGACGCCTACGACGAGAACCGGAAGGCGCTGGGGGCCGCGATCGACGACGCTCGCCGGCGTGGCTCGGTCCTCGGGTTCGCCACCGCGTCGTACTGCCGGGGCCTGGTGGACTACCGGCAGGGACGCCTGCGAGCCGCCGTCTCCGAGTTCCAGCCGGCCCTCGACCTGCGGGCCCGCGGCTGGACCGACTTCGCCGACTGCGCAGTGGCCGGCGCCGCGATGGCCCATGTCGGGCTCGGCCAGCACGAGGAGGCGCACGCCCTCGAGCGGTCCTTGCGGGCGGCCGCCGAGCGGAGACAGTTCGTGAGCGCACAGCCTCTCGCGACCGCGGGAGTCGTCCGCGCGGTCCACGGCGACCACGACCAGGCGTTGGCCGACTACCGGGGAGCGGCGCGGCTGATGGGCGCGCACGCCGACAACGCCTCGATCGTGGAGTGGCGCGAGCTCTCGGCCTGGTCGTTGAAGGCGCTGGGTCGTGGGGACGAGGCCCGAGACCTCGCGCTGGAGGCGGTCGACCACGCCCGTGCCTGGGCCGCGCCGCGGGCGCTCGGTTTCGCCCTGAGGACACTCGCCCAGCTGACGCCCCGGGAGCAGAGCATCGAGCTGCTGCGGGAGGCGCTCACCCACCTCGAGCTGGTCGACTCCGCCGACTACCGTGCCCGCGCCTGGCTCGACCTCGGGCAGCTGCTGCTGTACGGCAACCGGTCGGAGCGGGAGCAGGGAGTCGCCCTGCTCCGACAGGCTGCCGAGTACGGCCGCGCCACCGACGTCCTGCCTGCGCTTCGGCGGGCGACCCGGCTGCTGGTGCAGGCCGGTGAACCGGTCAACGACCCGGACGGCAGCCCCTCGGTCCGCTTGACGCCAGGCGAACGCCGGGTCGCCGAGCTCGCCGCGTCCGGCGAGACGAACCGTCAGATCGCCCAGAAGCTCTTCGTGACGGTCAAGGCTGTCGAGTGGCACCTGTCGAACGCCTACCGAAAGCTCGGGATCTCCTCCCGGGCCGGGCTCGCGAAGGCTCTCTACGGCGACCCGGACCCGAGCAGCAGCTCGGCCATGTGAACCGCGGGCACCCCGGCGAGATCGTCGAGCTGGGTGCGGCACGAGAAGCCGTCGGCGAGGACCACCGCGTCCGGCCCGGCTGCGCGTACGGCGGGCAGCAGGCTGTGCTCGGCGATCGCGACGGACACCTCGTAGTGCCCCTTCTCCACCCCGAAGTTCCCGGCCAGCCCGCAGCAGCCGCCGACCCGGGTCACCGCCGCACCGGCCCGGGCGAGCAGCCGCGCATCGGCCTCCCACCCCAGGACGGACGCGTGGTGGCAGTGGGGTTGGGCGACGACCGTCGTACCGCCGAGGTCAGGAGGCGACCAGCCGGGCAGGGACTCGAGGTACTCAGCGAGAGTGCGGACGCCGCGCGCGAGCTCGGCGCCTCGCGGGTCGTCGGTGAGCTGCTCCAGCTCTGAGCGGAGGGCCGCGGTGCAGGACGGCTCCAGGCCGACGATCGGGACACCCGCGGCGACGTAGGGGTGCAGCACGTCCACCGTGCGCCCGACGATGCGCCGCGCCGCGTCGAGCTGACCGGTGCTGATCCAGGTCAGTCCGCAGCAGGCGTCCTCCCCCACGACGGCAACGCTGAGCCCGGCACGCTCGAGCAGCGCCACGGCCGCCTGGCCGGGTCCGGTGGCGAAGTGCTCCGTGAACGAGTCGGCCCACACCACCACGTCGGGACGCTCCACGACGGCGCCACGGCCCCGTGCCCAGCGGGAGAACGGCCGGGCGGCGAACGCGGGCACCCCACGCCGCTGGTCGATGCCCGCCGCGGCCTTCGCCGCACGTTGGACGAGGGAGAGCCGCAGGGCTCGGTTGGCGACCGGGACGACAGGACGTGCCAGCCGCGCCCACGTCGGGAGTCGGCCGAGCGCGTAGTGGCTGCGCGGCCGCAGCCGGCCACGGTAGGTCTGGTGCAGGGCCTCGGCCTTGTAGGTCGCCATGTCGACTCCGGTCGGGCAGTCCTTGGAGCAGCCCTTGCAGGCCAGGCACAGGTCGAGCGCCTCGTGCACCTCCGGCGACCGCCAGCCGTCGCGGACCACCTCGCCGTTGGCCATCTCCTGGAGGACCCGGGCCCGCCCGCGGGTGGAGTCCTTCTCGTTGCGGGTGGCCACGTAGGAGGGGCACATCACCCCGCCGGTTCCCGTGTTGTCCGCGATGCAGCGCCCCACGCCGGTGCAGCGGTGCACCGCGCTGAGCATCGAGCCGCGGTCCTCGACCAGGCGCAGGCTCGTGCGGGGCTCGCGCATCCTGGTGGCCAGGCGCAGGTCCGCGTCCACCGGGCGCGGTTCGACGAGCACACCGGGGTTGAGCAGGTTGTCGGGGTCGAGGACCTCCTTGACCTCACCGAACAGGGCGAGCGCTGCCGGGGAGTACATCGCGGCGAGCAGCTCCGACCGTGCCCGGCCGTCGCCGTGCTCGCCGGAGAGCGTGCCGCCGTGGGAGGCGACGAGCACCGCCGCGTCCTCGAGGAAGGTCCGGAACCGCCCGCGCCCGGCGTCGCTCCCGTCGAGCTCGAAGTCGATCCGGACGTGCACGCAGCCCTCCCCGAAGTGGCCGTAGGGCACGCCGTCGTAGGAGTACTCCTTCAACAGCGCGTCGAAGCCGCGGAGGTAGTCGCCGAGCCTCTCCGGCGGAACCGCGGCGTCCTCCCAACCTGCGTGCGCCGGACGCTCGAGGCTTCGCGCAGCCAGACCGGCACCGTCTTCCCGGATCCGCCAGAGCGCCGCCTGCTCGGCAAGGCCGGTGACGACCCGGTGGTCGACGGCGCCGGAGTCGGCGGCCACGGCGGAGGCAGCAGCCCGGACCTCCTCCTCCGTCGCCCCGGTGACCTCGGCGAACAGCCAGCCTGCGCCCCGAGGGAGCGGGGGTACGGCGGAGGCTCCCCGCCGGCTCGCGACAACGCCGACGATCCTCTCGTCGAGCCCCTCGCACGCGACCAGGGCGTGATGGAGCAGCGCCGGGACGTCGTCGGCCGCCTCCACCATCGAGGGGTAGCCGAGCACGGCGAGACCCCGGTGCGGGGCGTCCTCCACGAGCCTGACCCGAGCGCCGAGCACGAGGGCGAGCGTGCCCTCGCTCCCGACGAGGAGGTGGTCGAGGCGCCGGCCGTTCTCGGGGAGCAGATGCTCGAGGGAGTAGCCCGAGACCTGTCGTCCGAACCGGCCGAACTCGGTGCGCACCGTGCCGAGGTCCGAGTCGACCACGGCGGCGAGCCGCTTGGCGACCTCCGACGCGTTGCCCGACGCCTCCGGTCCGAGCGAGAGCCGCTCCCCCGTGCCGGTCAGCACGTCGAGGCTCACCACGTTGTCGACCGTCCGGCCGTAGCCGAGCGCTCTGGAGCCGCACGCGTTGTTGCCGATCATCCCGCCGATCGTGCAGCGCGAGTGCGTGGACGGGTCGGGCCCGAAGCGAAGCCCCTGCGCAAGCGCCCGTGTCTGGAGGGTGGCGTGCACCGCGCCGGGCTCGACGAGGGCCGTCCTGCCGTCCGGGTCGACCTCGAGCACCCGGTTGAGGTAGTGGCTCGTATCGACGACGATCCCGGTGCCCACGGCGTTCCCGGCGATCGACGTACCCGCACCGCGCATGGTCACCGGCACCCCGTGCTCGCGGGCGACGGCCAGCGTGGCGCTGATCTCGTCGACGTGGCGCGGTCGGACCACGACGGTGGGGACGACGCGGTAGAGCGAGGCGTCCGTGGAGTACATCGCCCGGACCAGCGAGGAGTCGTCGGCGTCCGGGACGCCGTGGCGCCGCAGGGCGGCGACCAGTTCGCTCACCACAGCTCCATGGAGGCGCGCAGGATCGCCGCCGCGTCCTCCTCCGTCACCTCGCGGGGCGCGGTGGCAAGGAGCCGCTGCTGCTTCATGGTGCCCTCGACGAGGTCGTCGACGTCGGCCTCGGTGTAGCCGACGGCGCCGAGGCCGTTGGGGATGCCGATGTCACGCATCAGCTCGGTCAGCACCGCCGGCAGGTGGTCGCGGGCCTCGGCCGGCCGCGACGAGCCGGGCGCGAGGAGCTCCGCTGCCCGCAGGTGTCGCTCAGGGGCCGCATCGAAGGTGAAGCGGAAGGCCTCCGGCGCGGTCAGGGACACAGCCATGCCGTGCGGCACCATCGGGTGGTCCTTCGGGTAACCCTCGGGGTGGAACTCCCTGACACGACCGGCGATCGGGTAGGCGTTGGCGTGCGGGATGTGCACGCCGGCGTTGCCGAAGCCGAGTCCGGCGAACGTCGCCGCGAGCGCCATCTCCCCCCGGGCCTGCTCGTCGTCACCGTGCTGCACCGCCCGCCGGAAGGAGCCCGCGAGCAGGGAGAGCGCCTTCTCCGACCACATGTCCGCGATCGGGTTGGAGCCGCAGTACGGGACCCGCTCCTCGGGCCGCTTCGCCTCGTAGGTGTCGTAGGGCCGCGCGGTGTAGCTCTCGAGCGCGTGGCAGAGGATGTCCATCCCCGCAGCAGCGGTGACCCCCGAGGGCTGGGTGATCGTCAGCCGTGGGTCGACCACGGCGAGGGTGGGGCGGAGCCGGGCGTGGCTGATCCCGGTCTTCACCTTCTGGGCGAGCACGTCGAGCACGCAGATCGTCGTGCTCTCGCTGCCGGTGCCCGTGGTGGTCGGCACCGCGACGAGCGGCTTGAGCGGCTTGGAAGGCGCCAGGCCCTTGCCGACGGGCAGGTTGACGTAGTCCATGAGCTCACCGGGGTTGGTGGTGAGCAGGTTGACCGCCTTGGCGGTGTCGATCGCCGACCCTCCACCGACCGCGACGAACGCGTCCCAGGGCCCGTTGTCCCGGCCGAACTCGATAGCAGCGGCCAGGCTCTGGTCGGTCGGCTCGACGGAGGCGAGGTCGGTCACCACGGCCTCGATGTCGAACGTCCTCATCTGCTCCGCGACGCGCTCCGGGTGGCCGGTGGCCGCCACGCCCGGGTCGGTCACCACGAGGACTCGGCGGACGTCGTACTGCTGGAGGTCGTAGCCGATCTCGTCGGAGGCTCCCGGCCCGAACTTCAGCGCCGGGGCCCCGTAGGTGAAGACCGTCTCCTTGCTCATGCGTGTTCTCCTTCCACCAGCGAGAGGGCGTGTCGGGCGGCGCTCAGCAGGTCCAGGCCGAGGGCGTCCTGGATCGGCATCCAGGCGGCGCGTGCGGTGGAGCCGTCCTCCTCGACGACGTGCGGTTCGACCTCGCGGGAGGCCTCGTCGATCTCCGCCTCGAAGATCAGGTGGATGCCGTGGTAGTCCTCCACCATGCCGTCGGCGCGGGCGCCGACGAAGTGCGTGGCGTGCACGTCGACGACGCGGACCGGATCCACCCGCAGCCCGGTCTCCTCGTAGACCTCGCGCCTGAGCGCGTCACGCGGGTCCTCGCCGTGGTCGATGCCACCGCCGGGCAGGGTCCACCGGCCCTCGATCCGGGTGCGCGAGGACATCTGGGTGAGGAGCACCTCGCCGTCGCGGGTGAGCAGCGCGTACGCAGCCACCCGCTGACGTTCCGGTGGAGCAGCATCGACAGCCATGGCGGCGAGTCTATGCATCGTGCACGTCACGTTTCCCGCCGGTTGGATCGGGCACTCGTGGACACGACCCATGTCTTCGACCTGTGAGAGCGATGTCGAGCACACTTGAGCTGACCCGTCCGACCACGACCGCCACGGAGAACCAGCGCCGTGGCGGATCCATGCCTAGGCGGGATCCGTGGTTCGACAACGCGAAGATGCTGCTCGTGACGCTCGTCGTCGTGGGTCACGCCTGGACCGTGCTGCCGGCTTCACGACCACACAGCTGGCTCTACGACTTCCTCTACCTGTGGCACGTGCCCGCGTTCGTGATGGTGACCGGCTACCTGTCGCGCTCGTTCACCTGGAGCCGCGCCGGCCTGACGAAGCTCCTGACCGGCGTCGCGCTGCCGTACGTCGTCTTCGAGGCGGCGATGGCCCTCTTCCGGACCCGCGTCGGCGGGGAGCACCTCGAGGACGTCTTCGCCGACCCGCACTGGCCGATGTGGTATCTCGCCGCGCTGTTCCTGTGGCGCCTCGCCACTCCCCTGCTGCGGTCGCCCAAGGTGCTCGGGGTGGCGGTCGCGACATCACTCGTGGGCGGCCTGACCACCGGAGAGTGGCTCGACACCGCGCGGACGATGGGGCTGCTGCCGTTCTTCGTGCTCGGGCTCCTGGCTCGTCGTGAGCACCTCGAGATGCTCCGCAGGCCGAACGTGCGGGTCGGAGCGGCCGTGACCCTGGCGACCGCCTTCGCGCTCACCTGGTTCATGGAGGGGCGGATGCAGACCGAGTGGCTCTACTGGCGCTCGAGCTACGACGAGCTCGGTGTCTCCTTCACGGAAGGCGTGCTGGTCCGCGCCGGGCTGCTCGTCGTGGCAACGGCCGTGGCCTTGTCGTTCCTCGCGCTCGTGCCCCGCCGCGCGGGATGGTTCTCCCGGCTCGGTGCGGCGACGCTCGTGGTCTACCTCTTCCACGGGTTCTTCGTGAAGTCGGCGCAGTACGCCGGTGCCGGCGACTGGGCCGAGAACCACCCCTGGCTCGGGCTGCTCGTGACCACCGCCCTGGCCGTCGTACTGGCTCTCTGCCTCGCCGCTCCCCCTGTCGCGCGCCGGCTCAACGTCGTGGTCGACCCCGTCGCGACTCTCCGACGTCACCGGGCACACGCGTAAAGGACCCCCGACCTCGAGATGAGGTCGGGGGCCCTTCTTGCTGTGCTGCTCGCCGGGACGGCTGCGGCTTCTAGTTCTGGTAGGAACCGAAGTCGAAGTCGTCGAGCGCCACGGCCTGACCACCGGCGGTGTTGCCGAAGTCGTAGTCGTAGCTCTCGTAGCCGGTCACCGAGTAGGCGTTCGCACGCGCCTCCTCGGTCGGCTCGACCCGGATGTTGCGGTACCGCTCCAGGCCGGTGCCCGCAGGGATCAGCTTTCCGATGATCACGTTCTCCTTGAGGCCGAGCAGCGAGTCGGACTTGCCGTTGATCGCCGCGTCGGTCAGGACGCGCGTGGTCTCCTGGAAGGACGCCGCCGACAGCCACGACTCGGTGGCCAGCGACGCCTTGGTGATACCCATCAGCTGCGGACGACCGGCGGCGGGCTTGCCACCCTCGGCCAGCACCCGACGGTTCTCCTCCTCGAAGATCGCCCGCTCGACGAGGTCCGACGGCAGCAGGCGGGTGTCGCCCTGCTCGAGCACGAGAACCCGGCGCAGCATCTGCCGCACGATGATCTCGATGTGCTTGTCGTGGATCGCCACGCCCTGGCTGCGGTACACCTCCTGGACCTCGTCCACCAGGTGCTCCTGGGCCTTGCGGACACCGAGGATGCGCAGCACCTCCTGCGGGTCGGGCGTGCCCTGGGTCAGCTGCTGGCCGACCTCGACGTGGTCACCCTCGCCGACGAGCAGACGCGCCCGCTTGCTGACGGGGTACTCCTGGACCTCCGAGCCGTCGTCGGGAGTGACGAGAACCTTCTTGGCCTTGTCGGTCTCCTCGATCGTGACCCGGCCGGCAGCCTCGGTGATCGGCGCGCGGCCCTTGGGCTGACGCGCCTCGAACAGCTCGACCACACGAGGCAGACCCTGCGTGATGTCGTCGGCCGAGGCCACACCACCTGTGTGGAAGGTACGCATCGTCAGCTGCGTGCCGGGCTCACCGATCGACTGCGCGGCGATGATGCCCACCGCCTCGCCGATGTCGACGAGCTTGCCGGTGGCCAGCGAGCGGCCGTAGCACTTCGCACAGGTACCGGTCCGGGCCTCACAGGTGAGGACCGAGCGGACCTTGACCTCCTCGATGCCCGCGGCCACGAGCTCGTTGATCTTGACGTCGCCGAGGTCCTCGCCGGCCGAGACCAGCTTCTCGCCCGTCTCCGGGTGAAGCACCTCGACCGCTGCCGAACGGGCGTACGCCGCGGTCTCGGCGTTCTCCGCCTTGACCACCACACCGTCGGGCAGGCGCTCGCCGATCCGCTTCGGCAGACCACGCTCGGTGCCACAGTCGTCCTCACGGATGATGACGTCCTGCGACACGTCCACCAGACGACGGGTCAGGTAACCCGAGTCGGCGGTACGCAGCGCGGTGTCGGCCAGACCCTTACGGGCACCGTGGCTGGCGATGAAGTACTCCAGCACCGACAGGCCCTCGCGGAAGTTCGACTTGATCGGCCGCGGGATGATGTCGCCCTTCGGGTTCGCCACCAGACCACGCATAGCGGCGATCTGACGGACCTGCATCATGTTTCCGCGAGCACCCGAGTGGACCATCATGTAGATCGGGTTGCGCTTGTCGAAGGTGGTCTCGAGCTCCTCGGCGACCTTGTTCGACGCCTGCGTCCAGATCTCGATGAGCTCCTGACGACGCTCGTCGTCGGTGATCAGTCCACGCTCGAACTGCTGCTGCACCTTCTTGGCCTGGCCCTCGAACACCTCGAGGATCTCGGCCTTGCGCGGCGGCGTGACGACGTCCTCGATGGACACGGTGACACCGGACCGGGTGGCCCAGTGGAAACCGGTGTCCTTCAGGGCGTCGAGAGCCCTCGCGACCTCGACCTTGGTGTAGCGCTCCGCCAGGTCGTTCACGATGACGCCGAGCTGCTTCTTGCCCACCTCGTAGTTCACGAACGGGTAGTCCGCAGGGAGTGCCTCGTTGAACAGCGCCCGGCCGAGCGTCGTGTCGACGATCGTCGGCTTGCCGGCCTCCCAGCCCTCGGGGATCGCCTCGCCGGTCGACGGGACGAACTCGGGGAGCCGGATCCGTACCTTGCTCTGCAGGGCGATCTCCTGCCGGTCCAGAGCCATGATCGCCTCGGCGGTGGACGCGAACACGCGCCCGTCGCCGAGCATCTCCCGGTCGTCGTGGCGATGGGTCAGGAAGTACAGCCCGATGATCATGTCCTGCGTCGGCATGGTCACCGGACGGCCGTCGGACGGCTTGAGGATGTTGTTGGTCGAGAGCATCAGGATGCGCGCCTCGGCCTGGGCCTCCGCCGACAGCGGCAGGTGCACCGCCATCTGGTCACCGTCGAAGTCCGCGTTGAACGCCGTGCAGACCAGCGGGTGGATCTGGATGGCCTTGCCCTCGATCAGCTGCGGCTCGAAGGCCTGGATACCCAGACGGTGCAGCGTGGGCGCACGGTTCAGCAGGACCGGGTGCTCGGTGATGACCTCTTCGAGCACGTCCCACACGACCGGGCGGGCCCGCTCGACCATCCGCTTGGCCGACTTGATGTTCTGTGCGTGGTTGAGATCCACGAGCCGCTTCATCACGAACGGCTTGAACAGCTCGAGCGCCATCTGCTTCGGCAGACCGCACTGGTGGAGCTTCAGCTGCGGGCCGACCACGATGACCGAACGGCCGGAGTAGTCGACGCGCTTGCCGAGCAGGTTCTGACGGAAGCGGCCCTGCTTGCCCTTGAGCATGTCGGACAGCGACTTCAGCGGCCGGTTGCCCGGACCGGTGACCGGCCGGCCACGACGGCCGTTGTCGAACAGCGAGTCGACGGCCTCCTGGAGCATCCGCTTCTCGTTGTTCACGATGATCTCGGGAGCACCGAGGTCGAGCAGACGCTTGAGCCGGTTGTTCCGGTTGATCACGCGGCGGTACAGGTCGTTCAGGTCGGAGGTCGCGAAGCGGCCACCGTCGAGCTGCACCATCGGACGCAGGTCCGGCGGGATCACCGGGACGGCGTCGAGGACCATGCCCGTCGGGCTGTTGTTGGTCTTGCGGAACGCCTCGACCACCTTGAGCCGCTTGAGGGCGCGGACCTTGCGCTGGCCCTTGCCGGTCGCGATGGTCTCGCGCAGCGACTCCACCTCGGCGTCGAGGTCGAAGCTCTCGAGGCGCTTCTGGATCGCCGCGGCGCCCATGTGGCCCTCGAAGTACTTGCCGAACCACGACTTCATCTCGCGGTAGAGCAGCTCGTCGCCCTCGAGGTCTTGGACCTTGAGGTTCTTGAAGCGGTTCCAGACCTCGTCGAGACGGTCGATCTCGCGCTGCGCACGGTCACGCAGCTGCTTCATCTCCCGCTCGGCGCCGTCCTTGACCTTGCGACGGGCGTCGGCCTTGGCACCCTCGGCCTCGAGAGCCGCGAGGTCCTCCTCGAGCTTCTTGGCGCGGTCGTCGATCGAGGTGTCGCGGCGGCCCTCGAGGCGCTTGCGCTCGAGGTCCACCTTCGCCTCGAGCGAGGACAGGTCGCGGTGGCGGGCGTCCTCGTCGACGTGGGTGATCATGTACGCCGCGAAGTAGATGACCTTCTCGAGGTCCTTCGGGGCGAGGTCGAGCAGGTAGCCGAGACGGCTCGGCACACCCTTGAAGTACCAGATGTGCGTCACCGGGGCGGCGAGCTCGATGTGGCCCATCCGCTCACGGCGAACCTTGGAACGGGTCACCTCGACGCCGCAGCGCTCGCAGATGATGCCCTTGAAGCGGACTCGCTTGTACTTACCGCAGTAGCACTCCCAGTCCCGGGTGGGACCGAAGATCTTCTCGCAGAAGAGACCGTCACGCTCGGGCTTGAGCGTCCGGTAGTTGATCGTCTCCGGCTTCTTGACCTCGCCGTGGGACCACTGACGGATGTCGTCGGCGGTGGCGAGACCAATCTTCAGCTGGTCGAAGAAGTTAACGTCGAGCACAGTGGCTGCTTTCCTCGTGTTAGGTCTGTATTAGCTGGTCAGAAGAGGGATCCGGAGGCGCCCGCCGTTCTCTGTGAACGGTGGGCGCCCCCGCGACTCACACTTCCTCGACGCTGCTGGGCTCGCGACGGGACAGGTCGATGCCGAGCTCCTCGGCGGCGCGGAAGACGTCCTCCTCCGCGTCGCGCATCTCGATCGCCGTGCCGTCCTGGGACAGGACCTCGACGTTCAAGCAGAGCGACTGCATCTCCTTGACGAGAACCTTGAACGACTCGGGGATACCGGAGTCGGGGATGTTCTCGCCCTTCACGATCGCCTCGTAGACCTTGACGCGACCAGGCACGTCGTCGGACTTGATGGTGAGGAGCTCCTGGAGGGCGTACGCCGCTCCGTAGGCCTCCATGGCCCAGACCTCCATCTCACCGAAGCGCTGACCACCGAACTGCGCCTTACCACCGAGCGGCTGCTGGGTGATCATCGAGTACGGCCCCGTCGAGCGAGCGTGGATCTTGTCGTCGACGAGGTGGTGCAGCTTCAGGATGTACATGTAGCCGACCGAGACCGGGTCCGGGAACGGCTCGCCGGAGCGACCGTCGAACAGCCGGGCCTTGCCGTTCTCCTTGACGACGCGAACGCCGTCGCGGTTGGGCAGGGTCGACGCGAGCAGACCGGTGATCTCGTCCTCGCGCGCACCGTCGAAGACCGGCGTGGCGACCTTGGAGTCCTTCTCGGCAGCCTCGGCGTGGATCTTGATCAGCCGCTGCTTCCAGTCGGCGTCCGGATCGGTGTCCTCGCTCTGCTCGACGTCCCACCCGGTCTTCGCCAGCCAGCCCAGGTGGATCTCGAGGATCTGGCCGATGTTCATACGGCCGGGCACACCGAGCGGGTTGAGGATGATGTCGACCGGGGTGCCGTCCTCCAGGAACGGCATGTCCTCGACCGGCAGGATCTTCGAGATGACGCCCTTGTTGCCGTGACGGCCGGCGAGCTTGTCACCCACGGAGATCTTGCGCTTCTG
>DATGYO010000026.1:0-11875 GCA_035297905.1 Nocardioidaceae bacterium
GCGTAGCTGCTGTCCGGGATGACCGCGAGCGTGTCGGCCTCGTTGCCGTCCGGGCCCCACATGTGGCCGGAGGTCCGGATCATCGCCGGCATGGACGCGTCGACGATCACGTCGCTCGGCACGTGGAGGTTCGTGATGCCCTTGTCGGAGTCGACCATCGCGAGGGCCGGACCCTCCTCGAGGCCCTGCTTGACCGCGGCCGCGATCGCGTCGCGCTCCTCGGCCGGGAGCGACTCGATGGCCTTGAGCAGTGCGCCGAGACCGTCGTTGGGGCTGATGCCGGCCTTGGCCAGGGACTCGGCGTGCTCGGCGAAGAGCTTCGGGAAGAAGGCGCGCACGACGTGCCCGAAGATGATCGGGTCGGACACCTTCATCATCGTGGCCTTGAGGTGCACCGAGAACAGCACGTCCTCCGCCTTGGCGCGGGCGATCTGCTCGGTGAGGAACTCGCGCAGCGCGGCGACCCGCATGGCGGTCGCGTCGACGACCTCGCCGGCGAGCACGGGCACCGAGTCACGCAGCACCGTCGTCGTACCGTCGTCACCGACCAGCTCGATGCGCAGCGAGCCGTCGGACTCGACCACGGCCGACTTCTCGTTGGAGCGGAAGTCGTCGGCGGTCATGTGCGCGACGTTCGTCTTCGAGTCGTGCGACCAGGCGCCCATCGAGTGGGGGTTCTTGCGGGCGTACTGCTTGACGGAGGCGGGTGCCCGCCGGTCGGAGTTGCCCTCACGGAGCACCGGGTTGACCGCACTGCCCTTGACCTTGTCGTAGCGGGCCCGGAAGTCCTTCTCCTCGTCGGTCTTCGGGTCGTCCGGGTAGTCGGGCAGGTCGTAGCCCTTCTCCTGGAGCTCCGAGATGGCCGCCTTCAGCTGCGGGATGGAGGCGCTGATGTTCGGCAGCTTGATGATGTTCGCCTCGGGAGTCTTGGCGAGCGCGCCGAGCTCGGCCAGGGCATCGTCGATGCGCTGCTCCGGCGTCAGGCGGTCGGGGAAGCCGGCGATGATCCTTCCGGCCAGGGAGATGTCCCGGGTCTCGACGGCCACGCCCGCGGTGGAGGCGTAGGCCTGGATGACCGGGAGGAACGAGTAGGTGGCCAGCAGGGGCGCTTCGTCAGTGTGCGTGTAGATGATCTTCGAGTCCGTCACCGAGGCTCCGTTCCGACTTCGCGATAGTTTCTTGACGTCAAGATATCTCACTGGACGTGTCACGGTGCCCGGCGGGTCACGTTCCCCGGCACCCGAACGCCCAGGCTCCCACCATTGGCGACCGATTGTTAGCCCCGGCCCGAAGTGGGAACGTGGAAGCCCCGTACCCGCTGAGGAGGCACACATGACCAGCTCGAGGACGACAGGTCCAGGCCAGTACGACGGGCATCCGGGTGGCGCTCCCGTCCTGGTCGATGTGACGGAGCGGATTGAGGGCGCGTCCGCCCTTGACGCACCGGCAGCGGTGATCCAGCGCTTCGTGGACGCCCTCCTCGCAGACCCGCAGCGTCGTCAGCTCCTCCACGGCACGTGGCTCGGGCACGCGGTCCACCCGATCCTGACCGACCTGCCGATCGGCTTCTGGACCTCCACGACGGTGCTGGACCTCATCGGCGGGAAGAAGTCCCGCCCCGCGGCGACGCGTCTCCTCGGCCTCGGCCTGGCGGCCGCCGTACCGACTGCTCTGACCGGCTGGGCCGAGTGGGGCGTCGCGGAACAGCGTGAACAACGTGTCGGCCTCGTGCACGCCGGTGCCAACGTCGCGGCGCTGAGCCTCTACGCGGCATCGTTCGCCGCGCGACGCAAGGGCGCCCACCGGCGCGGCGTCATGCTGGGACTCGCGGGGAGTGCGGCGGCGACTGTCGGTGGCTACCTCGGCGGCCACATGACCTCGGCCCGGAAGGTCTCCACGCGCCACCCGGCCTTCGACGAGGCCCGCTCCCCCGGCGTCGCGCCCAGCTGACAACCCACGAACCGTCCCGCGGCACGTCGCTGCTAGCGTCGGATGAGTCCCCGCGCGCAACCCGTGCGGCGTGCCCCAGACCAGAACCAAGGAGTCGTTGTGAGCTCTACCCCCGTCAAGGTCGCCGTCACCGGCGCCGCCGGCCAGATCGGCTACAGCCTGCTCTTCCGCCTCGCCAGCGGGGCCCTGCTCGGGCCGGACACCCCGATCGAGCTCCGGCTGCTGGAGATCACACCGGCACTCGGCGCTCTCGAGGGCGTCGTCATGGAGCTCGACGACTGCGCGTTCCCGACCCTGGCCGGGGTGGAGATCGGCGACGACCCGAACAAGATCTTCGACGGCGTGAACCTCGCCCTCCTCGTCGGCGCCCGTCCCCGCACCAAGGGCATGGAGCGCGGCGACCTGCTCGAGGCCAACGGCGCGATCTTCACCGCCCAGGGCAAGGCGCTCAACGCGGTCGCCGCCGACGACATCCGCATCGGCGTCACGGGCAACCCGGCGAACACCAACGCGCTGATAGCGATGACCAACGCTCCCGACATCCCGAAGGAGCGCTTCACCGCCCTCACCCGACTCGACCACAACCGCGCGATCTCGCAGCTCGCGGCGAAGACCGGCGCGAAGGTGGCCGACATCAAGAAGATGACGATCTGGGGCAACCACTCCGCGACCCAGTACCCCGACATCTTCCACGCCGAGATCAGCGGCAAGAACGCGGCCGAGGTCGTCGACGACCAGGCCTGGATCGAGAACGAGTTCATCCCGACCGTCGCGAAGCGCGGCGCCGCGATCATCGAGGCGCGCGGCTCCTCGTCCGCCGCCAGTGCCGCATCGGCCACGATCGACGCCGCCCGCGACTGGCTGACCGGCACGCCGCAGGGTGACTGGGTGTCGATGGCGGTCGTCTCCGACGGCTCCTACGGCGTCCCCGAGGGCCTCATCTCGTCCTTCCCTGTCACCACGAAGAACGGCGACTGGGAGATCGTCCAGGGCCTCGACATCGACGATTTCTCGCGCGGCAAGATCGACGCCAGCACCGCGGAGCTCGCCGAGGAGCGCCAGGCGGTACAGGAGCTCGGCCTGATCTGACCCGGCCGCGCCACAGCGCAGCCCCTCGAACGTCGTTGCCGTCCACGTGGATGGCAACGACGTTCTTCTGTGCCCGGCGCGTGCCGTTCGGGTCCTCGTGGACAGCAACGGCAGGCGAGTGAGGTGCAGCGGCTCGGCTCGGAGGGTCAGCGGGGCGGCAAACATCGGACAGATGCGTAGTTTGCGCCTGCTTCAGGTATTCCGGCCGCCGAAATCGTGCATCTGCGAAGTTTGTGCCGTCCGGACCCGGCGACGTGGCGCAGGCGGCGGGCCGGTCAGCCCGGCTGGTTGGGTACGACGATCGCCAGCACGATCAGGGCGATGCCGGCCCCGAAGAGCATCACCACGTCGGAGACCTTGCGACGCACCCGCAGCATCCCCGCCTGCCGCTCGGGCAGGACGAGACGGGCACCGCCTCCCACGAGCAGGCTGATCCCCATCCAGACGACCCCCGTGCGCCAGGCCCCGAGCACCGTGATGGCAAGACCCGTCAGGGCGATGGCGACGACGACCAGGTAGACCGCGCCGCCGATCGTCTGGGGCCGGCGGTCGGGGCCAGGTCCCTCCTCGAGCATCAACCCGCGCTCAGGCCGTGAGCGACTGCTCAGCGGCGCGCACGATGTTCGCCAGGAGCATCGCGCGCGTCATGGGCCCCACACCACCGGGGTTCGGCGAGACCCACCCGGCGACGTCGTACACGTCCGGGGCCACGTCGCCCGCGATCTTGCCCGCTGCGTCCCGGGAGACACCGACGTCGAGCACGGCGGCGCCGGGCTTCACCATGTCGCCGGTGATGATGCCGGTGACGCCCGCCGCCGCGACCACGATGTCAGCCTCCCGCACGTGCTTGGCGAGGTCGCGGGTGCCGGTGTGGCACAGGGTCACGGTGGCGTTCTCGCTGCGCCGGGTCAGGAGCAGGCCGAGCGGGCGGCCCACCGTGACGCCGCGCCCGACGATGCACACCTCGGCACCGGCGATGGTCACGCCGTGGCGGCGAAGCAGCTCGACGATGCCGTTGGGGGTGCACGGCAGCGGGGCGTCCTTGCCGAGGACCAGCCAGCCGAGGTTCGTCGGGTGCAGCCCGTCGGCGTCCTTGGCCGGGTCGATCATGCCGAGGATGTGGTTCTCGTCCATGTGCTTGGGCAGCGGCAGCTGGACGATGTACCCGGTGCAGGCCGGGTCCTCGTTGAGCCGGGCGATGGCGTCCTCGACCTCGGACTGCGGCGCGTCCTCGGGCAGGTCCACCCGGATCGAGTGGATCCCGACCTCCGCGCAGTCCCGGTGCTTGCCGGCGACGTACCAACGGCTGCCGGGATCGTCACCCACGAGCACTGTGGCGAGTCCCGGGACGACCCCCTGCTCGCTCAGCTTCGCGACCCGTTCGGTCAGCTCAGCCTTGATGTCGGAGGCGGTCTTCTTGCCGTCGAGGATCTGTGCCGTCACGTCGCCCATCCTGTCAGTGCCGTCAGTGGAAGAAGTGCCGGGTGCCGGTGAGGTACATCGTGATCCCGCCCTTGCGCGCGGCCTCGACGACCTCCTCGTCCCGGACCGAGCCACCAGGCTGCACGACTGCCGTCACCCCGCCGTCGATGAGGATCTGGAGGCCGTCCGCGAAGGGGAAGAACGCGTCGGAGGCGGCGACCGAACCCGCGGCCCGCTCCCCCGCGCGCGACACCGCGAGCCGGGCTGAGTCGACCCGGTTCACCTGGCCCATGCCGACACCGACCGAGGCGCCGTCGGACGCGAGCAGGATCGCGTTGGACTTGACCGAGCGGCACGCCTTCCACGCGAACGCAAGGTCGGCGAGGACCTCCTCCGAGGCCGGCTCCCCGGCGGCGAGCGTCCAGGCCGACGGGTCGTCCCCGCCACCTTCGACTGCCGCATCCACCGCGTCGCGAGCCTGCAGGAGCAGCCCCCCGGAGATCGGCCGCATCTCGACACCGCCGCGCTGGAGCGGCGCGCACTGCAGCAGCCGGATGTTCTTCTTCTTGGAGAGCACCTCGACCGCGCCGTCCTCGTAGCCGGGCGCCACGACGACCTCGGTGAAGATCTCGGCCACCTGCTCCGCCATCGCCTTGCTCACCGGGACGTTGGTGGCGATGACACCGCCGAACGCGGAGAGCGGGTCGCAGGCGTGTGCCTTGCGGTGCGCCTCGGCAACGTCGGCGCCCACGGCGATGCCGCACGGGTTGGCGTGCTTGATGATCGCCACCGCCGGCTCGTCGAAGTCGTAAGCCGCCCGCCGTGCCGCGTCGGCGTCGACGAAGTTGTTGTAGGACATCTCCTTGCCGTGCAGCTGGTTCGCCTGCGCGAGTCCGGGCTGCGGGGCGTAGCCGTTCGTGTAGAGCGCCGCTCGCTGGTGCGGGTTCTCGCCGTACCGCAGGACCGCGCTCTTGTCCCAGGTCGCGCCCATCCAGGCCGGGAAGCCCGTGCCCGCCGAGGTGTCCGTGAGCACGTTGCCCATCCACGAGGCGACGGCGACGTCGTACGTCGCGGTGTGCACGAACGCCTCGGCGGCGAGCGCCTGCCGCTCCTGGATCGTGAAACCCCCACGCTCGACGGCGGCGAGCACGTCGGCGTACCGGTTCGGCGAGGTCACGATCGCGACGCTCGGGTGGTTCTTGGCGGCCGCGCGGACCATCGAGGGTCCGCCGATGTCGATCTGCTCGACGCACTCGTCCGGGGCGGCGCCGGACGCGACGGTCTCCGTGAACGGGTAGAGGTTCGAGACGACGAGGTCGAACGGCTCGACGCCGAGGTCCTCGAGCTGGGCGCGGTGGGACTCGAGCCGAAGGTCGGCGAGGATGCCCGCATGCACCCTCGGGTGCAGCGTCTTGACCCGCCCGTCGAGACACTCGGGGAACCCGGTGAGCTCCTCCACCTTGGTCACCGGGACCCCGGCCTCGGCGATGCGGTTCGCGGTCGACCCGGTCGACACGATCGCCACGCCCGCCCGGTGCAGGCCGGTGACGAGCTCCTCGAGGCCGCTCTTGTCGTAGACCGACACGAGCGCGCGCCTGATCTGTCGCTGGCCCTCGGACCGGCCGTCTCCTGGCTTCTGCTGGGTCGTCACTTGCCGAACCGGACCTTCCTGTCGGTGATGGTGAAACCTTCTCGGGCCAGCCGGCCCACGCAGGTCACGAGCATCTCGCGCTCGGCGACCTTGATGCGCTCGTGGAGCGACTCCACATCGTCGTCGTCCTCGACCCTGACCACGGTCTGCTCGACGATCGGCCCCGTGTCGACGCCGGCGTCGACCACGAACAGCGTCGCGCCCGTGACCTTCACTCCGTACGCCAGTGCGTCGGCCGGACCCTGCATCCCCGGGAAGGAGGGCGACAGCGCGGGGTGGGTGTTCACGCACCGGCCACCGAAGACCTCGAGGAAAGCCTCCCCGGTGAGCTTCATGAAGCCGGCGAGCACCACGAGGTCGGGGTCGTGCTCCTGGCAGGCACCGGTCAGTGCTCGGTCCCACTCGGCGCGGGTGTCGAAGTCCTTCACGCGGAGCACGAACGTGGGGATGCCCGCGCGCTCGGCGCGGGCGAGGCCCTCGATGCCGTCCCGGTCCGCCCCCACCGCGACGATGTCCACGCCGTACGACGGGTCTCGGCTCGCGTCGATCAGGGCCTGGAGGTTCGTGCCGGTGCCGGACACGAGGACGACGACCCGTGCGGGTGAACGCATGGGTCGCTCCGAGATGTTCGGCGAGGTGGGCGGCACCGCCTCAGGCTACCGAGCGGCGTCTGTCTCAGCCTGCGGCGGTCCCCGCGGTGGACACGGTGTCGTCGGAACGGCGTCGGGCCCACAGGGCCGCCGCAGCACCGCCCAGGAGGCCTCCCCCGCCGCACGAGACCGCGGCAGCGAGGAAGATGCTCCACGCCGGTGCGCCGATCTGGGCCATGCGACCCGGACCGGCGGCGCCGCCGGCGAGCCCCAGCAGCAGGGCCAGGAGCGCCGCCGCGAGCAGGCCGGCACCGAGCCCGCGCATCGCCGCGCGGTCGACCCTTCGGACCGGCGACAGCCGCGCAGACAGGATGACGGCGACCGCGGTGACGAGAACCGGCACGCCCATCAGCGCCGTCGTCCAGGTGGGCGTCGCGCCGTCGTCCGGAAGCGCGGCCAGCAGCGGGAACGCGGGCACCGGACCGAGGATCACCGCGGTCGGCGAGACGAGGGTTCCGGTGCCCACGGCGAAGCCCGGCCCCAGCAGGTAGGCCCCGCCGAGGAGGACGGCGTTGGGGACGAAGGCGATGCCGACGACGGTGTACGTCAGCCCGCCCGGGCCGTCCGTGTGCAACCGCGACAGCACGGTCGCCGCCGTGCCGAAGTCCAGGAGCAGCGAGGTCGCGACCAGGACCGCGCCGGCGGCGAACATCAGGAGCACGGTGCCGGCCGCCCCGACCAGCACCGGCCGGACCCAGTCGGGGCCGCGGGCAAGGAGCGCGCGGCCCTGGCCGGAGCCTGCGAGCAGGCCCGTGCCTCCCGCGAGGAGGGCCAGGACGAAGCCACCCAGGAGGGCGCGCATCAGGTCCGACTCGGCCCGCTGCTCCGCGGTCAGGACGGCAGTGAGAAGCGCGATGACCGCGTAGACGGTGGCCTGGACCCCCGCGGCGCTGAGCACGGCACGGAGCTCCGGGGCCTCGCCTCCCACAGCAGACCGGACTGCCGCCCGCACGCCGACCCGGTAGGTCACGTAGACGCAGACCAGGGTCAGCCCCAGGGGCATCAGCGTGACGGTGGTCGTGCCCAGATCCAGTCCCGCGCCGTGCGCGAGGAGCCAGGCGTCGGCCCCGACCCGCACGGCGTCGCGGGTGTCGCCGTACCGCCCCGCATCGGCCGCGAACCAGCCGGCGATCGCGATCGCGATCGCGACCAGCAGCATCGAGCCCGCTGATACGACACCCCCGATCACGGCACCGAGCACCAGGGGTCGCCCGGACGGTCCCGGTTCACCCGGAGAGGTACGGCGGGCAGCGGCGCTCAGGAGATCGGTCATCACGTCGATCTTCCTCGACCCCCCGAGGGCGATCACGTTCCCACGCCGCAGAGCGGTGCGCGTCACACGAACGGCCCGTACCCAGAGGTTCGCGGACGCACCCAGCCGGGTACCGTTCCAGGTTGGTCGGCAAGGGAGGAGTCCGGTTCATGCGCGCGGAGGGGCAGTTCGACTCCTTCTACCTCAAGACGCGGCGCGCCCTCGTCCACCAGACGTTCGCGCTGACAGGGGACCTCGCCGCTGCCCAGAAGGCGGTCCGCGAGACCTACGTCAGCGCATGGCACCATTGGCGGAAGGTCAGGTCCTACGAGGACCCGCGGGACTGGGTCCGTCCTCGCGCGTGGGCTCTGGCCCAGCGGAAGCACACCGCCCGCCTGTGGCAGCGGACCAAGGAGCTGTCCGTCGAGAACCGCGCGATCCTCAATGCGCTGCACAAGCTGCCAGCCTCGGAACGCCGTGCACTCGTCCTGGTCGAACTCGCCGGGGTCCCGCTCGATGTCAGCGCGCGTGAGCTGAACGTCACGCAGGGGACCCTGGAGCGACAGCTCGCCTCAGGCACCTCAGGCTTCGCGACCGCCCTTGACACCGACCCCGCCGCCGTACCCGCCCTCCTCGCAGGCCTCGGCGAGGCGGCCTCCAAGGCGTCGCTGCCCCGAGCCGCGGCCGTACGGCGCGAGGGGCGGACCCGCCGCCGGACCCACACGCTCGCAGCCGCGGCAGCGGTGACCTTCCTCGCCGTGGGGTCAGGAGCGTTCGCCTACGAGCCCACGTCCGAGTCGCCTGAGGCCTCGTCACCGTTGACGACGCCGGCCGACCCGAGCACGAGTGAGCGTCCTCAGGGCGATGCCGAGCCGGAGTCGAAGCTCCCGTCCGCCGATGACCTGCTCGACGTCAAGGACGTCAGCCAGCTCGACGCCGAGGCCGCGTGGCAGGTCACCGGCACACACGACAACACCGGTGGCAACGGCATCAACTACGTGTGCCAGCAGGAGCGCTTCGCCGACCCGGAGGGCGTCGCGACGCTGGTGCGCACCCTGAAGTCCGGAGCCGGGCCGTCTCGGACGGTGGTGCAGGCGGTCGAGATCTCCTCCTCAGCGGAGAACGCCTCCGCGACCTACGACAAGGTGCTGTCGTGGTTCGCCCGGTGCGAGGGTGGGAACCTGCACCTGCAGCGGTCGTTCGCCGTGTCAGGCGTCGCCGACAGGGCCGTGCTCCTCGAGCTCCGGACCTGGGCGCCCCCTCAGACGTCGTACTCCGTGTCGCTCGCGCAGGTCGGCCAGATGGTGACCACCGAAGTCGTGAGCACCGCGAACGGCCCGGCCCCCCGGACGCTCAAGGCCGCGCGGACGCTGGCCAGGGCCACCTCGATGCTGTGCGAGCAGGCGGGTGGCTCGGACTGCGGCGGCCGTCCCCGGCTTCAGGAGACCGCTCCTCCCCCGTCCGGAGAGGCCACAGGGGTCCTCGCGACCGTCGACATGCCCGGCCTCGAGGGGGTCACCAAGCCCTGGGTGGGCACGAGCACGGCTCCGGCGTCCCGCAATCCCGCGGCGACCGCCTGTGACCGCGCGGACTTCCGGAAGGAGGGTGCTGTCACCACCCAGACCCGCACCTTCCTCGTCCCCGGCGCCCGGCTGCCCGCCCGCTTCGGGCTGACCGAGACCTACGGGAAGTTCCGCTCGTCCGCGGCCGCTGCGGAGTTCCTCGGCACGGTCCGCAAGCGCGTCGCCGCCTGCGAGGACCGCAACCTGGCCATCGACGTGCAGAGCCCGCACTCGATGAAGGAAGGCCCGCTCGCCGGGTCCACCTGGCGGCTCCGGACGGAGCTGTCGCAGAGCCACGAGGTCTTCTTCGACGTCGGGTTCGTGCGGCGCGGCGACACGGTCGCCCAGCTCACGTTCCTGCCGGCGGGACCGGCCGAGCTCTCCTCCGGGGACTTCCGGGCTCTCCTGGTCCGGGCAGGACAACGCCTCGGCGAGGTCGGCTGACCGTTAAGGTCTGGCCATGACCCAGCCCGGCCCGGGGACTGCCGATCGGCGCCACACCCGTTCACACGCGCTCGAGCTCGACGCAGCGAACCCGTTGCGCTCGCGGCGCGACCTGTTCCGCCTGCCCTACGACAAGGTCTACCTCGACGGGAACTCCCTCGGCGCGCTGCCCCGGTCGGTCCCGGAGCGGCTGGCCCAGGTCGTGACCGAGGAGTGGGGCCGGGACCTGATCGCCTCCTGGAACACCGCCGGCTGGATCGACCTGCCCGCCCGTGTCGGTGACCGGATCGCCCGGCTCATCGGCCTGCCCGAGCACTCGGTCTGGGTCAGCGACAGCACGAGCGTGAGCCTGTTCAAGACCATGGTGGCGGCCTGCCGCCTCCAGCCGGACCGCACCGTGATCGTGGTGGAGCGCGCGACCTTCCCCACCGACGGCTACATCGCGGCCAGCGTGGCCCGGATGCTCGGCCTGGAGCTTCGCTGGGCGGACTCGGACCGGGTCGAGGAGTCGTTCGACGACCGGGTCGCACTCGTCTGCCTCACCCATGTCGATTTCCGCACCGGTGCGATGTTCGACGCCGCGGCCGTGACGGCCTCCGCCCACGCCGTGGGCGCCCTGATCCTCTGGGACCTCTGCCACACCGCGGGAGCGGTGCCGGTCGACCTCGTCGACGCCGATGCCGACTTCGCGGTCGGGTGCAGCTACAAGTACCTCAATGCAGGGCCCGGCTCCCCGGCCTTCATGTACGTCGCCCCTCGGCACCACGACGCGATCGACCAGCCCCTGTCCGGGTGGATGGGACATGCCCGCCCCTTCGACATGGAGATGGACTACGAGCCGGTCGAGGGCGTCGGCCGCCTGGCCTCCGGGACGCCCCCGGTCCTGGCGCTCTCGGCCCTCGACGCCGCGCTCGACGTGTTCGAGGGGGTGGAGCCCGCCGAGCTGCGAGCGACGTCGTTGTCGTTGACGGACTACTTCATCGACCTGGTCGACGTACGCCTTCCCGGGGTGTTCGAGGTGGTCACCCCGCGCGAGCACGACCGGCGTGGCAGCCAGGTCTCGCTGCGGCACCCGCAGGCGTACGGCGTCGTGCAGGCGCTCATCGAACGCGGCGTGATCGGGGACTTCCGCACCCCGGACGTGGCCAGGTTCGGTTTCGCGCCGCTGTACGTCACGCACGCCGACGTCTACGACGCCGTCGAGCACCTCGTCGCGGTCATGGACGACCGGGAGTACGCCCGGCCCGAGTACACCACCCGCAACCCCGTGACCTGACGGCACGACGAAGGCCGCCGCACCCCGAGGGGTACGACGGCCTTCCTGGTCCCGCGGTGCGTCAGAGGCTCTGGAGGACCTCACGCATGAGCTGGGCGGTCTCGGACGGCGTCTTGCCGACCTTCACGCCCACGGCCTCGAGGGCCTCCTTCTTGGCCTGCGCGGTGCCGGAGGACCCGGACACGATCGCACCGGCGTGGCCCATCGTCTTGCCCTCGGGAGCGGTGAAGCCCGCGACGTAGCCGATGACCGGCTTGGTCACGTTGTCCTTGATGTACGCCGCGGCGCGCTCCTCCGCGTCACCACCGATCTCGCCGATCATCACGATCGCGTCGGTCTCGGGGTCGTCCTGGAACGCCTTGAGGCAGTCGATGTGCGTCGTACCGATGATCGGGTCGCCACCGATTCCCACGGCGGAGGAGAAGCCGAAGTCACGCAGCTCGTACATCATCTGGTAGGTCAGCGTGCCGGACTTCGACACGAGGCCGACGCGGCCGCCCTTGCTGATGTCGGCGGGGATGATCCCGGCGTTCGACTTGCCGGGGCTGATCAGGCCGGGGCAGTTCGGGCCGATGATCC